>JAYTSV010000087.1:0-69679 GCA_043745465.1 Fimbriiglobus sp.
TACGAGAAGACGGCCCGGAACTTCCTGGCGTTCGTCCGAGTGGCGTCCATAATGGTCTTACTGCAATAACCAGCACAATCTGTCCACACGGCCTAGGAATATTACGGGAGACTCGAAATTAGAATTTTCCTACCCCCGCTTCGGCCGCGCTTTCAGGTCGAACAGGCCGAAAATCTCGTCCTCCGTGAGCATCGCGGCGGGCTTCTCGGCGTTGGCAATCAGGTCGTTGAAGACCTTGCGCTTGGCTTCGAGGACGCCGGCGATGCGCTGCTCGATGGTGCTTTCACACAGGAATCGCGTGACGGTGACGGGGTGTTGTTGGCCGATGCGGTGGGCGCGGTTGATCGCCTGGTCTTCGACGGCGGGGTTCCACCAGCGGTCGAACAGGAAGACGTAGTTCGTGAACTGGAGGTTCAGGCCGACGCTGCCGGTCCCGTAGGTCATCAGGATGACGTGGGCGTCGGGGTCGGCCTTGAAGCGGTCGAGGATCGGCGTGCGGTCCTTCTGCGGCACGCGGCCGTGGTAGAGCAGCGGGTTGTGCTTGCCGAGGGCTTTCGCAATGACTTCGAGCGGCTCGACCCACTGGCTGAAGATGATCGCCTTGCGGCCGTTGGCGGCGACCTCGTCCATGTCGGTGATGAGTTGTTCGAGCTTGGCACTCTCGCCGGTTAACGGGTCGAAGTTACAGATTTGTTTGAGGCGCATCACCAATTGAAAGACGTGCTGCACCGTGATCGTCTGGCCCAACTCGTTGAGGTGGACGATGCCGTCGTTCTCGGCGCGGTCGTAAGCCGTGCGCTGGGCCGGGGTGAGTTCGAGTTCGAGATCTTTGACCATCTTCGCCGGCATCTCGGTCTGCACCTGGTCCTTGGTGCGCCGCAAAATGCTATCACACGTCAACGCGGCCAAACGTTTCGTCGGCGTGTCGGAAGGGACGCGGCCCGGATCAACGAAGGCGAAGATGTTGATGAGGTCGTCAACGCTGTTCTCAATAGGCGTGCCGGTGAGCGCCCAACTGCGGCCGCGGCGGATACTGCACACCACCTCGGCGGTGCGCGAGTCCTTGTTCTTGATGCGCTGGGCCTCGTCGAGCAGCACCACGTCGAAGTACGTGCGCGGGTCGGCGATTACCTCGGCGTCCCGGGACACGGCCTCGTAGTTGATGAGCTTCAGCGGGCAGTTCGAGGTCAGCCAGGTCGTGCGGCGGGCCTCGGGGTCGTTGGGGAAGACTTCAAACGGCAGGTCGGGTGCCCACAGTTTTAACTCGCGGCCCCAATTGTGGATGAGCTGTTTCGGCGCGATCAGGAGCGCGGAGCGGACGATCCCCTGGTGGAAGAGCAGCCGCAGCGCGAGGATCGATTGCGCGGTCTTGCCCAGGCCCATTTCGTCGGCCAAGAGTGCCGAGTGCCGCGGCACCATGAAGGCGATGCCTTCGCGCTGGTACGGGAACAGCTCGAAGGGCACTTCGAGCGCCCGGCCGTTGAATATGTCGTCGAGCGGAGGCTGCAACAGGTACAACAGGCGGTCCTTGATCAGCACCGTGTCGGCCGTCGGCCGGATGCGGATGGGCGGCTTGCGAACGCCCCCGTCGTCGGGCAGCGTCGGCAAGTCGATCACCTCCCGGCCGGCCGGCTTCGACGATTCCAGGCGCTGGGCCGGCGGGCGGACGAGGTCGGTCGGCGGCGCGGGAAACTTCCAGCCTTCGGTGCTGATGGCGAAGTCGAGCCGGCCGAGGGTGCGGACCCACGGGGTCTGGTTGAGCAGCCGGGCCTCCTTGACGCCGACGCCCAGCGGCGAGTCGAAGCGGGCCAACGAGTGCGCCTCGGACGAGAACGCCAGGTCGAGGTCGTGCGTCGGCGACCACGCCGCCAGAGGGGCGAACTCCAGGACATCGACGGTGTCGAAGTCGTCGGGCGTCCTGCCCAGGTCGTCGTCCGTAACGTCAGGCCGCACGGTTGGTCACCCCCATTTTGCGGGCCTCGGCCATCGCCTCGCGGATGCGGCCGAACGGCTCGGCCAGATCGACGGCCGGGTCGATCGCTTCGAGCCGGTCATCGAGGGCCGCGCGGTCGTCGGCGAACTTCGCCCCGTAGCTCAGCGTCGCCGTACACCGGCCGGCCGGCAGCGGCAGCAAGTCGTCCGACGCCGGGGCGTTGACGCAGACCACCGGCACCCCGAGCCGGGCACGCAAGCCCAGCGCCGCGGGACTGTCGGTCACCACGATGGTCGGCTGCGCGGAGGTCTTCTCGATCAGCGTCTTGCCGATCAGTTCGGCGTGCAGGTATTCGGTCAGCGTCGGGCCGTACAGGATTTGTTGCACGCGGTTGGGTTGGACGGCCGTGCTCAGGCGGAACTCCAGCGGCCGGCCCCAGGCGTTGGTCACGAGGTAGCCGCCGAAGACGCCCGAAGCGTCGGTCACGATCGACAGGAAGCCGACGACCGCGGGCGACGCGGGGCCGGCGAGGGCTGGGAGTGCGGACTTCGCGGTCACTGCGTGCGGTGTGTCGTTCACGTTGGCGAGTCTCGCGGGGTCACGGGCCGTGCATCGTAGTTGTTCGGCAGTCGCCCCCGGTGCGCTGAATCGACACCGCTCGGGCCGGCCGGCAAATCGGGGCCGGAGTGCGACCATCCGGCACGTCCGCCCCGACCGACGGGACCGGGTTAACCCAACGGAGAGCAGCAAAATTCGGTTCGGTCGGAGTAAAGTCGATGGAAACGATCAACATGCACAACATTTCCGCGTCCGGGTTGTGGGGTCGTGCATAAAACGGTAATATCAGGCACCGACGCCTCCCCGTTTTTGCTGGACCCGCCATGACTACGGACCCCACCCCCGCCCCGGACTTCAAGCCCTCCCCGGTCGAAGCCATCAAGGCGACGAGCCAGTACCTGCGCGGCAACCTCGTCGAAGAACTGGCCAGCGACTCGGACCACTTGAGCGACGAGGGCAAGAACCTCGTCAAGTTCCACGGCAGCTACCAGCAGGAAGACCGCGACGCCCGCAAGAACCGCCCCAAGGGCGCGGCGGCCGGCAAGGCGTACTGTTTCATGATCCGCCTCAAGCTCCCCGGCGGGAAGCTGACCGCGGCTCAGTACCTCGTTCTCGACGAGTTGAGCGACAAGTACGCCAACGGCACGCTCCGCCTGACGACCCGGCAGAGCATCCAGTTCCACGGCATTCTGAAGCACGACTTGAAGTCCACCATCGCCGGGTTCAACGCCGCGCTCGTGACCAGCCTGGGCGGGTGCGGCGACGTGAACCGCAACGTCATGGCCTGCCCCGCCCCGCTCCCCGGGGCCGCCCGCAAGCAGATGCAAAAGCTCGCGGACGACGTGGCCGCGCACCTCGCGCCGAAGTCCGGGACGCAGGCGTACCACGAAATCTGGTTGAACGGCGAGAAGCAGACCGGCCTCGATGCGCTCCCGGCCGAAGTCGCCGAGCCGATCTACGGCAAGCTCTACCTGCCGCGCAAGTTCAAGGTCGGCTTCGCCCTGCCGAACGACAACTGCATCGACATCCTGGCCCAGTGCCTCGGCTTCCTGTGCGTCACGGACAAAGACGGCACGCCGGTCGGGTACAACGTCTACGTCGGCGGCGGCCAGGGCCGGTCGAACGGCCGGGCGGACACGTTCGCGTACCCCGCCGCTTGCCTGGGATTCGTCGCGCCGGGCGAAGTCGTGGCCCTGTCCGAAGCGATCATCAAGCTCTACCGCGACCACGGCAACCGGGCCGACCGCAAGCGGGCCCGCTTGAAGTACGTCGTCGCCGACTGGGGCATCGACAAGTTCCGCGACGTGTTCGTCGCCGACTACTGGCACAAGCCGCTGGCCGAAGCCAAGGACGCCCCGATCACGAACGTCGATCTGCACCTCGGCTGGTACGGCCAAGGCGACGGCAAGTGGTTCCTCGGCCTGAGCGTCGAGAACGGCCGCATCAAGGACGACGGCGCGACGCGGTTGCGGTCCGGGCTGCGGGCCATCGCCGCCGCCGTCGGCTGCACGGTGCGCATTAGCGGCCAGCAAGACCTGCTCCTGTGCGACATCGACCCGGCCAAGAAGGCGCAGGTCGATTCCCTGTTGAGCGAGTACGGCATCCCGCGGCCCGAGAACCTGTCGATGGTCCGCAAGTGGAGCATGGCCTGCCCGGCGATCCCGACTTGCCCGCTGGCCATCACCGAGTCCGAGCGGGCGTTGCCGGCCGTGATCGCGCAGATGGAAACCGACCTGAAAGAACTCGGGCTCGAAGGCGAGCCGATCAGCGTCCGCATGACCGGGTGTCCGAACGGCTGCGCCCGGCCCTACCAGAGCGAAGTCGGCCTCGTCGGCCGCGGCGGCACGAAGTACACGATGTTCATCGGCGGGGACAGTTACGGTCGGCGGCTCAATGCCGAGTTGCAAGACTCGGTGCCGATCGAGCAGATCGCCCCGAAGTTGAAGGCGATCTTCACGCACTTCAAGAAGGACCGCAGCGGCCGCGAGAGCTTCGGCGACTACTGCTCCCGCGTGGGCCTGGACGCGCTCCGGGCGATGATCGCGTAGAGTCGCAGCAGGCGCGTTAGCCCGACGCACGAGCGAGGGTTGAGCGGTCATTGACGAAACGGGCAGACGTTGACCGTACAGACGACGACCCCAAACATTGCCCTCGACCGCTCGACCCTCGCTCGCGCGTCGGGCTAACAAAACCTCGCAACAACCCACCTACGGTGACGTATGGCCGACGTGAACTTGAACGAGCAAGTCCGCCGGCACCTCGCCGGGCTGCAGGCCGCCGGGGTCGATTACGTCCCGGCGCTCCCTCAAGTCGTGGGGGTCGCCCCCATCCAACCGCTGGTGGAGGCGTCGGCCGACCCGAGAAAGCCCGTCCCCCACCCGGAAGTGCCCGCCGCCCCCGCCGCCGTCCTCGCCGCGACGTTATTCGCCACGGCGGCGACCGGGTTGGAAGTCCCCACAACGCCGGCCGGCCGCACGACCGCGCTGACGGTCCTCGCCGCCGAAGTCGTCGGTTGTACCCGCTGCCCCGATCTCGTGGCGAACCGCACGCAAACCGTCTTCGGCGTCGGCCCGCTGTCGCCCGACTTGTGCTTCATCGGCGAAGGCCCGGGCGCGGACGAGGACCGCCTGGGCGAGCCGTTCGTCGGCAAGTCCGGGCAACTCCTCAACAAGATCGTCGAGGCGATGGGACTGAAGCGCGACGACGTGTACATCATGAACGTCGTCAAGTGCCGGCCGCCGGAGAACCGCGCGCCGACGCCCGAAGAGAGCCTGCACTGCCGGCCGTACTTCGACCGGCAACTCGAACTCGTCCAGCCGAAGCTCATCGTCTGCCTGGGCGGCGTCGCGGCCAGCCACCTCCTCCAAACCAAGCTCGGCATCACCAAGTTGCGCGGCGAGTGGCGCGAGTACAACGGCACCCCGGTCATGTGTACTTTCCACCCGGCGGCGCTGCTGCGCAACCCCGAGTGGAAGAAAGAGACCTGGGACGACATGAAGAAAGTGCTGGCGAAACTCGGCCGCCCGGTCCCCGGCGCGAAGTGACCGGAGCCGCCCAGCAGCCGAGAGCGTCACCGACTGGAGTTCGTGCGCAAACTCCAGTCGCAGCTCACGAACTCCAGTCGCTGACGCTCTCGGCTGCTGGGCGGCTATTCCTCACTGGTCGCCAGTTCTTCGATGGTCGCGCGGAAGTGCTGGACGATCTGCTTCATGCCGACTGGCCGGACGAACGCGCTGGCGTGCTCGAACCCCTTGACTTGCTCGGCCCAGTCGGCCTGGTCCTCGTTCACGACCAGCACCCCGGACAGGTCGAGGCGCATCGAGTCGGACTCGCGGAGGACCTTGCGGAAGGTATCAACGCCGTCCTTGCCGACGGTCCCGGCGTCGATGAGTAGGGCGTGGTACGGCGACTGCTGGTAGCGCTTCAGCGCGTTCGTAGCGTCCGTGGACATGAGCACGCGGAAGCCGACCTTCTTGAGCTTGTCGCGGAAAACGTCCTGCAACTTCGGGTTCTGCTCGACGACGTAAATCGTCAGCGCCCCCCCGGCGCGGCGGACCTCGTCCCCCGCCCCGGCGAGTTCGGCCCGGACGGTCTTGATCGCCTCCAGGAACTGCGCCGGCGTCTGGAACCGCATCGTCGGCTGGAACGCCAGGGCTTTGAGGATCAACTTCGTGAGCGACGGGCTGAACCCCAGTTCGGGCGCGCGGAGGGCCAGCTTCGCCTCGACCTCCTCGAACCGGCGGCGCATCTTGGCCGCGTGCTTGTCCTTGGTCCGCGGCATGATCGCCTCGCCGGCGATCATCTCGAACAGGACGTGGCCCAGGAAGTAAATGTCGCTGCGGATGTCGCCTTCCTTGACCTCGGTCGCCTTCTCCAAGCCGGCGTAGTCGATGGTCCGGTCCATCTGCGCCTCGCCGTCCTTCTCGGCGGTCGCCGACCCCTTGTCGAAGAAGATGACCGACCCTTGCGTGATGCCGGCCAGGCCGAAGTCCACGAGCTTCGCCGTCGTGTCCGTGCCGAGCAGGATGTTCGTCGGCTTGATGTCCCGGTGGGTCAGGCCGCGCGAGTGCGCGTAGGCCAGGCCGGTGACGCACTCCTCCATGATGCGGAGCGCCTCGTCCGGCTCGATCCGCTTGCGGATGTTGAGGATGTCGCGGAGGTTACCGCCCTCGACGAAGTCCATGACGATGAAGTGCTGGCCGGTCGCCTGGTCCTTGCTGACCGCGAGAATGTTGACGATGTTGGGGTGGTTGATCGTCCGGCCGATGCGGCCCTCGCGCTCGAAGTGCTCGACCTGCCGGGGGTCGTCGGTCCAGCGGCGGCGGAGGACTTTCACCGCGACGATCTGTCCGGTCCGCGGGTCGTCGCCTCGGTAGACCCGGCCGAAGCTGCCAGACGCAATGCGGTACAGGATGCGGTAGCCGCCGAGGAAGTACCCGTCGCGGTCCCCCTTCAAGACTTTTTGGCCTTGGAGCGGCGTCAAAATCCCCTTGCGCTCCAGGAGACGAACGTAGTCCGACGCCGGGGCCTTGGTGTCCTCGAGTTCGATCAAGACTTCGCGGGCCGTGATCTCGTCGGTCAGGCCGACCCGCACGACGAAGGTGGCCGTGGCTCCGGCGTTCGCAGTCTCGGGGTGATCGGTGGTCATGGCGGGTTCCGGTGGCGAACGGTCGCGGCAGGTGGTATCAGTTTACGCCGGGGCAGCGGGGCACGCAACGACCGGCTTGCCGGGCGACGCCAAGCGACCACATTCCGCCCGGCGCATCCCCTACGACGAAAGCCGGACCGCCGGCGCTCCAGTCGCCCTGCGCCGGTCGGAGGGATACAATTCCGGCAAACGAGGTCATCCCATGCCACTCCGCGACCACTTCCGCTCGCCGGTGAACGACACGCACTCGTGGGACGAGGTCCACGGCGGGTGGCCGATGGAGATCGTCCGTCATTTGGTGACAATCTTGCCGGCGGGGTATCGCGCCGCGCCGAAAGTCCACCTGGGTTCTCCCTATGAAGTCGATATTGCGACGTATGACCTCGATTCTCGCGTGTCGGGAGCGGAGGCCGAGGGCGGAGGGGGCACCGCAACACTCACCGCGAGAGTGACCACGGCGTCCCCGACCCTGACCGTCGAAGTGGACTTGACCGAGGACGACGAGTACGAAGTGCGCGTTTACGACACCGAGTACGGCCGCACGCTGGTCGCCGCCATCGAGATCGTCAGCCCGTCGAACAAGGACCGACCTCGGAGCCGCACGACGTTCGTCGGCAAGGTCGCGGCACTGCTGCAACAGGGCGTCTGCGTGTCGCTGGTCGATCTGGTGAGCGTGCGCCCGGCGAACTTGTACGCCGAACTCCTCACCCTGTTCGACCGCACCGACCCGCAACTCGCCCCGACCCCGCCGGGGATGTACGCGGTGAGCTTGCGCGCCCGGAAGCCACCGAAGGGTCGCGGATTTCTCGACGCCTGGTTCTACCCGATGGCGGTCGGCCAGCCACTGCCGACGCTGCCGGTCTGGCTCACGCCGGAGTCGCACGTCATGTTACCGCTCGACGTGAGTTACACCGAGACGTGCCGCGTCCTGGGCATCGCGTAGCTCGAAATCCGCCCGCGCAGAATCGGCTTGACACGAATCCCGGCCCCGGTATGGTCCGTGGCGAGTGGGGGTGGCGTGGGCGTAACGGTTCCGGGGGGAACCCGCCCGACGGCCGGCCTCGCCACCGAGTCTCGTGCCTGCTGGGGGGTTTTCGATGCGCCGTACCGCGTTCCTTTGCGCCGGAGTCGGTTTGGCAGCCCTGTCCGGGGCGTTGACCGGCTGCCTGCCGCAGCAAACCTCCCGGTCCCAGGTCGCCGAAGACCCGGCCGACGCCGACCAGTTCGCCACCGTCGGCGTGAAAACCGCCGTCGGCAACGTCGAGCCGATCCAAGTCTCGGGCGTCGGTTTGGTGTTCAACCTCCCCGGCACCGGCAGCATCCCGCAGCCCGACGGCTGGCGGACGATTCTCGAACAGTCGATCCGCCGGCAGCGGGGTAACCCGAAAGAGATTCTCGAAGACCCGTCGAAGCAGTTTTCGCTGGTCCTCGTGAGCGCCATGATCCCGGCCGGTGCCCGCGTCGGCGACCGCCTCGACGCCTCGGTGTCCCTGCCGCCGTCGAGCCGGACCAGCAGCCTCATGAACGGCATTCTGGCCCCGACCGACCTGCAGAATTACGAATTGGCCGGGACCGCCCGCGAGTCGCTCCAGTCGTCCGGCATCCCAGTCGGCAACAGCCCCGTCGCGTCGGACTCGACCCTCCTGACCGGCAGCAAGATGGCGGCCGCCGAAGGGCCGTTGGTCGCCGGGTACGACGGCACGGCGAAGCTCACCGGCGACGCCCTCGACGGGCCGAAGGCCGCCCGCGTCTGGGAGGGGGTCAAGTGCCAGCTCGACCGGCCGTACTACTTCCTGTTGAATGAGAACAGTCCGCAGCCCCGGCTGGCGATGGTCATCGCCGAGCGGCTGAACTCGGTCTTCCTCGCCCCGGGCGAGCGCATCACCAAGCTGGCCGAGGCCAAGGTGCAAGGCAAGCCGCTGGTCGTCAGCTTCGTGCCGCCGACGTACCGGTTGAACCACACGCGCTTCCTGCTCGTCGCCCGCCAGGTGCCGCTCAACCCCGTCAGTTCGGAAAGCCCGTACCGCAAGCAGTTGGAGAACGACCTGCTCCGCCCCGAGTTGGCGGTCACGGCCGCGATCAAGCTCGAAGCCCTGGGCGTCGATAGCCGTCAGGCGTTGCGGGTCGGGTTGCAGTCCGATTCCCCGTGGGTCCGCTTCGCCTCCTCGGAGAGCCTGTCGTACTTGGGCCACGCCGACGGCGCGAAAGACCTCGCCGACCTCGCCGCCAAGCACCCCGCGCTGCGGACGCAGTGCCTGATCGCCCTCGCCTCCCTGGACGACGCCGTCTGCCTCGACCAACTCGCCGAGTTGACCCGCCACCCCGACCCGCAGTTGCGTTACGGGGCCTTCATCGCCCTCCGCCTCGTGGACGAGAAGCACGAGGCGGTCCGCAACCGCACCGTCAACGGCAGCTACCAGGTCTACCACGTCGCCCCGGAGACGGACGGGCTGGTCCACGTGAGCACCGACCGCCGGAGCGAGATCGTCTTCTTCGGGTCGCGCATCCCGCTGCGGACGCCGTTCTCGTTCCCCCTCGGGAACAACTTCACGGTCTCCGCCAAGGACGGCGAGCCGACCGTTACCGTCAGCCGAGTGACGACGGACAAGAACGGCGAACCGGCCACCGCCACCGCCACCTGCCTGACGGACATGGCCGCGGTCGTCAAGCAACTCGGCGAGTCCGGGGCGACGTTCGCGGAGGTGGTCGATTTCGTCCGCCGCGCCCAGAAGGCCGAGATCGTCACGACGGCGGTCCTGTTCAACAACGCCCCGCGCTCCCTCGGCATCGCCCAACTGGCGACCATTTCGCGCGGCGACCCGGACGTGAAAAAGGCCGACCTCGAAGTCGCCCGGACCGGCAACGGCAACATTTCCCCCGCGTCCTACGACCTGCCCAGCGAGGCCGACTCGGTCAAGGCCCAGGCCAAGTTGATCGACGCGCCGGCGCTGAACCGCGAGCCGGGCAAGCTGTTCGGCCCCCGGCGGGTCGCCCCGCTGCCCGAGCCGCTCGGCGAGAAGTAACGCCGACGCCCGTCGAACGCCTCACCCGGCACCCGGACCGACGCGAGTCGCCGGGTGCCGCGTCCCGTCCCGGCCGGTGGCCCCATGCTCAAGCGCCTCGAACTCATCGGCTTCAAGTCGTTCGCCGACCGCACCCGGTTCGACTTCGCCCCCGGCGTAACGGCGGTCGTCGGGCCGAACGGCAGCGGCAAGAGCAACATCGTGGACGCCGTCCGCTGGCTCCTCGGCGAGCAGTCGGCCAAGGCCCTCCGCGGGACGGAGATGACCGACGTCATCTTCAACGGCTCCTCGACCCGCAAGAGCCTCGGCATGGCGGAGGTCACGATGACCTTCGACAACGCCGAGCGGCACCTCGACCACCCGGCCGACGAAGTGCAGGTCACCCGCCGCGTCTACCGGGACGGCCGAGGCGAATACCTGCTCAACGGCCACGAGGTCCGGCTCAAGGACGTGAAGGACGTGTTCCTCGGCAGCGGCGCGGGCCACGGGGCGTACAGCGTCATCGAGCAGGGCCGCGTCGATGCCCTGCTCACGTCGTCCGCCAAGGACCGCCGGCTGATCTTCGAGGAGGCGGCCGGCATCAGCCGGTTCAAAGCGAAGAAGCTCGAAACCCTGCGCAAGCTCGACCGCGTCGATACCGATCTGATCCGCGTCCACGACATCCTGCAAGAACTCGACAAGCAACTCCGTACGCTCCGCCTGCAAGCGTCGAAGGCCGAAAAGTATCAGGAGTACCACGCCGCGCAGAAGACCCTGCGTATCGGCGTCGGCCTGCGCGACTTCCGCCGGCTCGGCGCGACCCTGGATGCAGAAACTGCGGACCTGGCCCGGCTGCGGCAACGGATCGCCGCGGAATCCGGCGACAGCCTGACCGGTGAAGCCGACTTGAAGAAACTCGACGGGGAAGCCGCGCGGACGGGCGAAGCCCTCCGGGCGCACACCGCCCAACTCGCCGCGACCCGGGAGGCCATCGTCACGCTCGACGCGGCGGCCAAGGCCGAGCGCGGCCACCTCGCCCTGCTCGAAGCGGAAGCGTTGCGCCTGGGCACGCAGCGCGCCACACTCGGCCGGCGAACCCGCGCCCTGGAGCGCGAAGCCGAGCGGCACGCGGCCGAGATGGCGACCGTGACCGTACTCGCCGCCGCCGAAAGCCAGCGCGTTGCCGGCATCGCCGCCGCTCAATCGGCGACCGTCGCCCGGCTCGCCGACTTGAACGCGGGCGTGCAGCGCGAGCGCGGGAAGCAGTTCGACGCCGTCGGGCGGGAGGCGCGCACCGCCAGCGAGTCCGAGAGCGCGCGCGGGCACCTCGACCGCCTCGACCGCGACCTGGCCCGCAAGGCCGCCGAGGCCGCGCAAACCCGCACCCGCCACGGCGAGTTGCAACAACTGCTCGACGGCCTGTCGCAGAGCGACAGCGACGTGCGCGAGCGGCACACCGAGACGCAGGCGCGGCTGCAGCGCGTGACCGGCGCGCGGGACGCGCTGGCCGCCGAGATCGTCACGGCCCAGGGGGAACTCGAACGCTTGCGGGAGGAGCGCAGCGGCTTACGAGCGAGGGCGGAAATTCTCGAAGGCTGGGAAGCGAGCCGCGAGGGCTTCGGGGCCGGCGTGCGGGCCGTCCTGGCCCGCCTCGACGCCGGCGACCCCGTCCTGTCGCCGGCCGTTGTCGGGCTGGTCGGCGACCTGCTGCGCGCCCCGCGCGACATCGCGGCGCTGGTCGATATCGCGCTGGGGGACGTGGCGCAACGGTTCGTCGCCGCCGCGAACTTCGACGCCGCCGAACTTCACGGCGCGCTCGGCGGCGTCCCCGGTCGCGTCGGCTTCCTTCCACTTCGGCCCGAGTCGGCCGCCCGACTGCCACCCCAAGGAAACCGCCCGCCGCCGGTGCCGTTGGCCGCGATGGTGCAGAGCGAGTGCGTCGGACTCCCCGAGCAACTCCTCGGCCGCACCTTCGTCGTCGGCACGTTGAGCGACGCCCTCGACCACGCCGTGCGGCACCCCGGCTACCGCTTCGTGACCTTGTCCGGCGAGTTGTGCGACGCCGACGGGACGGTGACCGTCGGCCCGACGCAAGCTGACACCGGCATCTTGTCGCGCAAGTCCGAGTTGCGCGAACTCCGCGGCAAACTGCACGCCCTCGAAGACGCCATCGCCGGGCGGGAAGAGACGCACCTGCGTTTGCGCCAGGAGTCCGAGCGATTGGCGGGCGACATCGGCGGCATGGAGCGCGAACTCGCCACCCTCAGCGGCGAGGCCGGGACGCTCCGCGAGCGCATCCTCGAACAGCGGCAGACGCAACGGCAACTCGCCGAACGCCTCGACCTGCTGGCCGCCGAGACGCGCGCCGCCGAGGCTGAAGCGGGTCGGGTCCGGACGGCGGTCGCGCGGCTCCAGAGCGAAGCGTCCGCGGCCACGGCCGAGGTGCGACTGGTGAACGCGAAGCTCGACGAACTCGTTCGCTGGGCGGCCGACGCCGAGCGCGAGCGGGAGCGGCAGGCGCAGGACCACACCGTCGCCCAGGTCGCCGTCAGTCGCGTCACGGAGCAACTGGCCGGGTTGCGCAAGAAGAAGGCGGAACTCGACGCCGAGGCCCGTCAGCGCCGCGCCGACGCCTCGACTCTGGTCTCCGACGAGCGTGCGACCCGGCAACGGCACCTCGAAACCACCCTGACCGTCCTGCGGGCGACGGCCCAGGCGGCAGCCCACTACGCCGACAAGGACGCGCGCACGCGGGTCGTCCGCGAGTTGAACGCCCGGCGGGACACCGTTCAGGCCGCCCGCGCGCAATTGCAGGCCACGCTCAAGGATTCGCGGTCGGCGACCCAGGAGCAACAGCAGGCGGCGCACGGCCGCGAACTGGTCGTCCGGGACTTGCTCAACCAGCGCGACGCCGTCGTCGCCCGTTTGCGCGAAGACTTCGGCCTCGACTTGCGGCAACTCGCGGCCGACGGCACGCCGGTCGAACTCCCGGCCGACCCGGCCGACGAGATCGAAGAGTTGCGGCGGAAGATCGTTAAGCTCGGCAGCGTCAACGTCGAGGCCATCGCCGAACTCGCCGAACTCGCCCGCCGCGAGGGCGAGTTGCGGGCGCAGTTCGACGACCTGAGTCAGGGCCGCAAGGCGTTGCAGGCGATCATCGACGAGATCAATACCGAAAGCCGCAAGCTCTTCACAGACATGCTCACCGTGGTGCGGCAGCACTTCCAGGAACTGTTCCGCAAAGTCTTCGGCGGCGGCCAGGCGGACATCGTGCTCGACGACGAGTCCGACGTGCTCGAGAGCGGCATCGAGATCACCGCGCACCCGCCGGGCAAACAGGCCCAAAGCCTGTCGCTGTTGAGCGGCGGCGAACGCGCGCTGACCGCGGCGGCACTGCTGCTGGCGATCTTCCGCAGCAAGCCCAGCCCGTTCTGCCTGCTCGACGAGATCGACGCGGCGATGGACGAGGCGAACACCGCCCGCCTCGCCGACCTGGTCCGCGAGTACAGCCACGCGACGCAGTTCATCGTCATCACGCACAAGAAGCGGACGATGGCGCGGGCCGACGTCCTGCACGGCGTGACCATGCAAGAGAGCGGCGTCAGCCGGCTCGTCGCCGTCCGCTTCGAGGACTGGCCGGAGGACGACGCGGCCCCCGCCCGCCAGGCCGCATAGGATAGCCGCGTGTCCCTGCCAACCCGTGAGGCCGCCGCATGTCCCTCGTCCTGACATTCCTCGCCTGCCTCGTCGGCCTGACGGCGGTTTTTCTCGGCTTATCGCTCACCCTGCAGCGCCTCTTCTACAGCCAGGCGGCCGACAAGTTACCGCTCCGAGCGATCGTGGCCGCGCTGCTTCTGGCGATCTTCCTGACCGGCTGGACCTTCCTGAACACCCGCGCCTCGCACAAGGACAAGTACGGCACCTTCCTGGAATTCAATTCGACGGCCCAGGCCCCGTTGACCGACTTCCAGGCGGTCCGCCGGCTGCGGTTCAAGGACAAGGAGAGCGGCCAGTTCAAGGAAGAGAGCGTGCCGTTCGTGCTGAGTGCGGACGGTAAGCAGTTCGTCGAGAAGGACGGGCTGAAGCCGTTCCGCCGCAACACGTCCGACTACGTCACGACGGCGCTCCTGGTCACGCGCGACGGCAAGTCCTCGAAGTTCGTCGCCCCCATCGCGGAGTTCACGAGCGCCGACCAGAAGAAGACGGGCGACCCGGTCTTGTTCAAGGAGGAAACGGGGACGGCCACCGTCAGCGACCAGAACCTGCACGTCGTCGAGATTTTCAGTTACGCCGGCCTGATCGCCGTCCTGGGGCTGAACGTGCTGCACTTCGCGCTGTGGCTCGTCGCCTTCTGGCCGGTCCTCCGGTTCCGCGTCGGCCTGGCCCTGCTCTTGAGTGCCATCTTCGGCGGCGTGACGATGCTCGTCCTGATGCCACTGCTGTTCAACTCGAACGCCGTCAAACCGCCCGCCGCCGCCGCACGAACGAGTTGAACGCCGCACTGCGGGCCGGCAATTACGACCCGGCGATCTGGAAGGAGCTGACCGGCAAGCCCGTCGAGGAGCTGAACCAGGAGTGGCGGCGCTCGCTGGCGAAGTGACAAGTCTCGGCGAGCCAGAAGCGTCAGCGACTGGAGGTTACGATCGTGGAGTACGACCTTCCGCCGTCGGCCGAGAAGAAAGCCTTCCTCGCCCACATCATCGCCGACCCCGCGGACGACTTGCGGCGGCTGGTGTTCGCCGACTGGCTGGAGGAGAACGGCCAGGGCCAGCGCGCGGCGTACATTCGTGCCCGGTGCGCGCTCGACGGCAAGCGGCCCGAGTTTGGTGACTACGCGGACGCCATCGCGCAGTTGGCGGCCTGCCTTTATCAGCGGCCCAGGGTCGCACTGCCGCGTGGGTTCTCCTTCCGCCCGCACAGGGGCGACCGCACAGATTGGTGGGACGACTCGGACGACACGATGGAAGGCGGGATGCCGTCGCTCGCCTGCGTCGATTGGGAAGCCGTCGCGGAATCAGACTCCGCCCGTGTTCTCGCGAATCGGGTGCAAACCCTCGTCGAGACGACGACGATCCGTGGCCTGAAGCTCGGGAACGACTCGCTGACCCACGCCGCGGCGCTGTTCGCATCCCCGGCCGCTTCAGTGATCACGCGCCTGGAGTTGAACTACTCCCACGAGGGCGACTCGGCTTGCCCGGCCGTCGTGGCATTGGCCGCGTCACCGATGGCACGGACTCTGACTCGGCTCGACCTCCGCCTCGGCGTACTGAACCAGGCGACGGCTGACGCACTGGCGGCGGCCCCATTCGACGCCCTACGCCGGTTCGAGGCGAACCAGAGATGCGACTCGCCGGAGGTCTACCGCCGACTGATGGCCGCCCCGTGGTTAGGGCGGCTGGAACGGTTGGTGACATCCGTACCGCCGGGCACTGTCGGCCGCGTGGCTTTGCCGCACCTGCACACCCTCGGCCTCTGGTCCCCGGCCGACGGGCTGATCGAGGCGTTCGCCCGGAGTGCGGAACTCCCCTCGCTACGTCGGCTGATTATCAGCGGGGCCGACCTACGAGGCGTAATCGCGACAACCCTCGCCGCCCTGCGTTACAGCGAGCTCGTGGAGTTGTGGGTATGTCGCACCGAGATGCGCCCGGTCGAGTTGAAAGTCCTGCTCAACAGCACCTTGGCCAGGCGACTGGAAGTCCTCACGATCGAGACTTGCAATTCGGCCGTACCCTTCAACAAAGTCATCGACAAAAGCCCTTGCGCCAAGACGCTGCGCATCCGCCGCGTCGGTCGCGTCGGCTGACGTGGGTCACGCCTGCTTGCGTAACTCCCACTCCTCGCTCGACACCAGCACGTCGCGGGCGTTGCTGCCGTTGTAGCTGCCGACGATGCCGTCCTCGGCCATGAAGTCGATGAACCGGGACGCCTTGCCGTAGCCGATGCCCATCGCGCGTTGCAACAGCGACGTGCTGCCACGCTGCTCGCGGACGACCACCTCGACGGCCTGCTCGTACAGCGGGTCGCGGTCGCGCAACTTCTCGGCGAGGCTGCCGCCGTTAGCGTCCTCCTTGGCCTTCAGGTTGAGCAGTTCGCTCTCGTAGTTCGGCTCGTAGACCTCCATCGACGCGACCGTCCGGCCGATCTCGCCGTCATCGACGTAGGCACCCTGGGCGCGGATGATCGTGCTCGTGCCGGGCTGCAGGAACAGCATGTCGCCGGCCCCGAGGAGCTTGTCGGCCCCCTTCTCGTCGAGCACGACGGCACTGTCCGCGCGGCTCGCCACCTGGAAGCAGATGCGCGCCGGCAGGTTCGACTTGATCAGGCCGGTGATGACATCGACGGTCGGCTTCTGCGTGGCGAGGATCAGGTGGATGCCGGCGGCGCGGGACTTCTGTGCGAGCCGGATGATGCTCCCCTCGACCTCCTTCTTCATCGACATCAGCAAGTCGCCGACCTCATCGACGATGATGACGATGTACGGCAGCGACGCCGGGATCGCCTGGCGCTCGTCCTCGTTGGCGGGGTCGATGCGGCGGAGGATTTCGTCGCGGCCGAGTTCGTTGAAGCTGGCGATGTTGCGGACGCGTGCCTTGCGCAACAGTTCGTAACGCTCCTCCATTTTATCGACGGCCCACGCCAGGATTGCCTCGGCCTTCTTGTCGTCGGTGACGACCGGGTGCATCAGGTGCGGAATCTTGCCGTACTCGGAGAGTTCGACCTTCTTCGGGTCGATCATGATTAGCCGGCACTCCTCGGGGCTGCGCGTGTACAGGAAGCTCAGGATGACCGCGTTCAGGCAGACCGACTTGCCGGTGCCGGTGCGGCCGGCGATGAGCAGGTGCGGCATCGACGCCATGTCGTACACCAGCGGCCGGCCCTCGACATCCTTGCCCAGGAAGATCGGCAGCTTGAACTTGGCCGTCTTGGCCGCCGTCGCCAGGATCAACTCTTTCAAGCGGACCGTCTGGCGGTGTTCGTTCGGCACCTCGATGCCGACGGTGTTGCGGCCCGGCAGCGGGGCAACGATGCGGACCGCGGCGACCCCGAGGCAGAGCGACAGGTCGTCGGCCAGGTTCGTGACCTTGCTCAGGCGCAAGCCCACGTCGAGGGAAATTTCGTACTGCGTGATGACCGGCCCGGTGTGGATGCCGACGACTTTGATCGTCAGCCCGAAGTCGGTGAAGGTTTTCTCCAAAAGGGCCGCCCGCTCGCGGAGCTTCTGCTCGCGCTCTTCGAGCGGGAACGGCTCCGTGTCCGCCAAAAAGTCGAGCGACGGCATCTCGTAGCCGACGGCATCGACCGCCGGAACGTGGACGCGGAGTTGCGGCGGGATCGGCGTCGGCCGAGTGACGACGAGCGGCGCGCGGGCGATCTCGACCGGCGTCTCGGCGTCCGGGTCGGCCGCGGCGGCGCGCTCGCCGTGCCGCACGATCGGCAGCGTCGGCGTCACCGGCAAATCGTCGATGGGCACGAGCGTCACCGATGCCGGCGGCTTGGGGCCCGCTCGGAACAGCAGCTTTGCCAACTTGATCGTACCAGAAAGCACGGCGTCTCCCATCCGGGCGACGAGCGAGTTGCCGCGAGCCGCCCAGCGGCCGAGTCGTGCCAGTGTCAACCGGGTGACGCGGACCAGCAACGTCACGAGCGGATCGGCGACGAGGCAGAGGCCCAGGACGCCGACCAGCGCCACCAGCGCGGCCGGGGCGGGCGGTCGCACGGCGTCGTCGAGGGCGAAGCGGAGGTATGCCCCGATCGCGCCGCCGGGGCCGAACGACGCGACGGCGTGCGGCCCCGGCGGAACGTAATCGACGGCCACGGCCGTTAACACCGTGAGGACCGTCCAACCGGCGGTTCGCACACTCAACTTCCACCAGGGGCTGCGGAGGACGTACAGGCTAACGACGGCGAACAGCCCGACCCCCAGCGTCAGCACGGCGGTGCCGAGGGCGTTGACGAGCGGGCGGGCGACATCGTCGGCGGCGGGGCCGACGCGATTCGGCAGGCCGGACAACGGGGTGTACGACGCTACGGCCACGGCCAGCACGGCCAGCGCAGCGTAAGCAGACAGGGCGACCGCGTCGAGCCGGAAGCGGGTGCGGGCCGGCGGCGTCGCCGGGTCCGGCGGGGTGTCGGTCATCGTGGCGGTCCTCGTCTCAGTCATTCGCAATCTCGGCACGGCCATTTTGCACGACGACTCGCCCCCGACGCGGTTCCCAACCCCGCGACTTGAGCGAAACTCCGCCGGTCGCGCCGGGGCGCGGCGGCAGAACGCGCACACCCGCTACAACTTCCGGCCGGTCCGGGCTTCTTCGCGCCCGGCGGACGGCAGCGGTGGACTTGTCCGGCGGCCGCCGTATCGTGGCACTGTCGCCGATCCCCCGCGTGAGACTCCGTGATGAAGCTCGATCAGTTGAAGGGCAAGACCGTCGGGTTCGCGGCGTCCGGCGGGCTGGACTCGTGTACCGTCACCCGCTGGCTCACCGACCACGGCGTCGAAGTCGTCGCCATTTGCGCCGACATGGCCCAGCCGGACGAGACCAACTTCGCCGACGTGGAGGCGCGGATGCTCGCGTCCGGGGCGAAGGAGTTCGTCGCCATCCCGCTCCAGGACATGATCGCCGAGGCGGGCGTCGAGGTGATCCAGTTCCAGGCTAAGTACGAGGGCGCGTACTGGAACACGACCGGCATCGGCCGGCACGTCATCGTCGCCGGGATCGTGCCCGAGTTGAAGAAGCGCGGCATCGGCGTCCTGGGCCACGGCTCGACCGGCCGGGGTAACGACCAGGTCCGCTTTCAGCTCTGTACCAACATGCTCGCGCCGGAGATCGGCGTCTACGCCCCTTGGCGGGACGAGGCATTCCTCGAACGCTTCGGCGGCCGCACGCAGATGATCGAGTACTGCCAGGAGCGCAAGCTGCCGATCAAGGCGACCATCGGCGCGCCGTACTCGACCGACGCCAACCTGCTCGGCCTGACGCACGAGGCCGGCAAACTCGAACACCTCGACGTGGGGCCGTGGTTCGTCACCCCGGGCATGGGCGTCCTGCCGACCGCCGCCCCGGACGAGCCGGAGACGGTCAGCGTCCGCTTCGAGGCCGGCCGGCCAGTCGCTTTCAACGGCGTGCCGGTGACGCCGTTCGCGGCCATCACGCAGGCCAACGCCGTCGGCGGCAAGCACGCCGTCGGCATCTGCACGCACCTCGTCGAGAACCGCTTCGTCGGCATCAAGAGCCGCGGCGTCTACGAGGCTCCCGGCATGGAAATCCTCGGCACCGCCTACGGGTACTTGCTGCAACTGATCCTGGACCGCCGCAGCCGCGAACTCTTCGACCAACTCTCGGCGTTCGTGTCGAAGCAAATCTACCAGGGTTACGGCTTCGACCTGGCGACCCACGTGGCCCGCGAGGCCATGAAGCCGATCTCCCGTCTCGCCACCGGCACGATCGCGCTCAAGCTGTACAAGGGCGGCGTCCACTACGAGAGTGCCGCCGACGTTCCGCACCAACTTTACTCGGAGAGTAACGCCAGCATGGAAGCGATCGGCGACTTCAACCACGGCGACAGCGAAGGCTTCCTGCGGGTGCTGCAAGTGAGCGCCCGGGCACTTGCCGCGAACAACCTGATCACGCCGCCGGAGTGGGCGGGGCGGTAACGCTATCGCCCGATCCTGTTGTCCGCGGCTCCGCCGCAGGCGCGTTAGCCCGACGCGCTAGCGAGGGTCGAGCGGTCGTGGGGAACGCGAGTGATCGACGACGGAACTCTCAACGTCATCCCCGCCAGTCCACGACCGCTCGACCCTCGCTAGCGCGTCGGGCTAACGCGCCTGCGGCGGAGCCGTTAATCCACCACGGTCAGCGTGAGTGCGAGCGTGACCTTCGCGCCCTCGAAGAGGAACGCCCGGGGGATCGGCTTCTCGTCATCGACGATCTCGGCCGACACCCGCGACACGCTCTTCGGTTCGGCGATGACGCGCACCAACCTCTCGAATTCGTCGAGCAGGCCGTCGCGGTCGGACGCCGCGACGCGCATCCGCCGGTACTCCGCGTCCCGCAGGGCACGCCGCCGGCCCAGGCAGACTTCGAGCCAATCTTCGAGCCGCCGGCGGAAGCTCTCGGGCCAGTCCTTCAGTCGCACGAGTTCGACGGGCTTCGTCTCGAACAGTTGCTCGTAGTACGCGGTCAGAAAGGCGTCGGTCGTCCGGGCCGTCGGCCACAGTTCGGTGGCGAAGTCGAGTTGATCGGCACTCGCCAGGGACACGACGGCGAAGGCGTCGAGCCGGCCGAGGAGTTCGCCGTAGGACTGGGCCGTGGCCGAATCGACGACCGCCGTCAGCCCTTCGACCCGGTCGCACCAAGCTCCCCCCAGGCGTTCGCGCAGGTCGCGCAGGCGGCGCTCGACCTTGAGCATCTCGACCTTGCGACCGGGGTCGGCGCGGAACTCGACCCACTGGCGGACGTACTCTTCGCGCTTGGCTTCGCCGACCGTTTGCAGCCAGTCGGCGTAGGCGAGCAGGCTTTCCCGCGACGAGTCGGCGGCCTCGGCGGCCCGGAGGTAGTCGTCGTGCGTCACTTGCGCGGCTCGTACTTCTCGGGCACGTCGTTGAGGATCGACGCCAGCACCGTGTCCGGGGCGACGCTCTCGGCCTGGGCCTCGAAGTTCATCAGCACGCGGTGCCGGAGCGACGGGAAGTAGACCTTGCGGATGTCTTCGAAGCTCACGTTGTACCGCCCGGCCAGCAACGCCCGCACCTTGCCGGCGAGGATCAGTGCCTGCGCCCCCCGCGGCGACGCCCCGGCGCGGAGGTAACGCACCGTGTCCTTCGTAGCAAACTCGCTGTCCGGGTGCGACGCGAGCAGCAGGCGGATCGCGTAATCCTGGACCGGGGCGGCGACGAGGACTTCGCGCACGAGTTGCATCCAGACGACGATCTCGGCCGAGTCCATCACCTTGTTCGGCGTCGGCGACTCGTTGCGGGTCGTGCGGTCGATGATCAGGTTCAGCTCGTCGCGGGTCGTGAACGGCACGAGCAGCTTGAACAGGAAGCGGTCGAGTTGGGCTTCGGGGAGCGGGTACGTGCCCTCTTGTTCGATGGGGTTCTGCGTGGCGAGGACGAAGAACGGCTCGGTCAGCTTGTGGACGGTGCCGCCCACCGACACGCTCTTCTCCTGCATCGCTTCGAGCATCGCCGACTGCGTCTTGGGGGTCGCCCGGTTAATCTCGTCGGCCAGGACCATTTGCGCGAACAGCGGGCCGGACTGGAAGCGGAAGTCGCGCCGGCCGTCGGGCGACTCGGAGATAATGTTGGTGCCGATGATGTCCGACGGCATCAAGTCCGGGGTGAACTGGATGCGGCTGAAGTGCAGGTCGAGGGCCTGCGACAGCGTGCGGATGAGCAGCGTCTTGCCCAGCCCCGGCACGCCTTCGAGCAGCACGTGGCCGCCGACGAACAGGCACGTGAGGACGCCGCGGACGATCTCCGGCTGGCCGACGATGACCTTGCCGATCTCGACTTCCAGAGCGGCGAAGCGCTCCCGGAATTGGGCGGCGCGTTCGGTCATGGGGGCGGTGGGTGCAGTCATGATGAGAGTGTACCCGGACGCCGGCCGTGACTCAAGCGGCCTGCGTCGGGAATGCGACTACTTTTTTACGGCCTTCGGCGCGGAAGCAAACTCGGCGGCGGTCATCGACTTGACGGTGCCGTCTTGGAGCAACACGAATCCGCCTGCCGTTGGCGCGTCCTTCTCGTAGGCAATGATTACCTGGCTCCCGGGGGCGATGCTGCTCCCCCAGACGTAGACGACCTCCTTGCGGGTGATCGCCAACGTCGCGGCTAGATTAATCGCGTCGTACTGTTCCAGATCAGCCTGCCGCGTCGGCGGGCTTTTCTTTTGCTCCGCGACCCCCTTGAGGAGTTCGGCCAAATCGACTAGCCCCTGCTTCGCAGTCGGCGCGCCTGTGGCGTCCTTTGGTGCGTCCGGGCCGCCGCAACCGACAGGTGCCAAGACTGATACTGCCACGCACACGGCCAAAACAAAAGTCCGCACGAGTACCCCTCATTCTGCAGGTTTTTGGGAACAATGCCGGAAGCGGCCGGGGTCAGTCGAGTTGCAAAGCTTCGCCACCCCCCGCGGTCCCGGCAGCCTGCCAGGTGAGGAAATCGACCGAGTCGCGGGCGGACTTGACCGACCCGTCCGCCATACCCACGTTCACGCCGCCGGTGTGATAGCTCGACGCGGCCATGTGGTTGAACGTGGTGCTTTGGGAGCAGTTGTACTGCTGGGACGACAAGTTGTTGGTCCTACGGTTCCAGTTCGGCGGAAGTGTGTGGCTGTAGGTCATCATTTGGGGAATGGAACGGTAGTACTGCTGACCGGTATAGCGGAGGGGACTGGACAGAGTCCCGGCGCTGCACCCGGACACCCCGCGGCCGTCGAACATGGCCGCACCGCTGATCGAAGCGGCGAACGAAATACTCGTGTAGTCGCTCTGACCTGCACCCGACGACTCGCCCGTGAATGTGCACGCATGACTTCGGAGAACATGGCCGTGTTGCTCGATCCGTCGGTCAGGCCGATGATGGTCGGCCCCTTCCACACAGTCGTTGAGGCCCCGGCCGCCGGAATCTGAAACACGCCCGCGCCTGGGCCGCCGACGCCGGCACGCCAGTTCGCCGTCGTCCCCTGGTTGCCGTAGTAGTTCAGCCGGCCGGCACCGAAGGTCTTCGCCGACGACGGGTCCGAGGGACAGATGAAGAACGAAACTTCCGTGACCCGGGCCGCGGCGTTGGCCCCGGACTTCGCCGGGAAGGAGGCGTGGATGGGGGCGTCGCTGTTGGTGTCGTAGTTCAGGTCGAACAAGTTTCGCAAGTTGTCTTGTTCGAGATAGGGCAGCAAAATCACTTGCACAGTCGCGTTGGAGGACACGAGTGCCCCTGCCACGACCGCACTGTGCCGTGACGGCGGAAGTGTGCCGTTCGCACTTTCGTAGTTGTGTGCTGCAAGGCCCATCTGTTTCAGGTTGTTGCTACACTTCATCCGCGAAGCCGCTTCGCGGACCTTCTGGACGGCGGGCAAGAGTAGCCCGATGAGGATCGCGATGATGGCGATCACGACGAGTAACTCGATGAGCGTAAAGGCGCGGTGCCTCACTGAGAACGAACGCATGGACTGGACTCCGGAACAACTGAGAAATGGAACGACGCAGTGGGAAAGCAACTGCGGGTTTGAGAATAATGTGAGAAATCGGCGGTCGCAATCAAATTTTGAACAGAATTCCCAGATTCTCATCAATGCAGCTTCCAGCCGGCACCCGGCCTCGTTCGAGTCGTTATTCCAGCCGGTCCTGGCAGTAGCAGGTGCGGGATCGCTGGAACAAGAAACCCGACGATTCAATTTGTGAGCGACAAGAAACAATAAGACCATTTGCTGAAAAACCAAGGGGCCGAGTTCATTGTTTCCAGTCGCTATAAACTATTTCGCACAATCTCTCCTTCGACTTGACGAATTACTTCGGAGGCGCGGGGAGTCTCATTTTACCAGTTTTACCAGTTTTCCCCGCCCCCGAGTCTTGGGGAGGAGTAACAACGGGACTACTTGACGGTTGTGGGGTTGCGTCAGGAGGAGAGCATCCGGTTATTACACCAGAACCGATGGCAAAAATACCGAGAAATACGAACGTTTTCATAGAATATTTCTCGCGTCCAATCGTGTAGAAAGTGGGTACGACTAACATCCCCCGGCCGGCGGTCCAGTCGGGGGATGTTTGGAGTGAGAGAGAATTAAGGTATGCTGACGACCTCGCCGCCGGACCGAGTGGTAAGCGACGGGATGATGTTATTGTTCGAGTAGGAGATCAATCGAACCGAGCCGTCACCCATAAGGAAGAGCGCCCCACCCGTGTGCTGGCTCCAGTAGTGCGACGCGTCGCAGCCGTTGTTGACCTGTCCGGGCTGCAAGCCGGTCTTTTGGCCCGCGGTAAAGGAGGGACACGGTCCGTAGTTCGCCTTGAAATAGTTCTCAAGGGCGAGGTCGTTGGAAGTCATCACGCAGTCGCCGGTGCCCCGGCCGTCGTAACCGTAGGCTGCAAACCACCAGCCGAACTCCAGGTTCGAGTTGGGCGGACGTTCACCCACAAGAATCGTATTACTCGTCCCATCTGTGATTCCGACGAGCGTAACTTTGGAGGCGTTGTACAGAACCCCGTCGTTCGATGTCGAAGTTGTGCCCGAGTTCCCGAGGTACATCGTGACGGACTGATTGACCGGCAGACCATTCGCCGGCCCGGGGTAGACGACTGGCCCCCGCGGGTCCGAGGGACAAGTGAACATCTTCATCACCAAAGCAGCGGTCGGGTTGTTCCATGAATACCGATTGTAGTTCGATGCCACGCTCGAAAATGTTTTGGCGAGCCTAAACGCATTGTCCTGCTCGATGTATGGCAAAATGTACGTCATCCAAGACCAGGAGTTTTCGTAAGGTGCCTGGTAAGGGTAGACCCACGGCGAGTTGCCTTGCGGAAGGACGCCGATCGCGTCGTGGAAGCCGTGCAAGGCGAGGCCTTGCTGCTTCAAGTTGTTCGTACACTGCGTCCGGGCTGCGGCCTCCCGGACCTTCTGCACGGCCGGCAAGAGCAGGCCGATGAGGATCGCGATAATCGCGATCACCACCAGCAGTTCAATCAGCGTGAAGGCACGCCGCCCCATCGAAAACGCTTTCATCGACAGACCTCCCGAACGACTGAGAAATGGGAAACGCACAGCCGGGAGAGTGCTGTTGAAAAGAGCATAGCGTGTAGGAAGCGTGAGGTTCAAGAGTTTTCTGGAAAGATTTTCAATTTTTCCGGCTCAGTGCTTTTGGATACCAGCCGTCACCCGGCCTCGTTCGAGTCGCTATTCCTGCCGGTCCTGGCGGTGGCGGGTGCGGTCGCGGGCCTGGCGGAGCTTTGCCAGCGTGTCGGTTTCGTCCTCGGCCGGCTTGGTCGATTCGCGGTCGGACGGCTTCGCGGCCGGGGTCGGACCCGAACTGGCCGGGGCGGCACCGAGGTAGTCGTCCGCGCCGGCGGGGGCGGGGTCACCGGTCGCTCCGGCGGCGTCAAAGCGCTTGCCGGCGCGGGTCTGGGCGAGGGTCGCGCCGACGGCTTGCTTGCGGCGGGCCAGGCGGTCCAGGGTCTCCCCGGCGTCGCCCGATTGCGACGTATGCCGGACGGCCGACCAGACGCGCCGCGCGAGGACTCGGACTTCGCTCGTCTCGACGGCGATGCGGCGCAGGGCCACGTCGAAGAGCAGCGCGACGGCGGCGGCGAAGACCAGCCAGAACCAGAAGGGCAGGATGGCGCGCGTGCCGGCCGCCGTGTCGCGGAACAACTCGCCGGTGGCCAGCATCTTCGCCAGGTCCTCGGCCGCTTCGGTGTGGAAGGTGCCGCCGGTGATCTCGCTGAGGCGCTTCAGGAGCGGCGTGTTGCTCTCGAGGTCGGCGAACTCGGGCGAGTACGGCACGGTCACGCCGGCACGGCCCGCGTCCACCGTCTTCAACTTCGCGCTACCGTCGGGGTTGAGGAGTTGCGTGCCCTTGGCGTCCTTCTCGGGTTCGAGGGCCTGGACGTTGAGGAAGTAGCTGCCGGCCTCGTCGGCCGGGAACTCGGCCTCGTACAGGCCGCCGCCCTTCGGCTTGAATTCGACCGCCGGGGCCTTTTCGCCCGGCCCGAGTTGCTTGGGCGTGGTCACCGCGCCGCGCAGGGTGACGCCGGCGACGGGCCGGTCCTTGTCGTCGCGCACGTCGGCGACGACGCGGACCCGGCCGTCGCGGTACTCGGTGGTCATCGTCAGCTTGCCGCGCTCCGGTTCGCGCATGACCCAGTTGATGAGCTGCTCCCAGAACTTGCGGTACATCTCGGAGCCGACCCACTCCTTGTCCCAGTACTGCGTCTCGGCGTCCGGCTGCGTGCGGGCGTCCGACGTGAAGGCGACCGCCTTGCCCAGGCCGTACCGCCACGACGCCAGCAGCGGGAACTGCTGGTCGGGGTACGGCGACGGGCCTTCGAGGGACATGCCGGCGAGGATGTTCGGCTTCATCGTCGTGCGGACGAAGCCGTGCAGTTGCGGCAGGGGGTTCGGCAGGCCGGGCGGTAGCACTTCCGACGACCCGGCCGCGCCGGTGTACTTGGGGACGAACGGCCCCTTCGAGATGAACGACTGGCTGACGCGGCGGCTCTCCTTGATGTAAATCGCCGGGAGCTGGTTGGGGTTGGTCACGTCGTAGAAATTGCCCTTCTTGCCGTCGCCGTCGCGGGTGCCCTCGGCGATGAGCTTCATTTTCGACTTTTCCGCGCCGCCGTGGGTGGCGACGCCGACGGTGGTACACGTGATGCCGCCCTTGGCCATGTTCACGACCGCCGCCTGGCCGGGGCCGGAGTAATTCGGGTCGCCGTCGGAGATCAGGATGGTGTGCTTGACGGTCAGGGCGTGCTTCGGGTCGGACAGCGTGGTGTACGCCTCGACCAGGAAGGGGTCGAAGTCGGGCATGTCTCCCGGCACCAGCGAGTCGATCTTGGCGAGCAGGCGGGTCCGCGTCGAGCTATCGACCTCGCCGACGGTCTGGAAGGGGATGTGCCACACGACCCCCTGGTTAGCGTTGGCCCCGCCCCAGACGCCGCCGAACTGCATCACGCCGACCATGTCGGCCGGGCCGAGCCGCTGGACGGCGAGCTTAGCGATGTCCTTCTGCCACTTGTTGCCGTCGGCCATTTCGGAGGCGTGCATGATGAGCACCAGCCCCCCCTTCCCCGCGGCCTTGAGTGCCTTGATCTCGCAATCGACCGGCAGCGCGGCCTCGATCGGCGTGCCCTGGTAGCCGCCCGCGCCGAAGCCGTCGGAGCCGCCGATCATGACCAGCCCGCAGCCCTGGTCGTAGACCTGCGTTCGGATCATCTCGGCCTGGTCGGCGGTGAACCGCTCGTAGGGGACGTTGGCCAAAATCACCGCGTCGTAGTTCGACAGGAAGACGCCGAGTTCGCCCTTGTCGGCCGGCAATTTGTCGGCCGGCAGGCGGTCCACGCGCAACTTGCCCTGGGCCTTGCCGTCCTTCTTGTTCAACTCGAAGCGCAATGTCTGCAACAGGTAATCGTGGCTCGACGAGTTGGTGTCCGGCAGCGGCTCGTCGAGCAGCAGGACGCGGCGTTGGCCGCGGGAGACGACGGCCGTTTCGACGCGGTTGTTCTCGACCCGATCCCCGGGCAGCCCCGTCGAGGCGACGCCGCCGGCCATCGGGCGGGACTCGGTCGGCGTGAAGGTGGCGCGGAAGGTGAACGACGAGTCCCCTTGGGGGTCCACGCGGTCGCGGAAGCGGAAGACGTTCAGCCCGGGCAGCAGCCGCACCTTCGGCGGCTTGCCGGCTTCGAGGAGTTGCGGGTTGTCCTCGATCTCGATGGCCGCGCTCTCGCCGGTACTCGCCTTGACCACGTCGAGCCGCCCGTCCACGATCTTGTCCGGCGAGGCGTTGCGGATCAGCACCCGCACCGGCAAGCGTTGGCCCTGGGCGGCGAACGGCGGGGCTTCGATCGCCTGCACGAGCACTTCGCTCTCGTTGCGGTAACCGGGGGCAAGGGCGATCGTGTCGATCTGCACGCCGTTGTTGTAGGCAATGTTGGCCTGCTCCTCGGCGTTGCCGATGTTCTCGTTGCCGTCGGAAACCAGCACGATCCGCTTGCCGGTCCCCTGCGGGAAGGACGCCAGCGCGAGCTTGATGGCGGCGCTGATGTCCGTGTACTCTCCGTTGATCGGCCCGGCCTGCCGCTCGTCGATCGGCATCCGGTCCACTTGCGCCGGCGGCAGCGCGAGCCGGGGCCGCTTGCCGAACAGGATCAGGCCGACCTGGTCGTCGCGGTGCGTCGGCGGCCGCTTCAGCACGGCCGTCTCGATGAACGTGCGCGTCCGCTCCCAGCGGCGGTCGAGCGTACTCGACTCGGGGCCGGTCAGGTCGAGGTCTTGCGGGATACTGTAGCTGCGGTCCACGAGAAACAATACCGTGGCGTTGTCCGTCGGCCGCCGCAACCGCGGCTCGGCGAGCGCGGCCGCCAGCAGCGCGACGCCGAGGCCCCGCAACGCGATGGCCGTCCACTTGCGCGTCGGCCCGAGGCCCGACAAGCTCCTACGGCTCATCAGGACGATCAACGGCACGAACGCCAGCAGACCCAGCCACTCCGGCCGGACGAATTGCAAGCCGCGCACGCTCTTGAACGCCTCGACCAGCCCCGCCCCCGCCGGCCGCAGGGTCAGCCCGCCGACGCCCAGCAGCAACAGCGTGACGAGAACGACGCCCAGCCGGAACGACCAGGCGCGGAAGATCAGCATCACGAACGTCGCCAGGGCGAAGCCGGCCAACGCCACACTCGCGGCGACGACGGCCGGGCCGAAGGCGGTGTCGAAGACTTCGACCGGTGCGCCGCCCAGCAGCACCCCGCCCAGCCCCAGCGACCCGGCGACGAGCGCGGTGCCCCGCCGGCGGAAGGCCAGCGCGACCCCGGCGGACGCCAACGTCAGCGCGGCGAGCCAGTTCAAACCGAGGAAGTCGATGGTCGGCTGCATCATCACCTCACGTCGTGCGAAGCCGCCATTGTGCGGGGTCCGCTCCGGAATCCGCAGTCCAAAATCCGCAAACCGCAATTCTAAAAGTCCACGCGCTGGACGCGGTGGTTCTCGGTGTCGATCACGTGGACCCGGCCGGCCGCATCGACGACGACGGCCCACGGGTCGGCGAGCTTGCCCGGCGCGTTCCCCGGGCCGCCCCAGGTGCCGAGCGACACCCCGAGTGCCGTGAACTTCTGCACGCGGTGGTTGCCCCGCTCGACGACGTACAGGTCGCCCTTCGGGCCGAAGGCGAGGTCGTAAGGGTACGACAGTTCCCCCGGGCCACTCCCCGGCGAACCGAAGGCGCGGACGAACTCGCCGGACTTCGTGAACGCCTGGATGCGGTGGTTGCAAGCGTCCGCCGCGTACAGCAAATCGTCCGGCCCGAAGGCGAGCGCCCGGACGCGGTTGAACTGCCCTAGAGCCTGGCCATTCTCGCCCCAACAGGCGACGAAATTCCCGTCGGCGTCGAGCTTCGTGACGCGGTCGTTCTGGCCGAACTCGGCGACGAAATAGCTCCCGTCGCCGTCCTGCACCACGTCCGACACGTACCCCCACTCGCCCGGCTTCGTCCCCGGCTTGCCGCCCAGCGTTTTGAGGAGTTCTCCGGCCGCCGTGTAGACCCGCACGCAGTGGTAGTGCGAGTCGGCGACGAGCAGGTTGCCGTCCCGGCCGACGCCCAGCCCGCTCGGCCGGCCGTTGCGGAAGTCGGGCGTCGTCCAGGTGTGCCCGAGGTGCTTGCCGTTCAAGTCGAAGCCCTGGATGCGGGCCGTGAAATCGACGACGAACAGCCGCCCCTCGTGGTCGATGGCCGCCGCCCGCGGCCGGTTGAACTTCCCATCGACGACGCCGCGGGTGCCCCAAACCAGGTCCGGCTTCCGCCCCCCCGCCGTCGGCGTGAACACGGCGTACCCACCCGCGGCGAGCAGGCTGAGCACAACGGCGATGGCGAGCAATCGGCGCAAAGGAAACTCCGGCGAATCAATCCCGGCGAGCGGCGGGACTATCTTACCACCCGCCGGACAAATCGGCGCTTGACAAGACGCCGGCGGCGAGCGACCATCTCACCGCGTGGTGGGAGTGAGTCCCAAGCCTGTTGGCCGGGAAACCGGCCAACTCCCCGGGGCTACCCTGAGGGATTCGTTCGCAGTCGATTTTGAGGCGACGGCACCGATCTACCGCTCGCGGTAGGACCGTGCCGTCCACACGAGACCGTCGGGCCACCCCCACCACGCTACATTTCGCCCATGACCCAAGCCGCCGCCACGTTCTTCCTGCGCAACTTCGCCGCAGCCCTCGTCGATGGCGAGTGGGGCGGCCAGGTTATGCATTCACGGGCGAAGACGGCGTGGCCGCGCGTCGCCCCGCGACAGCGCGGCTGGCTCCGCAACATCCTCAAGGCGTTCCCCGAGAAGCCGGCGTTCGACACGCTTGTCGCGTGGCTCACGGGGCAGCCCAAGTATTGTCTGGCGTTAATCCACTCGAACTTCCAGAGCGGGCGCGGCAAAGCGATCACGATCTACCTGCCCCGCGAGGAGTCCGGGGCGCGAACCGTGCCCGTCACCGGCGAGTTGCCGGCCATCGCCACCTTCGGCCAACTCGCGCTGCACTTGAACCTCACGCCGGGCCAACTGACCGTCTACGCCGACGTGCAGCGACTCAACCGCTTCCGCCCCTGGGCCGACTCGAAGCGCAGCCCGTACCGCTACCGCGTCGTCAGCAAGCGTTCGAGAACACTTGCGGTGGTCCCGCCAGTAACGCCGACGCCCCCGGTCAGTTTCTGGGGCAAGCTGTTCCGGGCGAAGCCGCAAGCTGCACCCCCGCGTGCCGCGGACACTCACCGCGTTGTGCAGTACCGGCTGCTCGAAACCCCGACGAAATTTCGGCTGCTCGAAATTCCCAAGCCTCGCCTCAAGCGTTCGCAGCGGTGGATTCTCGACGAAATCCTCGCCCGGCTCCCCGTTCACGACGCGGCGCACGGCTTCGTCCCCGGCCGCTCGATCGTGACTAACGCGGCACTCCACGCCGGCCAAAAAGTCGTCGTCCGCTTCGACTTGAAAGACTTCTTCCCGTCGGTCCCCGCGTCCCGTGTGCGTGGGGTGTTCGCCAAACTCGGCTACCCGCAGAGCGTGAGCCGGCTGCTCATGGGCCTGTGTACCACGATTACGTCGGAGGACTTCGACGCGACGGGGCTGAAGTTTGGCGACCACTGTGACCGCCCCCACTTGCCGCAGGGTGCTCCGACTTCGCCCGCGTTGGCGAACCTGTGCGCGTACCGCATGGACTGCCGGCTCACCGGGCTGGCGAAGCGGTTCGGGGCGACGTACACGCGGTACGCCGACGACCTGACCTTCTCCGGCGGCCACGAACTGCGGCGGACGCAATTGCGGCTACGCAAGTGGGTGATTCGCGTCGTCACCGAGGAAGGTTTCACGCTCAACGCGGCGAAGACGCGCGTCAAAAGCCAGTCGGACCGGCAGACGGTCACGGGGCTGGTCGTCAACGTCAAGCCGAACGTGCGGCGGCGCGACTTCGACCTGTTGAAGGCGATCTTGACGAACTGCGTGCGGCACGGGCCGGCGTCGCAGAACCGCGACAAGCTGCCGCACTTCCGCGCGCATTTGCAAGGCCGCGTCGCCTTCGTCGCCAGTATCCACGCGGTCCACGGGTCGAAACTGCGGGCGATCTTCGACCGGATCGTCTGGCCCGACTCGGCGTGACGGCGCGGCATCGATACACCAGTGGCATCCCCCCCACGGAGTCCGGTGCATGGCCACGGCGGCGAGCGAATTGATTGTCAGCGTCTCCGGCATCCGCGGCATCGTCGGGTCGTCGCTCACGCCCGAGGCGGCGGCACGCTTCGCCGGGGCGTTGGGCGCGTACTTGCAGGGCGGCCGCGTCGCCGTCGGGCGCGACTCGCGGCCGAGCGGGCAGATGCTCAAGCACGCCGTCATCGCCGGGTTGACCGCCGCCGGCTGCACCGTCGATGACCTCGGCATCGTGCCGACGCCGACGGTCGGGCTGGCCGTGCGCAACCTCGCCGCGGCCGGCGGCATCATGATTACGGCGAGCCACAACCCCGCCCCGTGGAACGGCCTCAAACTGTTCGGCCCGGACGGCGCGGTGTTGAGCGCGGACGACGGCCGGGATGTGGCCCGGCTGTACGAGACCGGCGAGTTCGCGCGGGCGACGTGGGACAAGGTCGGCGAGTTGCACGTGCCGCCCGACGTCAGCGACGACCACTTGCGGGCCGTCCTCGATTGCGTCAGCGTCGCCAAGGTCGCGTCGAAGAATTTCACGGTGTTCCTCGACGGGAACGGCGGCGCGGGCGGGCCGCTGGGCGTGCGGTTGCTCCAGGACCTCGGCTGCCAGGTCGTCCAGCACAACTGCATTGCCAACGGCGACTTCGCCCACGACCCCGAGCCGACGCCGGCCCACCTCGTCGATGTCGCCCCGTGGGTGGCCCGGACGCAATCGGCCGTCGGTTTCGTCCTCGACCCGGACTCCGACCGGCTCGCGCTGATCGACGAAACCGGCACCTGCCTGAGCGAAGAATTGACCCTGGCACTGGCCGTGAAGTACCGGCTGCGGCAAGTGACCGGGCCGGTCGTCGTCAACATGTCCACGTCGCGGGTGATCCAGGACGTGGCGGAGCAAGCCGGGTGCGACTTCTCCCGGTCGGCCGTCGGCGAGGCGAACGTCGTCGAGCGGATGCGCGTCCTCAACGCAGTCATCGGCGGCGAGGGCAACGGCGGCGTTATTGACCCGCGCGTCGGCTGGGTCCGCGACCCCTTCGTCGGCATGGCGATGATCCTGAGCCTCATGACCGAGGACAACCTGCCGCTGTCGAAATTGGTGGCGCTACTGCCGCCGTATGCCATGCTGAAGACGAAGTCGCCGGTGAACCGCGACCGCCTCGCCGGTGTCCTGGCGGCGTTGCCGGCAACGTGGCCGGCTGCGAAGCTCGACACCCTCGACGGGGTTCGGCTCGACGGCCCCGATTGGTGGCTGCACGTCCGGCCGAGCAACACCGAGCCGGTCGTCCGCGTCATCGCCGAGGCCCCGACACTGGCGGAAGCGCAGGACCTGTGCGACCGGGCGGCGGCAATCCTCGTGGGCTAACCGGAGGCGATCGTGTTCGACCCGTTCAATCACCTCGGCGACCCGGTCGGCCAGGCGGCCGCGATCCTGCGGGGGGCGACGCGCGTCGCCGTGCTGACCGGGGCCGGCGTGTCGGCGGACAGTGGCGTGCCGACCTTCCGCGCGTCCGACGGCCTGTGGGAAGGCCACCGCATCGAGGACGTGGCCACGCCGAGCGGGTTCGCCCGCGATCCCGACCTCGTCTGGGAGTTCTACAACCAGCGCCGCGTCAACATCGCCAAGGTCGTGCCGAACCCCGGCCACGACGCCCTGGCCGCGCTAGAACGCCACTACGGCGACGGCTTCACCCTGGCCACGCAGAACGTCGATGGCCTGCACCAAATCGCCGGCAGCCAACGGGTTCTCGAACTGCACGGCTGCCTGCGGCAGACGCGCTGCCTGGGCTGCGAGGCGGTCGAAGAGCGCGGCCTGGATCACCTCGGTGCGCGACCCCTGTGTCCGGCGTGCGGCGCTCGGTTGCGGCCCAACATCGTCTGGTTCCACGAGAGTTTGCCGGCGGACGTTCTCGGCGCGGCCGAAGAAGCCGCGGCGGCGTGCGACGCGTTCCTAGTCGTCGGCACGTCGGCCGTCGTCTTCCCCGCCGCCGGGCTGATCCCGGTCGCCCGGGCCAACGGCGCGAAGGTCGTCGAGTTCAACCTGACGCGGACGGACGCGAGCAGTTACGCCGACGTGGGCCTCTACGGCCGCTCCGGCGATACACTGCCCCTCGTAGTAAGTCGGCTCTTCGGCTCCGCCGCAGGCGGAGCCTAAAACCCTACGAAGGACGACCGATGACCGCCCGACGCCTCGACGGCAAAGCCCTGGCCGCGACGATCCGTGCGGAACTCGCCGCGCGGGTCGCCGCCCGCACGGCCGCCGGGAAACCGGCCCCCGGGTTGGCCGTCGTCCTCGTCGGGGACAACCCGGCGAGTCTGTCGTACGTCCGAGCCAAGCAAAAAGCCTGCGGCGAAGTTGGCATCGTCAGCCGGCTCGACCACTTGCCCGCGACGACTAAAGAAGCCAAGCTGCTTGCGCTGATCGCCAAGCTGAACGCCGACCCGGCGATTCACGGCATCCTGGTGCAACTGCCGCTGCCGCCGCAGATCGCCGAGGACGCCGTCACCCACGCCATTGGCAGCCTCAAGGACGTGGACGCGTTCCACCCCGAGAACGTCGGCCTGCTCACCCTCGGCCAACCGCGGTACTCCCCGTGTACGCCGCACGGGTGCATTCAACTCCTCCGCCGCAGCGGCCACGACCCGGCCGGCAAGCACGTCGTCGTCGTCGGCCGGAGTAACATCGTCGGCAAGCCGCTCGCCGTGATGCTCATGCAGAAGGCGACGGCGGCCAACCCCGCCGGCGGCGATGCGACCGTCACCGTCGCCCACACGCGGACGACCAATCTGGCCAAAGTGTGCCGGCAAGCCGACGTGCTGATCGCGGCCGTCGGCAAGGCGGGGGTCATCACTGCCGACATGGTCCGGCCCGGGGCGACCGTCCTCGACGTGGGCACGAACCTCGTTGACGGCAAGCTCGTCGGGGACGTGGACCCGGCCGTCGCGGCGGTCGCCGGGGCGCTCTCCCCGGTGCCCGGCGGGGTCGGCCCGATGACGATCGCGATGCTGCTCGAAAACACCGTTCGAGCCGCGGAGTTGATAGACGGACCGGTTTCGAGGTAGACTGCACACGCGACGACTCCGTCCGATCTCCGGGAAGCAGGCCGCGACATGAACTTGAACCTGACGACCGCGACGCGCTACGGCCTGAACGTCCTGGCACTGCTGGGCACGTCGATCGCCCTGTACCTCGGGTCGTCGATCTTCATCCCGGTGACGATCTCCGTACTCCTGGCCACGATCCTGTACCCGGCCGCCGGCTGGTTCCACACGCGGCTCCGGTTCCCGTGGTTCTTCGCCTCCCTGGTCAGCATCCTCGGCCTCGTCTTCCTGCACCTGGCGATCTTCACCGCCGTCGCCGCGTCCGTCCCGCAGCTCATCAACAAGCTGCCGGCCAGCGAGGACCAGTGGAAGGAAAAGTACTCGCAGACCGCCAACCGGCTCCGGGAAATCTCGCCGCTGCCGATCGACGGCATCCTCCCGCCGGACCCGGACAGCTCGAAGTTTTACCTGAGCGTGAAGCAACTCTTCTCCGCCGAGAGCCTGTCGCTGTACCTGCAAAAGCTCGCCGGGTTCGGGGCCGAGCAACTGTCGCAAGTCGTGTTGATTTTATTCGTCACGCTGTTCCTGTTGCTCGAAGGGGAAATGCTCGCCAAGAAGGGGCGGGCGATCTTCGGCCCGAGCACCGAGTCGCAGGCCCGCGTCACCCGCGCCATCGGCGAGATGGCCGAGGCGGTGCGGAAGTACCTCGTCTGGCGGACCATCGTCAACCTGGGTCTGGCCGTCGTCTGCGGGCTGGTCTACAAGTACGCCTTCAAACTCGACCAATGGTACTTGTGGGCCATCCTGACGGCCGTGCTCAATTACGTGCCGTACATCGGCACGATCGCCGCCGGGGTACCGCCGTTCGCCGAGTTGCTGATCAACGGCCGGCCCGACGCGGCCCTCGGGGCGATGATCTTCTACGGCTGCGTCGTGACTATTGAAGGCTACCTGATCGTGCCGTGGGTCATGGGCCGGAGCATGGACCTGAACGCGACGACGGTGATGCTGGCGTGCCTCTTCTGGCACCTGCTTTGGGGAGTCGCCGGGCTGTTCCTGGCGATGCCGCTGATGGCCGCGCTAAAGGCGATCTGCATGCACGTCGAGGACTGGAACGCCTGGGGCCAACTCATGAGTTCTGGGGCCGCCGTCGTCCCACCCCCAGACGGCCGGCTGCACGACATTGCCAGCCACGCCGGCGACGGCGACCAGACGATTCTGCTCGAAGAAGTCCACCGCAAACCCGAGGCCGCCAAGACGGTCAGCCCTTGAGCAGGCGCGCCGCCTCGACGGCGAAGTACGTCAGCACCCCGTCGGCCCCGGCCCGCTTGAACGCCAGCAGGCTTTCGAGGACCACCTTGTCGCGGTCGAGCCAGCCGTTTTGCGCCGCCGCGACGATCATCGCGTACTCCCCGCTGACCTGGTAGGCGAACGTCGGCACGCGGAACTCGGCCTTCACCCGCGCGACGACGTCGAGGTACGGCATCCCCGGCTTGACCATGACCATGTCGGCTCCTTGGGCCAGGTCGAGCGCGACTTCGCGCAACGCCTCGTCGCCGTTGGCCGGGTCCATCTGGTACGTCTTCTTGTCCCCCGTGCCGAGGCTGCCGGCCGAGCCGACGGCGTCCCGGAATGGGCCGTAGAAGGCCGAGGCGTACTTGGCCGCGTAGCTCAGGATCGCCACGTCCGCGTGGCCGGCGCGGTCGAGCGCCGCGCGGATCGCCCCGACCCGCCCGTCCATCATGTCCGACGGCGCGATCACGTCGCACCCCGCGTCCGCCTGGACGACCGCCTGCCGGCACAGCACCTCGACCGTCTCGTCGTTGACGACGTACCCGTCCCGGACCAGACCGTCCTGGCCGTGGGTCGTGTACGGGTCGAGGGCCACGTCGCAGATGACGCCGACGCCGGGCACGGCGGCCTTGATCGCGCGGATCGCCCGGCACGCGAGATTCCCCGGGTTGGTCGCCTCGTCGCCGTCGGGGGACTTGTCGGCCGGCGCGGTCACCGGGAAAATCGCCACCGCCGGCACGCCCAACGCCGCCGCCTCGCGGACCGCTTCGACGAGCAGATCGACCGACAATCGCTCGACGCCCGGCATCGACTTGATCGGCGTCCGCTGGCCCGCCCCCTCCTGCGCGAACACCGGCCAGATGAGGTCATCGACCGTCAGCCGGGACTCCGCGGTGAGCCGCCGCAACCACGGGTGTCGCCGATTACGCCGCGGCCGGGCGACGGGGGGCCAGGGGGTCGCGCCGGGGTCGTTCGCCATCGCATCGCCTCCACAGTCACCGCGGATTCGCCCACCCGGTTAGCATAGCGGCGGGACGCCGAGACCTCACCCCCGGCCCCTCTCCGACGCGGAGAGGGGAGCGAAGAGACCTCACCCCCGGCCCCTCTCCGACGCGGAGAGGGGGCCGGGGGGTGAGGTCGCCTTTCAAACCAAGCGAAGAGACCTCACCCCCAGCCCCTCTCCGACGCGGAGAGGGGAGCAAGTGAGTGGAAGCCGTTGACGGAAACCCGCTTGCGCCCCCTCGCCGTTTCGGAGAGGGGGCCGGGGGGTGAGGTCGCCTTTCCCGCCAAAGCTGGCTGCCGACATCGCACCGCCGGCGCGACGAACTACAATCGCCCCGACCTCATTTCCCCCGACGGGTGGCCGATGCGAACCGACTTACTTGCCCTGACGCCCGACGACCTGGCGGCGCTGACCAACCGCGGGACCGTCAAGCGGGTGCAGCGCGAACTCGACCAAACCGAAGTCACCGGCGCGGTCGCCGAGGACGCGGCCGGGGGGGTCTCGGCGACCTGGAGCGACGGCCCAACGTGTACCATCGCCGCCGGTTCGGCGCTCCGCGACGGCTGCTGTACCTGTGCCAGCGCGACCCTGTGCCGGCACCTCGTGCGGACGGTCCTGGCCTACCAGAAGTCACACGCCGCCGCCGAAACTCCGCACGCCGCGCCCGGACCGTGGGACCCCGGCACCATTGCCGACGAGGCGCTGGCGACACACTTCCGCACCGCGGCCCTGTCCCGGCACCGCGCGATCTTCGACGGCGGAGTCGTCGCCGAGTTGACGCGCGGGGCGAAGCCGGTCGCGCGCTTCCACCACCCGCAGGCGACGGTGCGCTTTCTTGTGCCGGAAGACGTTCGGTACACCCACTGCGATTGCGCCGAGGAGGCCCCGTGCCCGCACGTGCCGCTGGCGGTCTGGGCCTTCCGCCGCCTGCCCGACGGGGAAACGGCGGGCCTCGTCTCGACCTCCAGCCGGGCCGAACCGGTCGCCGCCGACCTGATCGCCGAACTCGACGACGCGGTCGCCGGGCTGCTCGAAACCGGTTTCTCGGGGGCGACCCCGCCGTGGGCCGACCGGGTCGCGCGGCTGGAAGCCCGCTGCCGCAAGGACGGGCTGGCCTGGCCGGCGGACATTCTGGAAGACCTCGGCGAGCAGTACCGCAAGTACGCGACCCACGACGCCGCCTTCGCCCCGGACCGGGCCGCCGAACTCCTGGGCGAGCTGCTCCTCCGCCGCGACGCCATCGTCCACGACACCGGGGCGTTGCCGCAACTCCTCGTCCGCGGTAGCGCGGCGCAAACCGTCGGCACGCTGGGCAAGACCCGACTCGTCGGCCTCGGCTGCCGGGTGACGGTCGGCCACCGCGAAACCGAAATCGTCGCCTACCTTCAAGACAGCGACACGGGCGGGGTCGTGGTCGCCGGCAAGGAGACGGCCCACCCCGACCCGGCGACCAACCCGCCGCCGCCCGACTTCGCGCGACTGGCCCACGCCCAGGCCTTGAAGGGGTCGGGGAAGAACTTCACCTTCCGGGACCTGGCCCGGGGCCAACTTCTTATCGAGGGCGGTCAGCGCACCGCCGGGGGGAAGCTGCGCGTCGGCCGGGCGGGGGCGAGTTTGCAGCCGCAAGCCTACGCCTGGGAAACCTTGCCGCCGCCGACGTTCGTCGAGGACTACGCCATCTTGCGGACCCGCCTCGCCGCCCTGCCGCCGTCGAGCCTGCGGCCCCGCCGCGCCGCCGAGGACTTCTTCGTCCTCGCCGTGACCGCCGTCGAAGCCGTCCGCTTCGACGGCCCCAGTCAGACGACCCTCGCCACGCTCCGGGACGCCGCCGGCAACGCCGCCCTGCTCCGCCACCCGTACACCGACGGCGGCCGGGGCGGCACCGAGGCCCTGCTCGCGGCACTGGCGGGGTCGGTCAAGTTCGTCAGCGGAGTCGTCCGCATCGCCCAGGGCGAGTTGACCGTCGAGCCGTGCGCCGCCGTCGTCGAGCACGAGCGCGGCCGGGAGGTCGTGCTCCCGTGGATCGACCCGGCCTCCGCGGCCCCTGCGACGAACTCGACGGCCGTGGCCGGCTCGGCCGTCGCCCGTGAGCCGCTCGCGGCGGCGCTGGAAGTGTTGCACCTGGCAGTCGAAGAATTGCTCGTCGTCGGCCTGCGGCGGGCGGACGCGGCGCTGGAGCGGCGCTGGCTAGAAGTGCAGCGCACGACCGAGTCGGTCGGGCTCGCACAGTTCAGCGGATTAGTGGCGAGGCTCGTCGAAAAATTGGTCGAAAAGCGGCGGACAACGCGCTGGGAGGTGCGGCCGGCCGCGGAAGTGCTGACGCGAATCGTCGCACTCTTACGGCTGGTTCGGGACGCGGGACCGGCTTAGAGCTTGCCGGCTTCCTTGTACATCGTGTGCTTGCGCAGAATCGGGTCGAACTTGCGGAGCGAGATGCGTTCCTTGCTATTGTTGCGGTTCTTCTGCGTGAAGTAGCAGTGCGTGCTCTCACTGCTGACGAGTTTGATCGTCCCGCGGGCCTCTTTCCCCTTCGCCATCGTCGCTCTCCCGAATCGTGACCGTGTCGCTGCAAAGCGTTATGATAAGCCCCCGGCCCGGTTTGCCGAGGGCAGATTCCGGAACGGCCGTCAATCGTTCGCGGCCAGCCGGGCCAGGGCTTCGGCCGCGCTCGCCAGGAGTTTGTCGCGGAATTTGGCGTCGCGGTAGCGGCCGGCGTTCTCGGCCCAGTCGATGGTCGATTGAACCGCCCGGCGGAAAATCGCCCCGTCGGTTTTGCGGCCGGCCACGCCGGTGAACTGCGGGGCCGTGTGCGCGAAGCCGGGCTGCGTCGGGTTGGTCATCGACGGGCCGCCGGTACAGCGCGCGGCGAACCACCCCGCCGGCGTCTCGGGTTTTGCGTCCAGCGTCGCGCGCCAGAGTCCGCCGTCGAGGCTCGGTTTTGCGGAACAGACGGACACTCCGTCGGCGACCAGTTCCAAAACGTCGAACTCCGTCAGGCTCGTCGCCGCGGCGTTCCAACCGTCTGCGGCGCGGGTGAGGTGCAGGAGCGGGCCGTTGGTCACCAACGACCGGCCGTGCCGCACCGCGTCGATCCAGCCGGCCGGGGTGAACGCGGCCCCCTCCGACACCGCGGCGTAAGTCCGCAGGCCGCCGAGGGGGATTTTGTTCGTGTCCTTACCCGACGCGCCGACGAGTTGCACCGGAAAGCCGGCGTTGAGCAACTTGTACCACAGTGGCAGCAGCGGTTGCTTGCGCGGCCGGCCGTCGAGTTCGAGGGCTTCGATCTTGCCGTTGAGCAGCGCGATCAACGCCTCGCCGCCGAAGACGCCGCTGACGCTTTCGAGCGGATCGACCCAGACCGGGTAGCCGCCCTTCCGGCGGCACTGGTCGCACCAGTCGGACAGCGACCAGTCGTCGGAGCCGTCCGCGCCGCCGAAGGTCAGCGGGTAGACCGGCCGGTGCGAGTGCAACAGCGCCACGCGGCCGAGGACCGGGTGGGCGTTCAGCGTGGTGACCGTCACCGCGACATCGGGCGTGGTCAGCGCCGCGACCTGGCCGCTGAAGGCTTCGAGGTTCGGCGTGCCGTGGTACGTCTGGCCGTCGAGCGCCGCGGCGGGGAAGTCGAGCGCGAGCAGGTTGGCGAAGCTCAAGCCCTCGGCGGCGGCTTCGAGCGCGGCGGAGTGCGGCGTCAGGAACTCGGCGTGCGCGTCCCCGGCGAACAGGCCGGCGGGCGCGGGGTTGGCCCGTTCGACGGCGAACCGCACGGTCATTTGCCCCGGCTTGAGCGTAACGATTTCGTCCAGTGGCCGGTACTCGACGCCCTTCGTCCCCTGGACGCGCAACGGCACCCCGGCCGGCAGTTCGATCTCGCAACTGCCGGTCACGTAGCACCAGCGCTCGCGGCCCAGTCGCAGGTGGCCGCCGACGCTTTCGCCGCGGCCGACGGGGAACTCGACCTGGCAGCCCAGGGGCACGAAGTGACCGCCCGTCGGCCCGGTGACCCGCAGCCGCACGGGAGTCGGGCGGCCGGTCGCGTCGTTGATGCGGAGGTGGACGGTGAGCATGGCTACTTGACCACCCCGCCGCAGACTTCGACGATGCGGCGGAAGGCGGCGACGGCCACGGGGAACAGGTCCGGCCCGGTCGTGCCGCCGGTCGGCCCGCCGCCGCGCAAGTGCGGTTCCAGCACGGCGAAGCCGTCGTAGCCGCGCCGCACGCAGTCGGCGATCGAGTACGGCACGTGCCCGTGGCCCTGGCCGGCCAGGACGCCGTGGTCGCCGCCGTGTTTCCAGTCCTTGATGTGCAGGTGCGTCGTAAATTCCTTGGTGAGTTCCCAACCCGGAACCGGGTCGTAGCCACAGAAGACCCAGTTGGCCGCGTCGTAAGCGCACCGCAACGCAGGGCTGTTCACGGCCGTGAGCAGGTCGCGGACTCGCTCCGGGGAGTCGCCGTAAATTTTGTGCTCGTTCTCGTGCAGCAGTGTCACTCCGGCCTTGAGCGCGATGTCGGCTTTGAGCACCATGCGGCGGACCACCTCGTCGCGGTATGGCATCCATCCGAAGGCAAACCCCGCGTTCTCAGGCGGGTAGTAGCTGAACACGCGGATGTTCGGCGTGCCCAGGCGGTGGGCGAGTTCGATCGCCCGGTGGAACTTCTCGAGGTGCGGCCCGAACGGGGCGTCGATCGGCACCTTACCGATGGGCGAGGCAATCGCCGAAAGCTTGAAGCCCTCGCCGTCGAGGAGGTGCTGGAACTCGCCGATTTGGGCGTCGGACAAGGCCAGCACGTTGGACTTGTGGATCGAACGGAACTCGACGTGCCGGATGCCGCAGGATTGCAGCACGCGGACCTGCTCCAACGGATCGGGCGAGATTTCGTCGGCGAAGGCGGACAGCGTGAACATGGCGGCGGCTCGCGGGTGAGTGGAGCCGTCATTGTCAAACCCGGCGGCCGGTACGGCCAACGGATTCACCACTCCTGTTGCCACGGCAGCGTTTCGACGCGACCGGCCAGCACCAGCGCGGCGACGAGGACGGCCAGGACACTCGCGAACCGGATGACCCGTGGCCACGGCCCCGTCCGCCGGCACAAATTGGGCACCAACCACGGCAACAGGGCGAGCGGGGCGACGGCCACCAGCACGAACGACGCGACGGGGACTTCGCTCGTCGTCAGGGCGCGGCCCGAAACGAGCAACCCCGGTAGCAGGCCGACGAACGCCGGGATCGCGCCGCGGGCGTCGGCATTCGCACTCCCGGCGACGACGGCGACGCCGAGCAGCGCACTGCCGAGGATCGTCGCCATGTCCATAAACTTCGCCGAGTGGGCGTAGAGCATCACGCCGCCGGCCAGGAGCGCGACGAGTGCTTGAAGTGCGGTGATTTCGGCGGGGAAGCCGCACGCGGCGAGGTGGTCGAGGACGACCCACAGGGCCAGCGAACCGGCGACGAAGAGGGCGTAGAATTGCGTCCGGTCGAGGCCTGGTTCGGCGGGGATCACGGGGCCGGACGCGAACGCCAGGACCAACGCACGGATCGGCCACTTGGCGAGGTGAAAGGTGGAGCGGAAGCGGTGCAGAAACTCGAAGCGGTCGGCGGCATCGACGAGGAGTTGCGTCACCAGCCCGACGATGAGCAGGATCGCCGTGGACTTCGGCAGGTGCGTCCAGGCCGACTCGGTTGGCTCCGCCGGCATCGGCACTTTGTCCCAGTTCCCCGCAACCAGCCCGGCGCAGACGGCCAGTACCGCGCCGGGGTTTGCAAAGCGTCGGCCCAGGAGCAGCGCGGCGGCGAAGACGAACGCGGACGCCCCGGCGGCCGGCAGCATCACTTGCTGCACGGCCCCGAGGACTTCGTCGAGCGGTGGAGGCGGCGGGATCGGCATTGTTACTTCTTAGCGGTCACGGCCACCTTCAAGGTGACCTCGTCGTTGATCTTGCCCTTGCCGTAGGTCATGCCCCACTTGGTGCGGTCGATCTTGAATTCGCTGGAGATGCTGAGCACGCCGTCCTTCACCTCAACGGACGCCGGCATCACCAGAGGGGCGGTCTTGCCGCACATCGTCAGCTCGCCGGTCAGCGTGTAAACCTTGTCGGTCTTCTCGACCTTGGTCACCTTAACGACCGCCTTGGCGTGCTCTTTGACGTTGAAGAAGTCGGGGGACTTGAGATGGCCGGTCAACTTCTCGTCGTCGGAGTGGATCGAGTCGCACTCGATGGTGGCCTCGAAGCCCTTGAGCGCCCCGTCGGTCACCTCGGCCTTGCCGTCGAGCTTCTTGAAGCCGCCGGTGTGCTTGCCGTCGGGCTTGGTGCCGACGAACGTGATCTTTGTGTTCTCGCCGGTCAGCTTGTAGCTGTCGGCCAGGGTGGTCCCGGCGGCCAGTGCGGCGACGACGAGCGCGGTGAATGTACGGACCATCGGGAGACTCCAGGAGGCTTCGCGGCTGACGACCCGCCGCAACGGTTGGGCGGGTCGCACTCAGTGTAAACAATTCCCCGCGGGGAATCTGACCACTTTCGTGAAGTTTTCGCCCCGGGCGGGATTTTTCTCGGTCACGACTTCCGCTGCACGATGGTGAGCTTGACCATGTCCGCGACGAAGGTCTTTTCTCCGCCGGTAGCGAAACGGACTTTCAGCTTCCGCAAGGCCCCGAAGCCGCTTACGTCCGTCACCTGGCCGATGCCGTACTCGGCGTGCTGCACGACCTGCCCGGCCTCGTAATCGCCGCCGACCCTCCCGCCGGACTTCAGCGGCGGGAGGGTGCGCGGCTGGGTGCCGTAACCGGTGCTGGCGGCGGTCGCGTTGACCTTGCCCCGCCACTCGTCGAGGGCGGCCCGCGGCAGGTTTTTCCGCGCGGCCAAGTCGTCGTGGGCGACCTCGCGCGGCAGCTCTTCGAGGAACATGCTGGCCACCTGGTAGAGCGCCTGGCCGCGAAACTCGCGCAACCGGCTGTGACACAGGTAGAGTTCCTTCATCGCCCGCGTCATGCCGACGAAGCAGAGCCGGCGTTCTTCTTCGATGTCCTCGTCCTTGCCCAAACTGCGGTCGTGCGGCAGCAGCCCTTGCTCGACGGCCATCAGGTAGACCACGGGGAACTCGAGCCCTTTGGCCGCGTGGAAGGTCATCACGCTGACGCGGTCGGACTCCTCGTCCCAACTGTCCACGTCCGACGCGAGGGCGATCTGTTCGAGGAAGTCGCTCAGGGTGCGGCTCGAATCCTCGTCGGAAAACTGCTTCGACGCGGTGATCAATTCTTCGATGTTGGCCAGCCGGTCGGCGTCCTCCTCGTCGGTGGATTCTTGCAGTTGCTTGCGGTAACTCGACTTGTCCAGGACGAGCCGGATCATCTCGTGCGGCGGCAGGTCGGGTTGCGTCCGCAGGTCGGCGATGAGCCGATAGAAGTCGCGCAACCCCGTGGCCGCCTTGCCGCGAATCTCGGGAATCTTCTGCACCTGCGCCGCGGCGTTCAGCAGCGTGATGTCGAGGTCCGCCGCGTAACTCACCAGGCGGTCGAGGGACACTTTACCGACGCCCCGCGGCGGCTCGTTGACGACGCGCAGGAAGCTCACCGTGTCACTCGGGTTCACCAGGAGCCGGAGATACGCGAGAATATCCTTGTTCTCCTTGCGGTCGAAGAAGGCCAGCCCCTTGACGATTTGAAACGGCACCCCGTGCTTGACGAAGGCCGATTCGAGGGTCCGCGACAGGGCGTTGATGCGCAAGAAAATCGCGTGGTCGCGGTAGCGAAACTTCTTTGCCTGGACCGCCTCCTTGATGCGGACGACGACGCCTTCGGCCTCTTCGAGGCCGTTGTCGAAGGTCAGCACCCGGACCGGCTCGCCCTCGGGGTTGGCCGTGACGAGGGCTTTCTTCTTGCGCTGCTTGTTGTGGTCGATCAGTACGCTCGCGGCGTGCAAGATCGACTGCGTGCTGCGGTAGTTCTGCTCCAGCGTGATGACCTTCGTGGCCGGGAAGTCGCGCTCGAAGTCGAGGATGTTCTTGATGTCCGAGCCGCGCCACTTGTAGATGCTCTGGTCGGGGTCGCCGACGACGCACAGGTTCGGCTCGTTGACGCTCAGCCGGCGGGCGATCTCGTACTGTGCCTGGTTGGTGTCCTGGTACTCGTCAATGAGGACGTACTTGAAGCGGTGGTCGAGGTCTCGGCGCAGCTCCTCGTTGAGCTTCAAGAACAGGGCCGGGAGGTATAGCAAGTCGTCGAAGTCCATACCGTTGGCGGCGCGCAGTTTCTTCTCGTACAGGTGGTAGACCTTGGCGACGGTCTGCGTGAAGAAGTCGTTGGCCGTGGCCTCGTACAGCTTCGGCGTCAGCAGCATGTTCTTGGCCTTGCTGATGGCCCCGGCCAGGCGGTCGGGAGTGAACTTCACGTCGTCGATGCCGGCCGTGCCGAGCGCGGCCTTGACCAGCCGGTTGCGGTCATCGACGTCGTAGATGGTGAAGTTGCGGTCGATGTTGAGCCGCTCGCCGTACTGCCGCAGGAGCCGCGCGCCGAGGCTGTGGAAGGTGCTGACGAAAACTTTGTTGCCGGGGACGAGTTGCTCGACGCGGTGCCGCATCTCGCCCGCGGCCTTGTTGGTAAACGTAATCGCCAGGATGTTGTGCGCCCGCACCCCCTGCGACAATAGGTACGCCACGCGGCGGGTGATGACGCGCGTCTTCCCCGACCCGGCCCCGGCGAGGATCAAGAGCGGCCCATCGACGTGCATGACGGCGTCGCGCTGCGGCGGGGTCAGCCCGGCGAGCAGGTCGGTGGTTTCGGGACTCGGCATGACGGCAAGACCTCAGCCCGTGGGAGCACATAGAGTGATTCTAGCGACGGGTCGCGGCGGGCGGGACACGAGGCGGGGCGGGCACGGCATGGAGATCGTCGGCGTGGGGTCGCAAATCCTCGAAGTCGCGCGCGTCCGGCTACTGCTCGAACGGCACGCCGATGCCTTCCTCGCCCGCGTCTTCACCTCCGAAGAGCGGGCCGCGTGCGGCGACCGGGTCCACGCCGCGGAGCACTTCGCGGCCGTCTGGGCCGCCAAGGAGGCGACCCTGCGGAGCCTAGGGCTGAGCTGGCACCGTGGCATCTCCTGGGCGGACGTGGCCGTAAAAGCCGACGGCTCCGGACCGCCGCGGCTGCACGTTTCCGGCGGCGTCGGCGAGGCCGCGGCGACCCTCCACGTGACGACCTGGCACCTGACGACGGCGCACTGCCGGAGTTACGCGACGGCGACGGTGATCGCGTCGCGTGGGTGAGGGGGGCGGAGACCTCACCCCCGGCCCCTCTCCGACGCGGAGAGGGGAGCAAGTGCGTTCCAGTCAACGGGTTCGTGGGTCGTTCTCCCCCTCTCCGTTTCGGAGAGGGGGCCGGGGGGTGAGGTCGCCTTTGAGCCGGGATGCGAAGAAGCCTCACCCCCGGCCCCTTTCCGACGCGGAGAGGGGAGCAAGTAGGTTTCAGTCAACGGGTTCGTGGGTCGTTCTCCCCCTCTCCGTTTCGGAGAGGGGGCCGGGGGGTGAGGTCGCCTTTGAGCCGGAAAAGACACCTCACCCCCGGCCACTCTCCGACGCAGAGGGGAGCAAGTGCGTTCCAGTCAACGGGTTCGTGGGTCGATCTCCCCCTCTCCGTTTCGGAGAGGGGGCCGGGGGGTGAGGTTTCTTCGCTCAAGTACCGGTCTCGGCGATTTCGCGCAAGAAGGCGCGGGACGCCTTGTAGGCCATGCGGATCGAGATGAGCCGGGCCTCCATTTGGTCGGCCGTGAACGAGCGGTCCGGGTGGCACTCGGCCAGGCCCGCGACTTCCATCGTGAGCGGCAGGAGTTGCATGAACTCCTTCATCCGCGTCAGCTTGACTTCGGCAGACACTTCGATCATGGCCAGCCTCTCAACCGTTCCCAGGGGCAACGCGACTGCTCCCTAAAGTACGCCGCCGACCGCCGCCGCACAAGCGCGAGCCGCCTTGACAGTGACCCGGCCGGGCGGGTATTGCGTGAGCCATGAGGAGAAGTTCCGCCGCCCTCGTCGTCGTTTTCATCGCCGCGAGCGGGTGTACGCCGACGTGGCTGCTGCCGCGCCGCCTGACGAAACACGTGATCGCCGACGGCCCGGTCAAAAAGCCGGCCCCGGCGGTTTCCCTCGAAGAGGCCACCCCGCCGCGCAAGCCGCTCAACGTCCTCGCCCTGTCCGGCGGCGGCTCTTACGGCGCGTACACTGCCGGCATCCTCAACGGCTGGACGCGGTCGAACAAGCGGCCGGACTTCGACGTGGTCACCGGCATCAGCACCGGGGCGCTGATCGCGCCGCTGGCGTTCCTCGGCCCGAAGCACGACGACAACTTGCGCCGCTTCTACACCGAGATCGGCCAGGGCGACGTGCTACGCGTCCGCGTCTGGGCCACTATCCCGTTCCGCGACTCGGTCGCCCTCGGCACGCCGCTCCGCGCGATGATCGAGACGAACCTGACCAAGGAAGTCTTCGGCGAGATCGCCAAGGAGCACGCCAAAGGTCGGCGACTGTACGTCGCCACGATGAACCTCGAAACCCGCCGGTCGGTCGTCTGGGACCTGGGCGCGATCGCCAGCCGCAACACGGATGCGAGCCGGACGCTGATCCGCGACGTGATCCTCGCGTCGTGTTCGATCCCCGGGGTGTTCCCGCCGGTGAGTTTGGCCGTCGAGGTGAACGGCGAGTCGAAGCGCGAGTTGCACGTCGATGGCGGCGTCAACGGCCCCGTGTTCGTGCCCCCGGGCGTCTTCGAGGAGGCAGCGGACGCCGAGGCCGGCGCGGCCAACCTGTACGTCATCATCGCCGGCAAGTTCTACCCGTCCGAGGCGAAAGTCCAGCCGCGCGTGTTGAAGGTCCTCGGGGCCAGCGGCGGGGCCGTGATCCACTCGCAGATCCGCCGCGACGTGGCGAACTTGTACCACATGGCCCAACTGCACGGCGTCAACTTCCACGTCAGTGCCCTGCGGCAGGACTTCCTCGCCCACGACAACGGCATCCAGTTCCACCCGAAGGAAATGCACCGCCTGTACGTCGAGGGCGTCCGCGTCGGCTTCGACGGCGACTGGGACGCGACCCCGCCCGAGCGCTCCCCCGGCGAGACCCCCGACATCCGCACCGGCACGAAACTCAAGACCGCCGACCCGCCGGAGTGACCGGCTCCGGCGCAGGCGGAGCCTCAGCATCACTTCACCTTCGACGCGATCCACTCGGCGAGTTCGCCCGGGGTCATCGCGCCGACGTGCATGCCCAGGTTGACCAGCAGTTGCGCCAGGCGGCGGTCGTACTGCGGGTCGGCGCGGGAGTCGAGTGCGGCCAGGCCCAGCACGCTCACGCCGCCCTCGACGAGTTGCCGCGTCGTGGACATCAGACTCGACTCGCTGCCGCCCTCGAAGAAGTCGGTGATGAGCACGACGATCGTCCGGCGCGGGTTCTCGACCAGCGTCGCGGCGTAGGCCATCGCGGCGGCGATGTCGGTGCCGCCGCCGAGTTGCACCTTCATCAGCGTCTCGACGGGGTCGTGGCAGTCGCTGGTCAGGTCGATGACGGCGGTGTCGAAGGCGATCAGGTGCGACTTCAGCGTGCGGATGCCGAAGAAGATCGACGCCGTCACGGCCGCGTGGATCACACTATCGACCATGCTGCCCGACTGGTCCACGACGATGATGACTTGCCAGCGGTCGCACTGTCGGCGGACGCGGCTCAGGAAGTGCGGCGTGCGAATGCTGAGTTGTCGCTTCTCGACATCGAAGTGCTGGAGGTTCGCCCGGATGGTGGCCCGCGCGTCGAAGTTCTTGGCGACCTTCTGGAACGAGCGCCGCTGCCGGTTGGCGGCCCCGAGGAACACCGACCGCACCGGCCGGGCGAGCTTTTCGAGCAACTGCTCGATGACCCGCCGCACCAGTTGCCGCGCCATCGCCAACACGTCCTGGTTCATCAGGTGCTTCGTCTGCAACACCGCTTTCAACAGCGTCGGGCTGGGCTGCGCGCGGCTCAGCAGGTCGGCGTTGGTGACGAGTTCATTGATGCTGTAACGCTCCAGCGCGTCCTTCTCCAGTCGCTCGATGGTACGCTGCGGGAAGAGTTCGTGCACGTCGTTGATCCATTCCGGCACGCTCAGCACCGAGTCTTCGGTGCCGCCGGCCGACCCCGCGACGCCCCGGCCGCGGACGTTGCGGCCCTGGCCGTACTCGCGGCCGTACAGGTACTCCAAGGCGGCGTCTTGCCGCGCGGCATTGCCGTCGAGGCCCTGGCCGAGACCCTGTTCGGCGTCGGCCCCGAGGACGAGCCGCCAGCGGGTAAGGTTCTCGCGCGGCGTCATGAGTCGAACCCCCGCAGGCCGTAAGTCTTCGCCAACGTCGTCAGCCGGTCTTCGAGCATCAACGCCTGCATCGCAGTCTCGCCGCTCACGGCCAGGGCCGCCGTCTCCGGTTCGCCGGCGAGGCCGAGGAGGTCGCGCAACGTCAGCGCGAGCTTGTGCTTCTCGCGCGGCGTGAAGAAGGTGAACGCCAGCCGCAACGCCGGCAACGCCGCGAGGAACTGGTCGAGGTCGAAGCCGGTCAGCACCGTCTGGATCGCCTGGATCAGCGGCCGTTGGCGTTGCGCCTGCTCGCGGGCCAACGCAAACAGCCCGGCGAGGAAGTCGCCCAGGTGTTCGGGGTCGGCGAACTCTTGTAGCCGCGCGGTGACGTTGTCACCGTCGGTGTCGTGCAGCACCCACGAGCCGCCGAGACACGCCCCGCGGACGCCCGGACTTTGGCCCCGGTCGGCGGCGACGCGGCGGAACACGTCGCGCAAGTCGTCGCCGTTGAGGCCCAGCGCGGCTTCGCAGCGCTCGAAGGTGTCGAGGATGTCGCGGACGCCGTCGAAGATCGCCGCTTCGAGGCCGCGCGTCTGGCCGAGGCTTTCGAGCAGCCAGAGCGAGCGGTCGAAGGTCTCCCACAACAGCCCCGCCACGTCGGCCCGGCCGGTGACGCCGAGGACGGGGTCGTAGTGGTACAGGAACAGCACGCGGCCCAGCGCCCCGCTCACGTTGACGAAATCGCCGTCGGTGCGGACCAGTTGCGTGACGACGGTAAGCAGTTCGTCGGTGAGGCTGTCCAGCCCGGCGAGGGCGGCGTCGAAGAGCAGTTGCGCTGCCGCCTTGGCGTCGCGCTGGATCGCCGCCCCGCGCTCGCCGAGTTTGGCCACCGCCGCTTCGACGAGGGTCGCGCCGTAGCGGCTATTCTCGATCACGCTGGCGTCGAACTCCGGCGACCAAACGACCCGCCACGTTTCGACGAATTCGAGTTTGCTCCGCCCCGCCATCACGTCATTGGTCAGCGTAAACCCCGGCACTTCGAGCGTGCGGAGGCGGTGCATGACTCGGCTACGCTCCCGCCCCGCAGTGTCGGCGAGATCGACTTTCACGTCCCGGCCGCTGACCGCGGGCGTCAGGTCATGGGCTTCGAGTTGCCGTCGCACGTCGGCGACCAGCGGCGGCAACAGCGTCCCTTCGGCGAGTTGCCCGCGCTCGCCGCCGCGTAACACCTCGTTGATGGCCGCGAGGATCGGGTGCGTGACGCCGGGCAGGGTGTCGTCCTTGATGAGCGACGCGGTCAGGCCGTCGAGCCAGTCGGTGCGCCAGACGCGGGCGTGCCCCCGGACCGCCGCGAGGGCTTGCGCCGTGACCTCCGCGGCGATCAGGTCGGCACTCGACACCGGCTGACGCTTCGCCCGCAACTTGCCGACGACTTCGCACATCAGAAGCTTGTGAACCTGCGTCTCGCCGCGGGCCTGGGCGTGCCAGAGTTGGTGGTAGAAGCCAGGGTTCGGCATCCCGGCGTTGTACCCCGTCAGGCTGTCCAGCCGCTCGAAGGAGTACGGCGTCAGGGCGATGCCGCGGTCCTCGACTTGCAGCGTCGAAGCCGAAGGCTCCGGCAACGTCTCGCGGCGCAGCAGTTGGAGCAACCCCAACGAGTGGTAGCCGCCGGTGACGACCAGCACCGGCCCGGCGAACTCCGTCAGTGCCGCGCGGACGTGCCGGGCCATGTGCAACTCGCGCGCGGCGTCGCCGGGGGTGGCTTCGCCCTCGACAATTCGCATCGTCGCGCACAGCCGGTGGGCGCGACGCAGGTAGTCGCCCAACTCGGTGGCCGGCTCGATCTCGAAGAGCGTGTCCCAGGCGTCGTGGAAACTCTCGACGCCGAGGCGTGTACACACTTCGCGGACGTAGGGGTTGCCGCCGGCGGCGCGGTCGGCGTAGCGGTTCGTCGGCGTCGCCGGCGTCGGCTCCTCGACTCCGGCGAGGTCGGCCCACGGCAAGTCGATGAAGCGCACGGCGGCCCCGTTGGCGTGGCCGTGACGGGCGGCCTGCCACTCCGGCGAGTGCTCGCAAAAGGGGTAATACACCCCTTGACGGCGGTCGGGGACGTGCGGGTCTGGGCTACGCACGAGCAGGTAACTGTAAATGGCGATGGGCGTCCGGTGCGGCAGCATCAACTCCGATATCCGGTCGTTGAAGTCGCTCGGCCCCTCGATCAGCACGGCGTCCGGGCGGACGCGGTCGATGGCGTCTCGCACCAGCTTCGCCCCCGCCGGGCTGTGGTGCCGCACGGGAAAGTAGACGACCCGCCGCGACAGGTCGGCGAGTTCGCCGAGGTCGGCGTTGAGCTTCGCGGTGGGGGCGTCCATGCGAGTTAGGATAGTGCGAACCGCCCGACGCGGGGGAGCACGGTTGACGCAATTTAGGCATGATGGGGTTTGCCTGTGCGGAGTCCGGCCTCGGCTCGAATCCAGCCTCCCCCCGTCTGCGGGGGGATTGAGGGGGGTTGCGGCGACCCCACCCCAGCCCTCCCCCCAAGCGGGGAGGGGGGCAGATGATACCGTTCGTTACGCCGCCGAAAAGTCTTTACCGCGACTTCGTCGCCGCCCACTGCTCGCGGATGAAGCGGATGCCGTCGTTCACCACCTGGTCGGGCGACGGGAACAGGTCGCGCCAGACGCGCGTCGCCGCGGCCAGGTCGGGCAGGGCGCGGCCGAAGGCTTCGATGACGAACCAGCCGTCGTACCCAGTATCGCGGATCGCCTGGAACGCCTCGTCCCAGCGGACTTGCCCCGTGCCCGGCGTGCCGCGGTCGTTCTCGGAAATGTGAACGTGGGCCATGACCGGGGCGACCGTCTTGATCGCACTCGCCTGGCTCTTCTCCTCGATGTGGGCGTGGAAGGTGTCGTACATGCAGCGGAAACTGGGGTGATCGACCGCCTTCACTAGCGCCACGGCGTCGGCGGCGGTCGTCAGGAAGTAGCACTCGAAGCGGTTGAGGTACTCGATGGCGAGGGTCAAGTTCGCTTGCTTCGCCAACTCGGCGGCGGGGCGTAACACGTCGGCGGCGCGGGCCTTCTCGTCGGCGGTGGGGCCGGCCCCGGAGAAGACGCCGAGCGGGCTGTGGTACGGGCCGACCATCGCGTGACTGCCGAGGATGTGGTTCATGTCGATGGCCCACTTCAGCCGCTCCGCCGCCTTGGCCCGCACACTCGCGTCGGGGCTGATCGGGTTGGTGTCGGGATTCATCACCGTCACCGTCGAGCAGGCCAAGCCCTGGCGGTCGAGTTCAACGCGGAGCATCGTGTAGTGCTTGGCGTCGCCGTCGAAGAGCGGGACTTCGACGCCGTCGTAGCCGGCCGCCTTGATCTTGGCGATGGTCGGGAAGTCGGCTTCGCCGACGAGGCCGGTCCACAACAGGAGGTTCATCCCGATCTTCATGCGCGTCGTCCGGGTGGAAAGGAGAGGGGTCGTGAATCCGTGTGCGAGCATTCTGAGTCGGGACGCGGCGGGCGGCAAGACTAGACTGAGCGGATGACGCTTGAAACCTTGCGGCAACTCCTCACGCCGACCGGGACCGACGCCCTGGCGGCCGCGGCGGAGCTGAAGCCGACCGACGTGAGTTACCCCGCCGCCTTCGACCGCCTCCGCAAGCGCTTCCCGGCCGACCTGGCGCGGGCGGCGCTCGACCAGACCCTGCTGCGCTCGAAAGCCTCCGGCAAGTTCGCAGCCGCCGCACGAATGCTCTTCACCCGCGACGCCTACGAGATGGCCAGCGGCGACGCGACGGCGGCCCACCGGGCGAAGCGCTTCGCCCCTTACGCCCGCGTCGCCGACCTCTGCTGCGGCCTCGGCGCGGACGCGCTGGCACTCGCGGCCACCGGGTGCGACGTGGTGGCGATCGACCGCGACCCGGTGATGGTCGCGCTGACGCAAGCAAATTTGGACGCCGCGGGACTGCCGGGCCGGGCCGTCGTCGGCGACGCGCTGACCTTCGACCTCAGTGGCTTCGACGCGGCGTTCGTCGATCCCGGCCGGCGCGGCGGCGGTCGGCGGGTGTTGGGCGTCGAGCAGTGCGAACCGCCGCTGCCGGCCCTCGAACGCCGCTTCCCGGCCGGCTTCCCGTGGGCCGCGAAGCTCGCGCCGGGCATCCCGCGCGAAGACCTGGCCCGCTACGCCCACGCCGAAGCCGAGTTCGTCAGCGTCCGCGGTGAGTTGAAAGAGTGCGTCTTCTGGTTCGGCCCGTTCGTCACCGCCGGCACCCGCGCGACCCTGCTGCCGGCGGGCGACACGCTGACCGGTGTGGCCGGGGCGTACTGCGACCTCAGCGCGTTAGGCGAGTACGTCCTCGACCCGGACGCGACGATCAGCCGCGGCGACCTGCTGGCGGCGTTGGCGGCGACCGTCGGCGGGCGGCAGTACGACCCGGGGTTGGCCATGCTCACGGCCGACGTACTGACGCCGTCGCCGTTCGCCACAGCCTACCGCGTGATCGCAGCGTTGCCGTGGGACGCCAAGCGGGTGACGGCGGCACTCGCCGAACACGATGTCGGCCGGCTGACGATCTTGAAGCGTGGGGGCAACCTCGACGCGGACGAGGTGCGGCGGGCGTTGAAGGTGCGCGGCACGCTCGCCCGCGACCTGATCCTGACGCGCTACGAGGACCGCCTGACGGCGATCCTCGCGGAGAAAGTCGGCGGGTAACTCGGGCTTTACTTCGGCGCGTCCTTCTTCGGCTCGGCCTTGGCTTCGCCCGGCACGACGGCCTTATCGGCGGGGACGACGCGGTAGACCCACTTCTCGGACCCGAGACCGTTGTTGTCGTTGGTGCGGATGTCGTCGGCCCCGGCGCGGGCGGCGTCCGTCGGCCGGGTGAAGTCGATTTGCAGCGTCTTCCGGCTGACGCTCTCCGCCCCACCGTCGCGCTCCTGGACTGCCAGGCCGTTCGACAGACCGGTCACGTAGACGCTGAAATTGTTCGTCGCCGACGACTTTTCCGGGGCGTCAACCCAGACGGCAACGCCGTACACGGCGCGGGGCACGGAGTCGGCCTTGGTGACCGGAATCTTGTCCTTAGCGATGCCCGTCGAGGTCTGCAATTTCAACTCGCCGGTCGGGTCTTCGATCTTGCGAATCGCCGCCGTGATGGCCGGGAACGGCTCGTCGAGGTAAGCGCGGAGTTGGCCGTCCTTGGTGACGAGCTCGAACTCGGGGACGAAGCGTTGCGGCGTGTCGGACTTGTTCCAGACCTGGTAGACCATGTACCAGACCGACTTCTTGCCCTTCGGCGTGTCCACGACGAGGGTCCGCGGCGGGGTGTAGGCGAAGTGAAACGTCCAGACGCCGGCGCGGTCGAGCGGCAGGGCGATCGGCTCGACCGGGCGGTACTGCGACTGGGCGGAAACGGTGCCCGTCGAGAGACCGAGTGCCAGCGCGGCCGTCAAAAGTCGGAGTCGCATCGTCGGTCCTCAGTGTCGAGCGTCATGCCGAGCCTATCCGCGACGGCGGACGCGGTCAAGCAGTTCCGCCGGGCGGCGGCGCATTCTACGCCCTCCGCCACCGTCCCGACCGGTGCGACGGGACCGACCGGGTTTTACCGCCGACCGATGAGCGTGCGGGACTCGTAGCGAAGGAGGACCGCGTCGGTCCGGCGGGCGACTTCGGTACACCGGCCGCTGGCGTCGAGGTACGCCCGGATCGCCGCCTCCTCGGACTTCTGCCGGTGGGCCAGGACGACCCAGACCCGCGGTTCCGCGAGCAACGGCCGAAGCTCGTCGTGGAAGCGGCGGGCGTCGCCGTTGCGGTTCTCGACGCCGAGGGTCACGTCCTCGCGCGGGATCGGCCCCGGCCAGGCGTAATAGGCGAACGCCGGGACGGCCCCGTAGTAAACGTAGACCGCCTCGCCCGGCTGGTGAACCGCTTCGAGGTGCCGCACGACTTCGCGCGCCTCCTCGGCGTGCAGCGGCTCCTTGACGTGCCACCAGCACTCGGCGACTCCGGGCAATAGGAGCAGGCCGACGACCAGAGGCGCGAGCCACGGTGACAGGCCGCGGACGCGATCCACCAGCACCGCCGCGCCGCGCGACACCAGCACGAGCAGCATCGGCACGGCGAAGAGCATCAACCGGCCGGCGAAGGGGTACTTTTTCAGCCCGGACGCGAAGAAGACCAGCAGCAGCGGCAGCGTCACCGCGATGAGCAGCGGCCGTTCTTCCTTGCGCAGGGCGACGACGCCGAGGCACCAGCACAGGGCCGCCAGTCCGCCCGCGCCGAAGTCGCTGGACGCGAACCCGCCGGGCTTGTCGAAGAGTTCGAGGCAGTGGTGCGCGATCCAGGCGAAGTCCCCCGGCCGCGTCGGCGGGAGCGGGGCGAACTGGCCGGCCCAGTAGTCGAGCAGGTACGGGTTCATGCCGAGCTTGCGGGTGAAGCCGAGCCAGCAGACGGCGAAACTCGCCGCCCAGGCCGCCCCGATGGCGACGCGGCTCAGGATCACGCGCCGCTCGCCGCCGCGCAGGGCTTCGACGCCGATCGCCGCGCCGACGCCGGCCAGGACGAACACGGCCGGGTGGGAGAACCAGACGGCGACCATCCCCGCGACCGCCAGCCAGAGTTGCCGACCCCGGGTCGCCGTACCGAACCAGACCGGCCGGGCGGCGTGCAACAGGCCGATGGCGAGGGCCGCGTCGAGTTCGTACTGCTTGAACTCCGCCGAGTAGCTGACCAGGTACGGCGACAGGGCGAACAGCGACGTGCCCAGGCGGGCCGCGTCTTCGGGCAGAGCGGCGTGCGCGAAGCGGGCGAAGATCAACAGGCCGGCCAGCCCGGCGACGAGCGAAATGACGCGAAAGCTGGCTTCACTGTTACCGCAGGCCCGCATCATCAGCTTGCTGGCCACCAGGTAGCCGACGGGGGCACCCTGGTTCAGGTCGAGCGGCTGCAACAGTTCGGGGATCGGCTTGTGGACGACGTTGAGCGCGAGCATCGCCTCGTCGATCCAGAACGACGGATTGCGGGTGAAGGCCTGGACGCGCAACCCCACTCCGAGGGCCACGGCCACGATCGTGAGCGTCAACGTCACCCGGCGAACCCAGACCGATTCCATACGCCACCCCGCCCACCGAACTCTAAGGTCGCGGAGTGTACGGCGGCTCGCGCGGCGAGGTCAAGGCGGATCGTACCCGCCGGCGCTCCACGGCCCGCACCGGCAGACGCGCCACACGCCCTTCGCCCCGCCGCACACCGGGCCGTGCTTGCGGACCGCCAAAATGAAGTACTCGCTGCACCCCGGCTCGAACCGGCACGCCGGCGGCAAGAACGGCCGGACGCACCACTGGTACAGCCGCACGCCCAGGATCAGCAGCATCGACAAGGCGACGCCGGGCAACCGGACCACCGCTCGCAGGGCGGCCGTCACTGCGACAGCTTGCGGAAGGCTTGTCCGGCGACTTTGACGAGCGACGCCTTGAATTCGTCGAGCGTCGGCGTCGGCCCGGGCCGCGGGATCAACACGTAGTCGGCGTTCGGCAACTGGTGTTGCACGAGTCGAAAGGCCTCGCGGAAGAGCCGCTTGTACCGGTTGCGGTTCACGGCGTTGCCGACCTTCTTCGACACCGACACGCCGAGCCGCGGGCCGGGGAAGTCGTGCTCGCAGGCGTAGACGATCAGGCACCCGTCGGCCGCCGACCGCTTGCGGCCATACGCCGCCTGGAACTGCGCCGGCGTCTTGAGCCGCCGAGATTTCGGCAAGGTGAACGAGGGCGTCATGGAAGTTTCGAAGCCGCCTTATTAACCCACTGGTCAGCAAATTTACGCCTAATCGTCAATTGTATCCGAAGGCCTTAACCCTACAACTTCGAGATTGTACACGGGTTCAAGTTGAACGGGCGTGCGGGCGCGGACGGGATCATTCGCTCGCCGCAGTCCTCCGCCTGGTGACCGCGTGGACGGACCGGGCGAGTATTGGCTGTCGGTGGAGGCTTCTACCAACTCTTCAGCAACATCGTCAGGACCGCCAACAACACCACGATCACGAGTGGCTTCCACCAACTCCACCGTTCGCCGTTGGCCGGGGCCTGCGCGGCCAGCGATCTCGGCACGCCGCGCAACTCTTCCGCGAACGTCATCACGCTGGCCTGTCGCGCTGCCGGGGCCATCGACAGTGCCCGCATCACCGCGTTCGACACGGCCGCACTCACGTGCGGGGCCAGTTCTGCGGGCGGGGGCAGCCGCGTGCCGGTCCGGCGGTCCTCGGCGCGGACGGGGGGCTGGCCGGTCAGCGTGTGGTAGATCGTCGCCCCGAGGCCGTACAGATCGACGGCACTCGTCTGGCGTTCGCCGCGGACTTGCTCGGGGGCCATGTAGCACTCGGTGCCGACCTGCGACCGCGCGTCCGACCGGGCGAAGCTCTTGGCGATGCCGAAATCGAGGAGCACGATGCGGCCGTCGTCGCAGGTCATGATGTTCCCCGGCTTCACGTCGCGGTGGACGACCCCCTTGGCGTGGGCCACAGCCAGCGCGGAACCGACGGCCGTGCCGATGACCACGGCGTCCGCCTCGCCCAGCCCGCCGTGCTTGCCGAGGTGCTCGTGAAGGGTCGTGCCGCGGAGCAGTTCCATGACGATGTAGAGGGTGCCGTTCTCTTCAAAGAGTTCGAGGACGCGGACGACGTTGGGGTGCCGTAACGACTGCACGAGCGCGAACTCGGCGCGGGCGCGCCTGGACAACTCGCGCCAGTCCCGGGTCTTGCGCACCGCCTGGCGGGTCCACAGGCCGAAAAAGGTCTTGCGGCGGGCCTCGGGCGGGAACAATTCTTTGATGGCGACGGTGCAGCCTTCCCGGTCGAGGGCGCGGTAGACGAAGCTGAACCCGCCCCGGCCGATCACGTCCAGGACGCGGTAAGCCCCCCCCTGGAGCCGACTGTCCGGGGCGAGCGATTGGGCGACCGCGTTCATGGGAACCTCGTCGGGAGCGGGACCGTCATCAGGGCTTCGCCGGTCGGTCGGCGGCATTTTCCGGGCGGCGTGCGGTTGACCGGCCCGCCCGTGCACGTTGGGCAAGATTGGCGCTTCTGGCAAGAGGGCGGGTTGTACCGACTTCACCGACGGTGGCGAGTCTACCCGATCTGCCTCATGTTCGGCGTCGGGTCGTGCCGAATGTAACCGCTAGAGCAGTCCGTGCGCCTCACTTGGGTGCCGCAGTCTTGGGGGATGCCATGCGTAAGAAGATTCTGGGGTCGATTGCGGCGTTCGCGGCGGGGGCTGCCTCGGCACTCGCCCAGGGTCCGGGCGTGCCGCCGCCCGCACCGATCGGCCCGGGCGGCGGGGCGATGCCCGCCGCGATGGAGGCGATGCCCGGCGGGATGCCCTACGGGGGCATGGGCGGACCCGGAATGGGCGGCCCGGGCATGGGCGGACCCGGGATGCCGGGGGCCGGCATGGGCGACCCGAACGGCGGGATGCCCGGGTACCCCGCCGGCCCGCACGGCCAGCAGTCCTGGACGCCCCCGTTCACCGACCCGCAGGGCGTCAACGGCCGGCTCGCGGCCCGCGCCTGGGTCACGTTCGAGTACGTCCTCGGGTTCACCAAGTCCCAGGACGCGACCTTCCCGTTCGTGACCACCAGCGCCCCGCTCGCCGGTGGCGTCCTGGGGAACACGAGTACCCTGGTGCTGCACTCCCGGACCGACCTCGGCGTCGGCCTGGTCAACGGAGCGCGGTTCACCGGCGGCATCTGGACCGACGAGGCCCGCCGGTACGGGTACTACATGTCGGGCTTCTTCACCGAGTCCAAGAGCAACAACTACCTGACCTCGTCGGACTCGACCGGTCAGCCGTTGTTGGCCCGCCCGTTCGTGAACGCCGCGACCGGCCTGCCGGACGTGCTCCTCGTGTCGTTCCCGACGTACCTGGCCGGCCGCGTCAGCGTCGAGAACAGCACCCAGGTCTGGGGCGCGGAGGGCGGGCCGATGGTCAACCTGTTCCGCAGTTGCCCGGACGAACTGAGCCTGTGGAACGTCAACCTGATCTCCGGCTTCCGCTACCTGGACGTTCACGAGCAGTTGCGCATCGACCAGAGCAGTACCCTGGTCGGCAACTCGACGGCCGCGTTCGACGGCAAGCTGTACGGGGCCGGGTCGGTCATCGGAGTCAGCGACCGGTTCGACACGTACAACCGCTTCTACGGCGGGCAACTCGGCCTGAACACCGAGTTGCGGATGAACAACTGGTACGTGAACGCCACCGGGAAGGTCGCCCTCGGCGTCGTCAACCAGCGGATCGATGTCCGCGGCACGAGCACGCTGACCGGCCCGAACAGCCCCGACCTGTCGGTCATCCAGGCGGGCATGTACGCCAACGCCACGAACAACGGCCGGTACAGCCAGGACAAGTTCGCGGTCGTGCCCGAAGTCGGCATCAACCTCGGGTACACGTGGCGGAGTTGGCTGACGACGAGCATCGGGTACAACTTCCTGTACATCAACAGCGTCGTCCGCCCGAGCGAGCAGTACAGCACGACGATCAACCCGTCGGTCATCCCGTTGAGCGGGTCCTACGGGGCGAACAACGGCGTGGTGACGCCGAACCCCGTCGGCAACACGACCTCGTTCTGGTATCAAGGCGTCAACTTCACGGTCTCGCTCCGCTACTAACGCGGGCCGGACACTCGAAGCGAGCGGCGGGCAACCAGCCCGCCGTTTTCGTTTCCCGGGCCGCGCTCACTTCCCGGCGGCCGCGACGACCAGCGTCAGCTTCGACTCGGCGGCGATCGGGAACTTGTCGTGGACCGTCCCGGTCACGGTCACCGGCAGGTTCGGCAGTGGCCCCGGCTTGGCGTCCTTCCCCACGGTCACGAGCAGCTTCACTTCGGCCGCCGCCGCCGGGATCACGCCGTCGGCCATCGTCACGCCCTTCGCCTCCTTCGGCAGCGCGACGCTCACTTTCAACTCGCCGGCGAAGTCGTTCAACCGCTCGACGCGGACGGTCACTTCGCCAGTCATCCCGGGCTTCAACCCGCCGGCCGGCGGCACAACAGTGACCTTCACGAGGGCCACCGGCAGCACGGTGACGGTGAACGGCGCGGCGAAGGCGGCGACCGTCGTGACGATCTTCTTGTCCTTTTGCGCCGGGTCGCGCAGGTAGTTGATGGTCGTCTCGCCGCGCAGGCTGATCGTGGCCGGGCCGGGCAGTGCATTCGCCTTCACGTCGAGCGTCAGGGCCGCGTCGGTCTTGTCCTTGGCGATGCCGAACGGCTGGTTGTTGTTGACCGTCACCCCGGCCGCGTTCGCGTTCCCCTGCGTCGGCTCGGCGAGGACGTTCACGGGGTTTTCCCGCGCGTCCGGGTTTTGCCAGTGGACTTTCAGCGGCACGGTCAGCTTGTCCCCGGGCTTGACGAAGATCGGCCCGGTCAGCTTCTCGTCCACCTCCTTGCCGTCCTTCGCCTTCGTCTTGACGACGATCCCGGCCACGTCGGCCGTGAGGCGGAACGGCGACTTCGCGCCGCGGACGACGAGGAGGGTTTGCTGGTCGAGGCGGGTAATCGTCGGCACGTTCTGCTGGCCCGGCACGCCCCAGACGATCGACGCCGGCCGCGCCTCTCGGGTCACCGGTTTGCCGTCGAGGGTGGCCGCCCCGGTGATCGTCACGCTGCCCTCGAAGTCGGCCGGCTGGCCCGCGGTGCTGACCACGAGCGTGCCCCAGCGCGACGAACCGCCGACGGTCAGCGGCTTGACGCTCACGCCGGCCGGCAGACCAATCGCGCTCACCGCGACCGGCCCGGCGAAGCCGTCGCGGCGGGCGACGAACACGTCGAACGCCGTCTCGCCGTCGGCGAGCGCCAGCACCGTCGCGGGCAACTCCCGGCTCCGCGCCATGGCCACGAGGCGGAAGTCCGGCGCGGGCACGCTGATCCGCAGCCGGTAGAAGCAGCGCGGGCCGAAGTTGACGTTCGCGTCGATGCTGCTGACGACTACGGTGTACGTGCCGTCGGCCGGGGCGGTGAACTTGAACGGGGCCGGGTCGCCGGTGCGCGTGAAGAACCCCGTCGGGTGCAGGGTGTCCGGGTCGTCGTCGAGTTCCCCGGCCAGTTCCTTGCCCTTGTCGTCGCGCAGCCGCAACGACAAGTCGGCGTCGCTGCCGATCCGCTCGGCGACGGCTTCGAGGACGTACACGTCCCCCTTCTTGGCCGCGAACTTGTAGCAGTCCCGGTCGTACCGGCGGTCGATGCGGCCGACCACGTCGCACGGCACGGCGACCGCCTCCGCCGTCTCGGGCTTGTCGTGCCTGGCCGCGCTTTCGAGGACGATCTTCGCCGGGCTGAGGAACACGAGCACCGCGTTCGACTGGCCGGCCGGGTCGAGCGCGGCCGGCAACCGGTACTCGAAGCCGTCCTGCAACCCCAGGGGCGGCGCGACGCGGCCGCGGAAGGTCAGGGCGGTCGCGTCCTTGGGCGCGGTCACCGTGGTCGTGATCGCTTCGACCGGCCGGCCGTCGAGGGTCAGCCCGGGGACGACTTTCCCTCCGGGCAGGTTGCGACCGTAAACGGTCACGGGCGTCGTGCTGCCCGGGTTGACGACCGGCGGGAAGACGGCGTCGATCCACGGGCCGGTCGAGAGCGTCAGGCGGTAGAAGTAGTCCGGCCCGCCCTGCTGGTAGGCGAACTCCGCGACGCGGACGAAGTAGTCCCCGTCGGCCGGCAGCACCGCGTCGGCCAGGGCGTCGTTCTCGACGGCGTTACGGTTCTCCGCCAGTCGCTTGCCGGCCGCGTCGAAGAGTTCGACGAGCGGCCGGGCGCGGCTGTCGATGGCCGACGTGGCGCAGTGGACCAGCACGCGCTGCCCGGCCTTGCCGAAAAAGACCGAGTAATCGACGTCCGTGCCGCTCCCCAGCACGCCGTTGATCGTCGTACCCAGACTCACCCGCTGGGCGTGCGGCACGTTCTTCGGCGGCACCGCCAGCGACGCCGCCCCGGTCACGCCCGCCGGAATGGTCAGGTTCGTCGCCTCGTCGTTCGGCTCGACCTCGTTGACCTCGGGCAGCACGCCGACCGTGAACAGCCGCGGATTGCTGACCCCGTAAGCGTTGACGACGCGCAGGTCGTAACTCCCCGGCGGCACGGCCTTGTCGGCGGTAATTTGAAACTTCGACGCGTTCGGCGGCGGCCCCTTCTTCGGGTTCGGCTTCGCCGCCTTCGGGTCCACCTTCGCCTTCGGATCGACCTTCGGCTCCGGCGGGACGATCACCGTCGCCTTCAGCCCCGGGTGCGAGAACATCAGCCCCGTGGCGTCGTCGAGGTCGGTCCCCGTAACGGTGACTTCGACGGCCGTGCCGGCACGCAGGCCCATCGGGAAGACGCTCGAAATCCGCGGCTGCGGCAGCGGGTTCCCCTGCGGCTGGGCCAACGCGACCGACGTGACGAGTAGACCGAGGACGCCGAACAGCGAGCGACGCATGCGAGAACCCCGAACGAGAGAGACGCCGGCAGGAGCCGACCAGGCAGGTCCGCCCATCGTAAACCGAGAACGGCCCGAAGGGTTAGTCGAATCCCGACTCACATCGGCTTCTTGCCGCCGCGGGGGTGGTACTTGGCGTGGATTGCTTTCAGACGGTCCCGATCGACGTGGGTGTAGTGCTGCGTCGTGTTGATCGAGGCGTGGCCGAGGAGTTCTTGCACCGTGCGCAGGTCCGCGCCGCCGGCCAGGACGTGCGTGGCGAAACTGTGCCGGAGGGTGTGCGGCGAGACGGTCGTCGGCAGGCCGGCGCGGGCGCAGTACTTCTTGACGATCTTCCACAGGACGATCCGCGTCAACGGCTTGCCCGAACGGCTGGTGAACAAGACCGTCGCGCCGGTGTCGGACTCCTTGGCGACGCCGAGGCGGCCTTCGCCGAGGTAGTCGCGCAGGGCGGCGACGGCCGGCTTGCCCAGGGGGACGACGCGCTGCTTGCTGCCCTTGCCGGTACACTTCAAAAAGCCCGAGTCGAGGTACAGGTCGTGCATCCGCAGGCCGACGACTTCGCTGGCCCGGCAGCCGGTGGCGTACAGGGTTTCGAGCAGCGCCCGGTCGCGGAGGTAGAAGCGGTCGCCGGCCTTGGGGTTGGTCAGCAGTTCGATCACGTTGGCCGGGGAAAGGACGCCGGGGACGCGCTCCCAGAGTTTCGGCGAGGCGAGCAGGTCGGTGGCGGTCGGGTCGCCACGCTCTTCGAGCCGCAGGAAGCGGTAGAACATCCGCAGGCTGACGATGTGCCGGGCCATCGTGCCGGCGGCGAGGTTGCAGTCGTGCAGGAAGCCGATGTACCGGGCGAGGTCTTTGAGCGTCGGCTTCGAGGCGTCCGCGAGTTTGACCGTGCCGACCCACTCGGCGTACCGTTCGAGGTCGCGGGTGTACGCCAACAGCGTGTTCTCGGCCAGCCCGCGCTCGGCCTTCAAATAGTCCCGGAAGGCGTGGATGTCGGCGACGAGTTCGTTGAGGTTCATCCGGCCAGTATGAACTGCCGGACGAGCGGCCGCAACAGCGCCACGGCCCGGCCGCGGTGGCTCAGGGCGTTCTTGACCGTCGCGGACAACTCCCCGAAGCTGGCGTGGTATTCGGGGACGACGAACAGCGGGTCGTAACCGAACCCCCCGCCGCCGGCCGCCGTCTCGGCGATCACGCCCCAGCACTTGCCGGCGACGACGGCGACGATTTCGCCGCGCGGGTTGGCCAGGGCCGCGGTGCTGACGTAGTAGGCCCGCCGCGCGTCGCCCGTCTTGCCGGCCAGTTCGCGCAAGAGCTTGGCGTTGTTGGCCGCGTCGTCGCCGTGAGTGCCGGCGTAGCGGGCGGAGAAAATCCCCGGCGCGCCGTTCAAACTCGGCACGACCAACCCACTATCCTCGCCCAGCACCCACTCGCCCAAAACCGGGGCCAACTGCTCCGCCTTGAGCCGGGCGTTGGCTTCAAACGTATCGCCGGTCTCTTCAATCTCCGGCGCGTCGGGGTAGGGCGACAGGTCGGTCAACTCCAGCGGCAGGTCGCCCAACAGCGCGACCAACTCGCGGAGCTTCTTCGCGTTGCGGGAGCCGAGTACGAGACGGGGCATGGGCAATCTCCCGGCGAGCGGCGGTGCGTTAGGCGTACAACTCGATCGCCTTCAAGATTTCTTCCAGGTCGTTGGGCACCTGGACGGCGCGGTTGGCGAAGGCGACGCGCTTGACGCCGCGCTTGCCCAGCACGTCCTCGAAGGTCTTGGGGTCGCTGGTGTGGTAGGCGACGGTCGCGGTCGGGTCTTTGAGCAGGTGGGCGGTCAGGACGCCGACGACCCGCTCGTCCGGGCCGATGATTCCCTCCTTGACGAGCTTCATCAGCCCGGCGACGGTCGCCGCCGAGGCCGGCTCGCAGCCGAGGCCGCCCGCGCCGATCTTCGCCTTGGCGTCGAGCATCTCCTGGTCGGTGACCTCGCGGACGACCCCGCCGCACCGCTCCAAGGCCCGCAGCGCCTTGGGGAAGTTCACCGGCCGGTTGATCTCGATCGCGCTCGCCAGGGTGTCGGCCTTCGCCCCAGAGTCGTCGAGCATCTTCATGTAGGCGTTCACCTTCTTGTCGTCCGGCGCGCCGCCGTTCCAGCGCACGCCGTGCTTCTCGTACAGCTGGTAAAAAGTGTCGGCCCCGGTGGCGTTGATGACGGCGATCCGCGGGGGGCGGGCGATCAGCCCCAGGTCGGCCAGCTCCGCGAACGCCTTGCCGAAGGCCGACGAGTTGCCGAGGTTACCGCCGGGCACGACGATCCAGTCCGGCACCTCCCACCCGAGGGCCTCGAGCGCCCGGTACATGATCGTCTTCTGGCCTTCGAGGCGGAACGGGTTGACGCTGTTGACGAGGTAGATGCCGAGCTGCCGCGACACTTCTTGCACCCGCCGCAGCGCGTCGTCGAAGTCGCCGGCGATCTGGATGGTGAGCGCGGCGTGCTCGAGCGCCTGGGACAACTTGCCGTAGGAGATTTTGCCCGAGCCGATGAAGACGACGCCGCGCATCAGGTTGGTGCCGGCGCAGTAGATCGCCAGGCTCGCGCTGGTGTTGCCCGTGCTGGCACACGCGGCTCGCCGCGCGCCGACGAGGCCGGCGTGCGTGAACGCGGCTGTCATGCCGTTGTCCTTGAAGCTGCCGGACGGGTTCATCCCCTCGTACTGCAGGTACAGGCGGCCCGGCTTCATGCCGGCATAAGCCCCGACGCTGTCGCTCAGCCGCGTCAGGGTTTGGCCCTCGCCGATGGTCATGATCTTGGCGTCCGGGGCGAACGGCAGGAGTTCGCGGAACCGCCAGACGCCGGAAAAGTTGAGCGGGTTGGTGCGGTCCGTCCACTTGCTCTCGAAGTGCTTGAGGCTGGTCGGCACCGGTAGGCGGTTCCAGTCGTAGGCCACGTCGAGGAGGCCGCCGCACTTGGGGCACTGGAACGTCGTCGAGGTCAGCTCGACGGTCGTGCCGCACTGCGGGTGGATGCAGCGTTGGAAGGCGTGGTCGGTCATGAGCGGTGCGGCCATTGCGGGGAGTGTGAGGACGTGGGTAACTTACCGAAATCCGCCCGCCGCGGTATGCGGAAGGCCGGCCGCCGGCCCGAAATCCGCGGGGCACGGCCGGGAATCTTGATGGCGGCACGGCCGCGATGCGCTAAACTCACGTCATCCGGGATTCGCCGGAGAGCCGCACCCCGCACGCCGAGGACACCATGAGCATCGTTCGCATTGGCCTGGCCGAGAACAAAGGGTTCGCCACCGGTTACGACGCGATCTTCAAGAAGAAGTCGCAAAAGTCCGCCGCCCCGGTCGCCGTCATAACCGCCCCCGCCATGCTAGCCAAACCCGCCCCGAAGGCCGCCGCAAAAGCCCCCGTCGCCAAGCCGGCCGTGAAGTCGGCCGTCAAGAAAAAGGTGACGTCGAAGAAGTAACTCGACTCACAGTTAGCCCCTGCTGGAACCCGCACTCATTTGTCGTTCAGAGCCGGGCGAGAATCGACCCCGGCGCAAGTTTGCCAAATCCCAGTCAGTAATTCAGATGGTTCTACTTCTCGGATCTCAGGAGGGTTAGACTGCAGGCGTCGCTCAATTCGAGCGACGTGGAACCTCGGGAGTGAGTTATGAATCTCGCGATCTGGACGTCGCCGTGTCTGGTCAAGGCCAGGCGCAGGTGTGGTCGGTAACCTTCTCGTCGATGAACGCTATGAGGAAGCCGGCCCCCGACAATGTAACGTTCAGTCCGGCGGGTACATACTCCGTCCCGGTCGGGACTACACCCGTCTTCGATGTGCAGTACGGTACCTATCAGTACATGGGGACGCCGCCTGCCCGCTACCGGGTGTTCGTGCCTGCCGCGGGAACAACGCCTGTTCGGGGAACGACGAATGCCAACGGCACGTGGACGGCACCAGGTTTTACGAACCTGACGCCTCTCACCACCTACACCTTCCGCGTTTTGATGACATGCACACCGGCATCACCGAGCGGGACGGATGAGGCCACCCGGCAATTCACGACTCCCCCTTAAACCCGGTCTAACCGAGTCCGTCGTATCCACTCAATTATCACTTTCAAGGAGGAGCTCATGGCCGCACGGAAGGGCGTCAGCCTCATCGAAGTCCTGGTCGTCCTGGCCATCCTGGCCGTGATGATCGGGCTACTCATCCCGGCGGTCCAGAAGGTCCGCTCGACGGCCGCGGGCCTGCAGGACAAGAACCGGCTCCGCCAGGTCGTCCTGGCCGGGCACAACTATGCATCGGCCAACGAGGGGAAGCTGCCCTCCGCGACCTCGAACGAGTCAATCTACTACCTCGAAGCTGTACTGCCGTACCTGGAGGTGAACGGCCCGGTGGAATACCCGTATCCGCCGTGGGGTATGGGGTACAAAATTCTTCCTGTGTACATCTTCGACAGCGACTATTCGATCCCGTGGTTCAGGTCCGGTGAGCACACCGTCATCGAAGTTTTCGCGCCGGTCTCGGTGGCCGTCAACGCGGTCGCGCTGCACGGCATCACGAGCCTGGCCGCGGACTTCCCGGACGGCACCTCGAACACGATCGGGGTGTCGGAACGGCTGTTCGTCCCGCAGGACCGCAGCAACACTTTCTCCTATCGCGGTCACAACCGTCACTCCCCGTTCGACGACATTTCCATCACGCGAGGCAATTTCGCCGACGTCATCAAGCTCGACCACGTTCCCGTTACGACTGGCTCGCCGCCGCAGACGCGGGCCTCGACGCCGGGGGTGACGTTCCAGGTCATGCCGAAGTGGCTGGAGTCCGACGGCCAGCAATTGCAGGCGCTACAGCCGTCGGGGTTGAAAGTGGCGATGTTCGACGGCAGCGTGCGGACGATTCACCCCGGCGTGTCCGAATCGACCTTCTGGGGCCTCGTCACCCCCGCCGCCGGCGACATCGCCGAACTCGACTGAGGTGCCGGGAATTCTCGCGGCCAATTCCGCGGCCCGCCACTTCACTCGCCGAAGCATCCCGACCGCACATTCCGCGGCGATTGCCGATCCCGGACAATCGCTTCAACCGCTCCAGTACGTCCAGTTTGACTCATTCGCGGGTCCGGGTCGGTCCGATTGTAAGGGCTATCCGGTCTTGCGCGATGACTATTTTGGAGGTGCTGCCGTGGCCCGAATTCCCCGACTCCCCCGTTCGACGACCCGCCTGGCCCCCCGGTTGGCCGTGGGGGCGTGTGCGTTGGCCGTCGCCCTCGCGGGGTGCCGGACGCCGCCGCCCATCGTGCCGGTCGCCAACGTGCCCCGGGAACTCAAGAAAACGTCGATGCCGGACTACGTCATCGAGCCGCCCGATGTCATCATCGTGGACATGATCGCGGCCATCCCGAAGCCGCCGTACCGCGTCCAGCCCCTCGATTCACTGTCGCTGCGGGCGACCGAGACGCCGCCGGATAACCCGGTCATCGGCGTCTACCCGATCGAGATCGACGGGTCGATCAACCTGGGCAACTTCTACGGCGGCGTGATGGTCGCCGGGAAGACGATCCCCGAGGTGCGGGCGGCCGTCGAGGCCCAACTCCTCAAGTTCATCAAGAAGCCGACGGTCGAGGTCACGCTGGCCCAGGGCCGCGGGATGCAGCAGGTCCGCGGGCCGCACCTGGTCCGCGGCGACGGGTCGATCGGCCTCGGGTCTTACGGCAGCGTCCGCGTCGTGGACATGACCGTCGCCGACGCCAAGAAGGCCATCGAAACCCACCTCGCCGCGTACTTCCAGAACCCCGAAATCTCCCTGGACGTGAGCGGGTTCAACAGCAAGGTCTACTACATCATCTCGGACACCGGCGGCACCGGCCTGCCGATGCAGCGCGTCCCGTTGACCGGCAACGAAACGGTCCTCGACGCCCTGAGTACTTACGGCGGCGTGATCAGCGTTTCGGACACGAAGCAAATCTGGGTCGCGCGGGCGTCCGAGGGCGGCTGTTGCGTGACGCTCCCGGTGGACTTGAAGGCGATCACCGAATGCGGCGACGCCCGGACGAACTATCAACTCGTCGCCGGCGACCGCGTCTTCGTCCGGGCCTACCAGCTCACCAAGTTCTCGACCAAAATGGAACGCTTCCTCTACCCCATCGAGCGGGCACTCGGCGTGACCCTGCTGGGCGTCGGGGCGGTGCGGTCGATCGAGAACAACAACAACCTCAACGGCAACACCGGCGTGATTCGCTAACGGCCGCGGTGTACAATCTCGAAGGTCGCGCGGGATCACCCGCGGCCCGTTACCCGGACAAGGAGTGGGACGATGAACGATCGGCGCGGCGGGAACTGGCAGCGGTTGACGGTCGGGTTGGCGGTCGCGGTCGCTTTTGCCGTGGCGGGGACGGGCACCGCGTCCGCGCAGCCTTACAGTGGCGGGGGCGGGGGCAACGGGCCGGCGGCCAGCCCGTACTTGAACCTGTTGCGCGGCAGCAACCCGGCCTACCTGAACTACTACGGGCTGGTCCGCCCCGAGCAGCAAAGTCGTGCTCAAGGGAACCAAATCCAGCAGCAGCAAATGCAACTCGGCACCGTGTCGGGTTCCGTCGTCAGCCTGCAGCAAGCGAGCCGCGGCGGGGCCGACCTGCAAACCGGGCATACCTTCGGCTTCCAAACCCAGCGCTCGTACTTCATGACGACTGGCTTCGGGGCGAACCGCGGCGGCCAGGGAATCGGAGGGCAAGGGATCGGCGGCGGTGGGGGCGCAGGGCAGGCGGCCAGCTTCGGCCGCGGCGGCGCGGGCGGTCTCGGCGGCGGCGCGACCACCGGCGGACGACGTTAATCATTGCGATCCATCGCACCCGCCGGCCCGGTCCCTGATTCTAGGAACCGGGCCGGTGGCGTGGATTCACAACAGTGTTCGACCACCGGAGTCCAAACGAATTTTTGAATCGAGCAGGATTCAGAGTGAAGCCGTTGGAATTATTGCCCCCAGAGAGATTAGACTCGCTGCGTAATAGAGGCCAGAAACAACGTAACCCACTGTGGGAACTCATTTTGCGACCGCATTCGACACCGAATGCCGATATGCTTCGCAA
>JAYTSV010000088.1:0-1869 GCA_043745465.1 Fimbriiglobus sp.
GTTGGTACACTCCGCGAAGTCGGAGACGCTACCGCCCCGGCGACCCGCGGATGTCGGACTGTATTGACGAATCGCCATGAGTCACCTTCCCCGAACCAATGTCAACCTGTAGCCGCCGGCCGCACTAACCTTCAACCCGTTACCGTCAGATGAAGTCGATGCGGTCGTCCGCGTGGACGGTAACGATCGCCTTCTTCCAGTCGGCCTGCTTGCCCGGAATCTGTTTGAAGCGGGCCAGCTTGCCCATGTAATTCTGCGTCCGCACGCCCTCGACGCGGACGTTGAACAGTTCTTCGACGGCTTCCCGAATCTGGTTCTTGTTGGCCAGCGGGTTCACCATGAAGGTGTAGGCGTTCGACCGCGTCGTCAGGTGGGTGCCCTTCTCGGTAATGAGCGGGCGGATGATCACCTGGTACGGGCGCAACTCGACGCCGGTGTCGCCGTGCACGCAGGGCTGGCGGCTTTCGAGTTTGCGGACATACCGCTTCGGTCTCGGACGACTACGCATCGCAATATCCTCAAGGCCACTGCACGAGGTGCAACGGCGTGTTCCTTACTTGCCGGCCGCCGTGAGACTGTCGAACGCGGCCCGCGTCAGCACGAGGGTCTTTTGCTTCAGCACGGTGTAAGCGTTGAGTTCCGCGGCCGGGAGGACTTTGACGCCCCCGAGGTTGCGGCTCGACTTGTACACGTTCATGTCGTGCCCGGCCGTGGCGATCAGCGCCGTCGTGTCGAACAGCGTCACGTCTTTTTCGGTCGTCGTCTCGACGTTGTTGGCGTCCACGCCCTTGATCGTCTTCTTGCCGGCCTTGATGGCCTTCAAGATGACGACCATCTGCTTCGTGGCAGGGGCCGCCATCGAGAGCGTATCGACGATGATGACCTTGCCGTCGACGAACTTGCTGAGGATCGCCTGGCGGGTCGCGGCCTTCACGGCCTGCTTGGGCAGGTGGTACTCGTAGTCGCGGGGCTTCGGGCCTTTGGCCGTACCACCGCCGCGCCGCTTGTTGGTCCGCTTGGTGCCGGCCCGGGCGTTGCCCGTGCCCTTTTGGCGGAACAACTTCTTCGTGCTACCGGCGACTTCGCCGCGCCGCAGCGTCGAGGCCGTGCCGGCCCGCTGGTTGGCCAGGTACATCAGCACGGCTTCGTGCAGGAGGGCCTTGCTAATTTTGCCGCCGAAGACCGCCGGGTTCACCTCGACCGTGCCGACGGTCGCGCCGGCGGTGTTGACCACCGCCACGCTAATCGGGGCCGTGAATTCCGTAATCGTGTTCGGTACGCCTGTACGAGCCATCGTCACACCCTCTCCCGATGTCGACTCGCAAGTCAACGGCGGAGCATATCGCAGGGGAATATCACCGACTCGGGCCTGTCGCCTTGCGGCGAATCGGTCGTGTTGCCGGAGACTGTTTGTGCGAGTCTTGCCGAGGCAGGAGCTTGCGTCTCTGGCGGACCGGAAGTCCGAGTCTTGTCGTCGTCGTTCACTTCGTCGCGGGCACCACGGGGGCGAACGCGAACACTCTTGATAGTCGTCGGCTACCCGCTGTCAAGCGGGGATGATTACTGCTTCGCGCCAATGACGCGGATTTTGATGTCCACGCCCGGGGGCAGGCTGAGGCCCTTGTTGAGGGCTTCGATCGTCTTTTGCGTCGGCTGGAGGATGTCGATGAGCCGCTTGTGGGTGCGGATCTCGAACTGCTCGCGCGACTTCCGGTCGATGTGCGGCGACCGCAGCACGGTGTACCGCTCGATGCGGGTCGGCAGCGGGATCGGCCCGTGGACTTCGGCCTGCGTCCCCTGGGCGGTCGCGACGATCTCGGCCGCGGTGCGGTCGAGCACCTCGTGATCGTAGCCTTCCATGCGGATGCG
>JAYTSV010000089.1:0-69521 GCA_043745465.1 Fimbriiglobus sp.
GCAGATCACGATCCAAAAACTCAAAGACGCCGCCGGCAACCCGGCCGTGGGCGGGCAGGTCACGCTCACGGTGCCCGGGCAGGTCAAGCTCTTCGACGCAGCTACTAAGGGCAACTTGGTCGCAACCGGGACAGTGTTCGACCAAAAGGCTCTCCCCAAGACGTTGTGGGTCGAGGGAGCAGTCGGCAGCACGAAGATGAAGGACGCCAAAATCAAGGCGGAGCCGGCCGGCAACCCGGCCGGGGCCGACGACGTGTCGTTCACGGTGCTGTGGGTCGATGTCGTCGTAAAAACCAGCGGATATATTTCGGACAACAACTCACGACGAAGTACATACTACCAATGGACGCAGCAGGGAACTGGAAAACTCGGATTACAGCGATACACGTTTTATGACGAGCGGATGGGATGGGGGACGGAGTCGCGTGGTGCGGTTTCACCAGGAAACTTTACATACCCAGGTAGCAATCTGATACTAGAAAGAGATAGTCAATACAAAGATTATCGCGGTGATGGCACCCTAATTCGCCAAAAGTCTTTCGACACACAACTGCCTCACGGCAATGACACTAGTAATCCAGATTGGCGTGATGATAATCCATTAGATTCGGATGGGTTCATCTATGATACAGATGCACCTGGACTGTTCGTTAGCAAAGCGATACAAGGAAGTATTCAGAGAACTCGCAATAACTTTCGCTCATTTGCCACAATTGATGTCGGAGGGAAAACCCAAAGGCCGTCTGGCATCTACTCTTATTTTGTGCGATTTAGTCAAGAGCAAACTGCAGTTGGCGTAGCTGATCAGTGGTCGGTTATCCAGTCGTCTAAACTAATTGATGACATGATGGCAGGTCCAGGCACCACCTTAATCACATTCGACCTGCAGTAGTATAATTATATTGCTCTGCATAAATGTATATTACGTAATCACATCAATCCATTGGGGAGAGTGTCATATGTTTCCGCCACTCGCAATAATTCTATACATCATGGCTATTTTCACAGGAGACAACATAGATTCTGCAGATTTATTCAACATTCGCAAAGCCGAAGCCAGCCATAACCGCGAGGTTATCGCAAAATCGCTATTGCAAAATTTGGAAACAATAATTACTGCAGAAGACAATACACCGTGTGCAATTGCGATTGGCAAGTTGGGAATAATGCGTTCGACGGAAGCCATCCCATTTCTCGTGAGGAATATCGACTTTTCTCCAACGTTCGCAATGCGCGGCAAGCGAGCGTACGCACTTTCAGAAGCACGTCCATGTGTTTACAGTCTCGGATTAATTGGTGGTAAACAATGTCATGACGCTGTTCTCTCTTGTGCTGCGTCAACGGACAAGGACAGCACGCACATGTACGTCGGCATCGTCCTAATCATTTCTCTCGGTTACGACGACTCGGTGGCGTTAGTGAACGCGCGGGCCGACCGCGAGAAAGACGAAGCTGCGGCTATGCGTCTCCGCAAGGTCGCCAAGTGGATCGACGACGGTGACCGGAGCATTACGTACGTCCAGAAGTGACGCCGTTTTCCACATCGGTTCCTTATCTTCTCCCCATGACCACGTTCCTCGCCCAGGGGAAGTACACCTGGAACCTGACGTAGTCCCGCACCAGACTGCTCGCTACCCAGAGTTACGCTCATGACAGCCGTCTTCGCCGTCGCCATAACGATCGTATGTCAGAATGCCATGCCGGGCGTATACGGTCACCTGGACTTTCAGGCCCGGTTGGTGCGGGCGTCCGTCCGCGACCGGGACGCCGCTGTGGCCGCCCTGATGGCGGACGCCAGTCTGGCCGTTGCCCGCCCCGATGCGGTGGACGAGGCGGCCGTCGCCTTCCGCCTGCTCGGGCACATGCGCGCGGTCGAGGCGGTCCCGCTACTGGTCGAGAATCTAACCTTTAGCGGTTACGGACGAAACATCGTCCGCGGGTCGCCCGTATTCGAGCGGAACTACCCGTGCGCGTTCGCCCTGGCGAGCGTCGGCGTGCCGGCCATTGATGCCGTGGCCGACCGGGCAGCCGGAGGCGACGACCCGCGGGTTCGCGGGCTGGCGGCGGCGGTGATTTGGAAGGCCCTCGGCCCCAATCTGGCGGGGGATTACCTGCGCCGACGGCAGGCTGCCGAGAGCGACCCCACGAAGGCCGCACGCCTCGGCCAACTGCTGGAGACCGTTGCGACCATCCGCTTCCTTCCGTAATGTTTGTCGAGCCCGCGACTCGAAGGCAGTAGGTTGTCTGAGCTCGTACTATGTGCGCTTCAGCCTGGTACAAACCGGCGCGGGCGTTACCAAAAAGTGGGCCGTCATTACCCTTCCCGACATCGCAGGGGACAACAAAGCGTTTGGCCCCGATCAGACCAAACTCAGCGCTGATCTCAGTTAGTGCTCCGCTTCTGGCAGCGGTTCGACCAGGAAAAGTTTCGCAGCCGATTCGAGGGCGACTCGGTAACAACGGGTCGCGTTGGTGCCTACCGTCCCTTTCGTGAATGGGGGTTCTCATGAGCGTCTTCTGCTTCGCGGTGTGGCTCATGGGACAAGACCCGGCCGGCATGCCCAATTTTCCCAACGTGCCGAGTCAGTCGATCGCCGCCGACAAGTTCGCTGTCGAGCGGGTTGAGGCGGTCGAGCGGCTAATTGCCGTCGCCAAGGCCGCGGCCCCGGTGCCCGCCCGCGCCAACGAGGCGGCCGTCGCGTTCCGGAGCCTGGGCCACATGCGGGCGGCCGAGGCCGTGCCGGCCCTGCTCGCCCACCTCGCCTTCGACCCCTACGGTGGGGATCCGTTTCGTAGCCGCGGTTCCGCGTTCTGTACTGATCGGCCGACCGTGTACGCGCTGTGCCAGATCGGCGTGCCGTCGCTCGACCCGCTCACGCGGAGGGTCGGGGACGGCGACAAGGCGGCGGCCAAGTACGCCGCGGTCGTGGTCCGGCGGGTGCTGGGCCTGGAACTCGGCAAGGCGTACCTCGGCCTCAAGCTTGCCGCCGAGCCGAACCCCGACCGGGCGGCCCGGATCAAGCTGGCGCTCGCGGGCGTCAGTACCGTGGACCCCTACTTCCTTCGGGAGCCTAACGGAATTCAGCCGGAGTTTCCCGAGAAGTGACCATCAGTGCGGGCGACGGGAAGGCCCCCGCCCCACCCAAGTAGCGCGGGGGCCGCCCGCCCCGTCGTCACTCCTTCCGCTCGCGCTTCGGCGTAGCCGGCCGTTCGCGAGGGAGGAGGTCGGGGAGGTTGGCGACGCGGGTCTCGGTGACCGCTATCACGCCCGCGCCTTGCACCAGGTTCGGCTCCTTCGCCTCGTCGAACGTGTCCGACTGCGTGGGGTGCGTCAGCCGGTACTCGTCCGTGTCCTGCCGGCAGGCGAACCCGTTCGCCTACGCCCCGGTCAGGGCTTCGCGGCGGACGCGCTGGAGGGGTCGCCAGATCAGGAGCAGGTTCAGGAAGGTCAGGAAGGCCGCGCCCAGGAGCAGGAAGCGGGGCAGGTGGTGGTTGTCGTAGTCGTCCGCCGGCACGACATCACGCGGCTGCACGTCGTAACTCGTCACGGTGCCGATCGTGTATCGCCACAGGTCCACCGGCTGCGAGCGGTCGATCTCTTTGAGCGAAATCGACCGGTCGATGTCGATCACGTCCTTGGCGTTCCCGCCCTCGAAGATGTGCTTGACCAGCCAGGCGGCCGACTTCTTCCGCGCCTCGTCGTGGTGCTTGCCGACCGTCACCGGTTCGCCCGCGGCGGATTTCACTTCGACGTACACCGGCCGGCCCTGTTCGAGTTCCACGTCGGCCAGGGTGCCCTGCGCGTACAGTTGCCGATCGACCACCTTCGGCGTCAGCCCGGTGGCGTGCGCCCCGACGACGACGAGTTTGAACAGCAGCGTCGCGGCGATGGCCCCGGCCGTGTTGACGCAGTTGCTCGTGGCGACCGTGTCCCCCTTGCTCGCCTTCGGGGCCTTGTGCTGCAACAGCGTGAACAGCGGCACGATGTAGAACCCGGTCGAGAAGCCGATGCCGATGATGCACGCGGTCAAGATCGGCACGGTGTCGATGAAGTACGCCCCGGTCAACAGCAACGCGATCATGCCGAGGGTGCCGGCGACGACCAGGCGGAGTTCGATGCGCTTGCCGGACAGGTACCCGGCCAGGGGGCTGCCTAGGCCGATGCCCAGCGCGACCGTGCCGACGATGGCACTCGTCTTCAGCTCGTCCCACCGCGGGTTCTGGGACTCGCCGAGCATGTACACGGTCGCCCGCATGAAGGCGACGACGAAGGTGAAGAAGACCAGGCCCATGAGCACCAGCCGGAGCGACGGCACGGCGTACATGCCGCGGACGTTGGCCACGAGCGGGCCGTACACGTTCTTGGGGAACGACCGGTTCGGGTTGGTCGCCGGCACCTTGCGGATGAGCGCACTCGCCGCCGCCCCGGCGACCGCCAGGCCGACCAGAATCAGGCCCATGTAAACCTCGTTCCGCAGGAACAGGAACGACAGCACGCCGCCGAACACGGTGCCCAGGATCACGGCCAGGAACGACAGCGATTCGAGGACGCCGTTGCCCTTCGAGAGCTCTTGCGGGGACAGGATTTCGGGCATGATGCCGTACTTCGCGGGGACGAAAAAGGCCGAGTGCGTGCCCATCAAGAAGACGCACCCGAGAACCAGGTACGAGCCGACGGTGGGGTCGCCGTTCCGGCCGACGTAGAAGCCGAGGGTGGCCACCAGGGTGATGCCGACTTCGGCCACCTTCCAGAACACCAGCGCGTTCCGCTTCGAGTACCGGTCGGCGAAGTACCCGGCGATCGTGCAGAAGATCACCCACGGGGCGTAGAAGAGGATCGGCATCAGCGTGATGGCGTTCTCTTCGGTCAGGGTCTGGGTGTTGATGGCGAAGAACATGCCGGCCGCGTGGATCGCCTGGTCGTTGAAGGCGGCGAAGAACTGCGCGACGAGCAGGCCCAGGAACGTCCGGGATTTCAACCCCTGGGGGTTGTTAATCGTGGCCGTGACGGCGGCCGATTCCGACGTGGTGAGGTGCGGCGGGGCGTGGACCGGGACGGGGACCGGGGCGAACGACTTGCGCTTGGGCTTCTTTTTCGGCATGGGGGAGGGTCGGGGCTGGAGAGGGAATGAAAAAAGCCGTGGGGCACTTCCCCACGGCCGTTACTCTAGCGAAGTCGGTTCACGCATCCACGCCGAGGTGCGTGCGGAGCTTCCGAATCGCCTTGTACTTCTCGTCGCTGACCCGCTCCGGCGTCGTGTTCAGGGCCGTAGCGATCTCGGGCACGTTCCACCCGCCGGCGCACAACTCGACGATCCGCTGCTGTCGCGGGCTGAGTACGTCGGCCGCGGCGCGGTTGACCTGCTCGCGGAGGTCGGCCTTCTGGCCGTCCGGGTCGTCGCGGTGGTCCGGCACGTCGGCCGCCAGCTCACTGTACTGCTTGGCCCGTTGCGCCCGCTTCTTGACGGTGTCGATGGCCCGGACGAACTCCCGGCGGGTGTCGCTGTCGTCGTTGACCAGGGCCAGCGCCCAGTGGTCCGGTTCGAGCCGTTCGAGGAGCCGCGTGAGGACTTGTTGCGTGCAGTCGGACCAGTCGTCGGCGGGGACGCGGGCGTTCCGCCAGCAGACGTTGCAGTACCGCGCGATGCTGCGGATGGTCGCCTCGTCGAGGGACGGCTGCAACCCCTGCGTCATCTGGGCGGACTGCTCAACCGCGGCCGCGCACGTCCGGCCGGACGCGGCCAGGCCGGTGCCGAGCATCACGGCCATGACCAGTTGGCGGGACTTGGCCGCCGCTTCGGCCGCCGTCGGCATCGAGGGCATCGACGGCAGGTGCGGCATCGAGGGCATCGACGGCAAGGACAGGTTCATCTTCCGCATCGGTTCGACTCCCCGCGAACGGCCAACAGTCTCACGCCAGAAACACACGCCACTATACCGGATAATCCCGGCCCGTGAACTCGCAAAAACCGCGACCTTGCGTTTCGGCATACGTCAGTTTAGCGTCGGGATGAATATTCGGAATCGGCCACTGGCAGGCCGCTGGTCCGGCTTCCCTGCGGCCGGCTCCAGAAACACCAAGACGGCGTCGTCTGAAACTTTTTCTTCATACACTCTTCGCGCCGCTTGTCGCGTGTGGTACGCTTTGGGTCGGGTCTCCCACCGGGCCGCTTCTCGCGGCCCTAGACCCGCCCGACGATTTTCGAGGTCAGCGATGTCTCTCCTTCGCGCTCTCGTAGCGGTTTTCGCGCTCGCACTCCCCCTTTCCGCCCAGGACCCCGTCGAACTGACGGTGCAGCCCAACGCGGTCGCACTGTCCGGCCCGCGGGACGCCCGGCAACTCGTCGTCACCGGCAAGTTCGCCGACGGCTCGGTCCGCGACTTGACCCGCACCGCACTGGCGAAGGAAGCGTCGCCAGGGGTGGTCCGGGTCGAGGAGGGGCTGTACCTGCGCGGCACCCGCAACGGCGCGACCGTCTTGACGCTGACCGTCGGGGGCAAGTCGGTCGCCGTGCCGGTCGCCGTCGCGGCGATGGACGCGGCCACGCCGGTCAGCTTCCGCCGCGAGGTGGTCGCGGCCATGAACGTTGGCGGGTGCAACATGGGGGCCTGCCACGGCACGCCGAGCGGCAAGAACGGGTTCAAGCTGAGCCTGCGCGGCTTCGACCCCGCCGCCGACTTCCTGCAACTCACCCGCGAACAGTTCGGCCGCCGGGCCGACCCCCTGAACCCGGACGCCTCGCTCGTGCTCCTCAAGGGCCTCGGCCGGCTGCCGCACGAGGGCGGTGCCCGCTTCACCGCGACCGCCTACCCGACTGAGATGATCCGCGCCTGGCTGACGACCGGGACGAAGGACGACGAGCCGACCCTGTCGCCGGTCGTCTCCCTGGAAGTCACCCCCGGCCCGCGGGTGTTGACCGCGCCGGCCAAGTCGCAGCAACTCGCCGTCGTCGCCACCTTCGCCGACGGCAGCCGCCGGGACGTGACCCGGCTGACCAACTTGAGCAGCAGCGAGCCGCTGATCGGCGAGGTCGGCCCGACCGGCCGCGTCGAGTTCAAGCGGCCCGGCGAGGTGGCCATCCTGGCCCGCTACCTGGAGACGATGGTCGCCGTGCGGCTGACGTACCTCGAACCCCGGCCGGGGTTCGTCTGGTCGAACCCGCCGGCCGCCAACTTCATCGACACGCTGACCTTCGCCAAGCTCCGCACCATGACGATCCAGCCGTCGGCGCTCAGCGGCGACTCGGACTTCGTCCGCCGGGCGACCCTCGACGCCGTCGGCCGACTGCCCACCCCGGACGAGGCGCGGGCCTTCCTCATCGACCCGTCGCCGGACCGCCGGGCCAAGCTCGTCGAGCGGCTGCTCACGCTGCCCGAGTTCGCCGACTTCTGGGCGATGAAGTGGGCCGACGTGCTGCGGTCCAGCCGCAAGACGATGCAGGCCAAGGGCAGCTACGGCTTCCAACTCTGGCTGCGCGAAAAGCTCCTCGCCGACGAGCCGCTCGACGCGATCGTCCGCGAACTCCTGACCGCCAGCGGCAACACCTACGCCAACCCGCCGGCCAACTTCTACCGCGCCGCGAAAGACCCACTCGCCCTGGCCGAGAGCACGGCGCAACTCTTCCTGGGCGTGCGGATGCAGTGCGCCAAGTGCCACAACCACCCGTCCGAGAAGTGGACGCAGGACGACTACTACGGCCTGGCCGCGGTGTTCGCCCGCGTCGGCCGCAAGCCCGAAGCGGCGCTGACGGGCAAGGACGCGGCGAACTCCGCCGAGGTCATCCTGAGCCTGCGCGCCGGCGAGGTCAGCCAGCCGCGCACGAGCAAGGTGATGAAGCCGCGCTTCCCGCTCGCCGGGGATCAGGACGTTCCGGCCGGCACCGACCGCCGCGCCGCCTTCGCCGACTGGCTGACCAAGCCGGGCAACGAGTTCTTCGCCAAGTCGGTCGCCAACCGCGTCTGGTTCCACCTCATGGGCCGGGGCATCGTGGACCCGGTGGACGACTTCCGCGAGTCGAACCCGGCCGCCAACGACGAACTCCTCGCCGCCCTGGCGACCGACTTCACGAAGGCCGGGTTCAAGCTCCGGCCGCTGGTCCGCACGATCATGGCCAGCCGCACCTACCAACTCGCCGCCGAGCCGAACGAGACCAACGCGGACGACGCCAAGTACTTCTCCCACGCCACGACCAAGCTGCTCACCGCCGAGCAACTCCTGGACGCGCTGGGCGACGTGACCGGCGTCCCCGAGAAGTTCCCCGGGCTGCCGGCCGGGACGCGGGCCGTGCAACTCCCGGACACCGACGTGGCGCACCCGTTTTTGAAGACTTTCGGCCAGCCGGCGCGGGAGTTGGCGTGCGAGTGCGAGCGCGAGAGCGACGGCAACCTGGCCCAGGCGTTGCAACTCATCAACGGCCCGACCATCAACGACAAGGTGAAGAACCCCGCCAACCGCCTGGCCAAGCTGATGACCGGCCCCGGCAGCGACCGGTCCCGCCTGGACGAACTGTACCTGACGGCCCTGTCCCGGACCGCCAACGACGACGAGGCCAAGGTCGCGCTGACGCACATCGAGAAGCGCGCCGACAAGCGCAAGGCCTGGGAAGACGTGCTGTGGGCCGTCCTGAACACCCGCGAGTTCCTGTTCCGGCATTGAGGTTCCGCGCCGGCCCCCACTCCGTAAGATGCCGGCATCATGGTCAAAGGTTGGCGGTGGTTGCTGGTCGTCGTCGGGCTGCTCGTCCTCGCCCTTGCGCTCAAGGCGGGCCTGGTCGCCTTCGCCGGGTACGTGCTCATCGGCGTCTACCTGCTGTCGCGCTACCTGGCCAAACAGTGGACGCAAAACCTGTCCGTCGAGCGGACCACGAACCTGCCCGACGACGGCACGCCGCTAGAAGTCGGCGAGTCGCTGACCGTCACGCTCAAGTTCCGCAACACCGGCACGATTCCCATCGGCTGGGTACTCGTCGAGGAGATGCTGCCCGACTTCGCCGTGCGGCGCGGCCGGATCGCGGTCAAGGGGCCGCGCATCCAGGTCATGTTCCTGCGGCCGCTCCAGACGAAGACCGTCAAGTTGAAGGTCACCTTCCACGCCCGCGGCTACTACCCCATCGGCCCGACGCTCGCGGAGACCGGCGACGTGTTCGGCTTCTACCGCCGGCACCGCACCCTGTCGAAGCCGGTCTACGTGATGGTGCTGCCGGTCATCGTCAATTTGCCCAGTTACGACTTCGCGTCGAAGCGGCCGATCGGCGAAATCCGCCTGGCCAACCGGCTGTTTGAAGACCCGACGCGGACCGCCGGCGTCCGCCCGTACCAACTCGGCGACCCGCTGCAGCGGGTCCACTGGCGGGCCACCGCCCGGACCGGGGTGCTGCACTCGCGCGTGTACGAGCCGACCTCGCTGGCCGGGGCGACGATCCTGATCGACTTCCACGCGGCCGGATACCCGAAGCGCGGCGAGCCGGTGCGGTCCGACCTGGCCGTCACGACGGCGTGCGCCCTGGCCTACGCCGTCAGCCTGTTGAACCAGCAAGTCGGCCTGGCGAGCAACGGCCGGGACGCCGCCGAGCGCATCCGCGCCGAGGCCCTCGACGAGCCGGTCGAGACCGCTGCGCAGTCCAGCTACGAGACGCGCGGCGGTGCCCGCGACCGGTTCGAGTTGAACGCCGACTCGACCCGCCTGCGGCCCGTCGTCGTCGGCACCCGCCGCGGCTTCGACCAGTTCCAGCAAATCCGCGAGACCCTCGCCCGGCTCGAACTGACCGACGGCTCGACCTTCGCGCAGATGCTCCTCGAAGTCGCCCCGAGGCTGCCCCGGGACGCGACCCTCGTCGCCGTCCTGCCGGCGGTCAGCGTCGAGACGGCGGTCGCCCTCGGCATGATGCGGCGGCAGGGGTTCGCCATCTCGGCGGTGCTGATCGGCCTGGCCGACGACGGGACGGACGACCGCGCGGTCGCCGTCGGCCGGCTCGCCGCCGAGGGCGTCCGGGACGTGCGGCTCGTCGATAGCGAAGCCTTGCTCGCGCTCCTGGGCGACCGTGCCGCCGCCGGAATGCCCGCCGACTACGGCTTCCAGACGACCCTCGCCTGAGTGACCCCCGCATGGCCCGCCTGCTCGCTTACGCCCAACTCGTGCGCCTGCCGAACGTGTTCACCGTCGTCGCGGACGCGCTCATGGCCGGCCTCGTCTGCGGCGTGCTCTTCTCCGACCCGGGCCGGTTCGCCCTGGCCGCCGCCGCGTCGTGCCTGCTCTACCTCGCCGGCATGGCGTCGAACGACGTGTTCGACCGCGCCGAGGACGCCAAGGCGCGGCCGTTCCGCCCGATCCCGAGTGGCCGGGTGAGCGTGCGCGCGGCGGTCGCCTTGACCGGGCTTCTCACGGCCGGCGGGGTGGCGTGCGGGCTGCTGGCGGACGGGAACGTGTGGTGGCTCGGCGGTCTGGTCGTGGCGATCTTCGCGTACAACGCGAGCCTGAAGCACACGCCGGTCGGCCCGCTGGCAATGGGATCGTGCCGGCTGCTGCACCTGCTCTTCGTCTTCTCGCTGGCCGACGGGTTCCCGGCCGCGGTCGGCTGGCACGTCGCGGGGATCGTCGGCGTCTACATCGCGGGGGTGACGTGGTTCGCGCGGACCGAGGAGTTCGCCGGCCGGCCGCGCGAACTCGTCCCCGCGACGGCCGTGATGCTGCTCGCCGTCGCCGCCGTCCTGCTACTACCGCTGCACGAAATCCCGACCCCGGCCGACCGGGCGTTGCCGTACCTCGTCGTCGCCTACGGGGCGGTGCTAATCGTGCCTCTCCGCCGGGCAATCCTCGACCCGCGGCCGGCGCTCGTGCAGGCCGGGGTCAAGCGCGCCATCCTGGGCCTGATCGCCCTGGACGCCGTCATCGCCACCCACGCCGTCGGCTGGCCGGCGCTGGGCCTCCTGGCCCTGTACCTCCCAGCCCGCCTGTTGGGCCGCTGGGTCTATTCGACGTGACCCGGCTGGTTCGTGCCGAACTTGCACGTCGAACGCCACCACTGGCCGTACTCGTCGTCCCAGGTCACGGACGGGTCGTTGCAGGTCGTCCCGAAGAAGGGGACGCCGGTCTCGGGCATGTCGGTCGTCGCCCACATGTTGATGCCGCCCGTTTGGCTACCGGTCGAGCCGGAGACGCCCCAACTGGCGTACTTCATGACCCCGTCGCCGGTGACCATCGGCTACTCGGCGATGAAGATCGTGTTCGACAGGCCGTCGCTGATGCTCGTCAAATTCTTCTGGCCGCCGCCGGCGTTCCACCAGGCGATCTTCCACGACTCGAGATCCTTGGCGTTCGTGCCGAGGGCGCGGGCGTTCACGGCGTAGCTGATGAGGCCCATCGCGGGGCCGTCCGCGCGTACCTCGCCAAGCCCCACATCCAATTCCCAGGGCCGGCAACTGCGTAACACCTACTGATGTCAACAGGGAACCCGGCGATCATCGGAAATGCATTAAATGGCGTGCGTCTGAATCAGGCACTTCTACGCCGACTGGCGGACGGGGCCGAGGCTGGCGGTGACGGCTTCGATGAGGCCGGCCTGGGCGTCGGCCGGGCACGGGAAGATCGCGGCCAGGCGGGTCAGGTCGTGGACCAGGTCGGCGGCCGTGCGGTACGGCACGGCCCCGGACGCAGTATCGGCCATCGGCGTTTCGGGGTCGGCTTCGAGCCGGCGGACGACGGCCCCCAGCGACTCGGGGAGGCCCTTGCTCCGCGCCCGCCGCTTGCCGGCCGGCTGCCCCAACTGCGACCACCCGTAGGCGACCTGCCCCAGCGCCCGCAGGTCGGCCTCGGGGGTCGGGTCGAGGGCCGTAGCCATGCCGGTCGAGAGCCACATCGGCTCGCCGACGCCGACGACTTTCACGTCCCCCGCCGCCGTCAGCACGAACGACTCGGACGAGATGCGGCCGTGCGTCAGGCCGTGGCGGTGGGCCGCGTCCAGGCCGCGCGCCGCCTCCAGGACCAGCTTGACCCACGCGCCGGGGGTGGCCGCGTCCGCCGGCCAGTCGCTCGACGGCAGGCCGGGGGCGTAGTCGAGGAGCGCGGCCGGGCGGTTGTGCAACTCAAGCACTTCGACTGTGCCGGCCAGGTTCGGGTGCGCGGCGTCCCGGGCGGCCGTGAACATCTGGCGGAACTCGTCCGGCCGGACGGCGTCGTCCATTTCCGCCTCGGCCAGGTGCCGCAGGGTGAACACGCCGCGCGTCGGCCCGCCGCCGCGCTCCGGGTCGATCACCCGGTAGACGACTTCGCGCGGCGTCACCCGGAGGCGGTCGAGGACGCGCAGCCGGCCCAACATCAGGGACCCGAGGTTGCCGGCCTCCATCATGGCGAGTTGGTACAGCGTGACCGCGCCGCCGGCGAGCAGGACCGTGCGCAGGGTGCGCCGCTGCCGGCGGGCCTCGCCCCACAGGGTCGTGAGCGTGTCCGCGTCCACGAGGTCGAGCGCCCGCAACCGCTCGCCGAGTTGGCGGTCGCCCGGTTCGGGGTCGTCGTGCGGGTCGCGGGCGGTCAGCGGCAGGAGGACCGCCCCGGTGTCGGCCTCGGCGACGCGGCCGGCGACGAGTTCCTTGAGCTTGCGGCGGTACCACTCGCGCAGGTCGTTGAGGTGGACTTCGACTTCCCCGCGCCGCCCGGCCACGGCCTCCCGCTCGGCCCGCAACTCTTCGGCCTGGCGGGCGAGGGCGAGCGTCGATTCGTCCACCTGCCGGGCCGCGACCGCCACTTCTGTAGAGCGCGCCTCCGCGGCCGACTCGCCGCGGGCCAGTTGGGCCTTCGCGTCGGCGAGTTTGGCCTGCCATTCCAGGAGCTGTTGGCGGAACTCCGTCACGGCCAGGCGGTGCTCGGCCCGGGCCTTCTCCAGGGTCTGCTCGCGCTCGTCGAGTTTCACCGCTTCGGCCCGCAGGTCGTCGCGGGACTGGCCGGCGTAGGCGTGCAGTTCGCCGAGGTGGCCGCGCAACACGTCCCGGGCCGACGTGAGCCGGTCGAGGGCCTGGCGGGTGCGGTCGTGCAGGGCCGGGGCCTCGCGCTGGAGGACTTGCATCTCGGCCGTGGCCCGGGTGTGGAAGGCCTCGAACTCGGTCCGGGCCGTCGCCTCGCGCTCGCGGTCGGCGGCCCGCTCGGCGAGCCACGCCTGCCGCTCGCCGGCGAGTTCGCGCTTCTGCGTGGCCACCAGCTTGCCGACCTCGCGGAGCCGGGCCGACTGGCGTTCGAGGTTGGCTTCGCGGGCCGTCAGGTCGGCCGCTTGCCGCTGCAATTCGCCGGCCTGGACGCTCAATTCGCCGGTGTTCGACGCCATCAGCCCGGTCAAGTGGTCGCGCTCCCCGGCGAGTCCGGCGCGGGTCGCGTCGAGGTCGGCCTTCTCGGCCGTGAGGCGGTGGCCGGCTTCGTCGAGCGCCTTGCCGCGGGCCGCGAGGTCTTCGGCCCGCCGCCGCAATTGCTCCTGGAACGTCTGCCGCGCCGCGTCGGCTTCGGCGAGCGCGGCGGCCCGGGCGAGCACCCCCTGGCGGTCGGCGTCGAGGCGCTCCTGGAGCGCGGCGAGTTGCTCGGCCTTGGCCTGCAGGGTGGCCGTCTGCCCGGCCAGTTCCCCGGTCCGGCGGTTCAACTCGTCTTCCTTGGCGTGCAGCCGCGCGGCCTCGGCGGCCACGGCCGTCTTGTGGCCGTCGATCTCGGCGACCGTGGCCGCCAGGAAGCGCTCGCGCTCGCGGACCCGGACCGCCCGGCCGGCGTGGTCGTCCCGCTCGCCGGACAGCGCGACGTGCGCTTGCTCTGTGTCGCGCAGCCGGTCGTCGAGGTCGCGCTGGGCGCCGTCGAGGCGGGCGCGGTCGGCGGCCAGCGCGGCCGACAACTGGTTCAAGTCGTCCCGCTGGCGGTCCAGCGCGGCGTGGACGACCGCGAGCGTCGCCTGTTGGGCGTCGAGTTGCGCGGACCGGCCGGCCAGGGCGGCCGCGCGGGCGTCGAGGTCGGCGGCCCGGGTGTCGTGCCGGCCGGCGTCGTGGGCGAGCCGGCCCTGCTCCGCCGCCGCGAGGTCGAGTTGCTCGCGGAACTCGGCCGCGTCCCGGGCCAACCGGTCGGCCCGCTCGTCGATCTCGGCCGCCCGGCGGTCCTGGTCGCCCTGCTGCTCGTCGAAGGTCGTCTGCCGGCGTTCGAGCCGGACGAGTTCCGCGGCGAACTGCTCGCGCTCGGTCCGGAGGCGGGCCGCTTCCCGCTGCACCTCGGCCTCGCGCTCGGCCAGCGTGCGGCCGTCTGCGGTCGGCCGGGCCAGCAGCGATTCTTCGATCTTGCCCGTCTCGGCTTCGACGAACTCCGCGCGGAACCGTTCGGCCTCGCGCTCCAGGGTCGCCGTGCGGTCGCGGTGTTCGGCGTCGAGGGCGCGGCGGGCGGCGGCGAGTTCGCCCGTCTCGCGGTCGAGCCGGTCCCGGCGGGTGTTCAGGTCGGCACTCGCCCCGGCGACGGCCGCGTTCATCTGCGCGAGCTGGTCGCGCCGCTCCTGGTACTGGGCGACGAGTTGTTCGCGGAGCTTCGTCAATTCCTCGCGGAACCGCTCCAACTCGGCCTCGCGGCCCGCCAGATTTTCGGCGTGCCCGGGGGCCGAACCCGCCGGCGGCCGGGCGTGCTCGGCCTCCATTTCCTGCCGGCGGCGGTACCACAAGACGCGGTCCGACTCCAACTCGGCGGCCTGGGCGGCCAGGTCGTCCCGTTCGCGCTGCAACTCCGCCCGGGCGTGCGCGACCTCGGCGAGTTGCGCCGTCGCGTCCGGGCCGTAGGTCGGCGGCGGTTCGGGGCGTGCCGGCGGGGCGTGGGGGCCGAAGCGGGGCGGCCGCACGTCGGCCGTGGGCGTCGGGGCCGGCGTGCTCAGGTCGGGGTGCAGGTAGACGCCGGCGAGGTGGACGGTCACGTCCAGCGGGCCGACGGCGACGCGGTCCCCGTGGTTCAACCGCGTCGGCGTGTCGAGCGGCAGAAAGCGGTCGTTCCACAAGACCGGGAAGGCCGGGTCGAGCCGGCGGACGAACAGGGCGTCGGCCGTGCGGGCCACGGCACACACGCACGGCGGGGTGTCCGCGCCGGGCAAGCGCACGTCGCAGTCCGGGGCCGCGCCGATGGTGAACTCGGCCCCTTCCAGTTCGTACCGGACCGGGCGGCCGGTGCCCAGGCGGACTTCGAGCGCGACGAGTCCGGCCGCACCCGGGGCGGGTTCGGGGTCGGCCAGGCGGTGCAGTCGGGGCGTGAGGTACGGTGGCGTCATGGTCCCGTGGGCGTCTTGCCCGGCAGTGGTCCGAGGCGGGGCCAGTCCGTGGCCGCGCCGGGCGTCGCCCCCGATTGGACCCCATCCGCCCGATTCCCGCAAGCCCGACTGGCGCGGGGCAGATTGTCTCAAATTGAAATCGGGATCGCGCTCCGGTCCGTTTCGGCACGGTCGATTCAGTCAACCCGCGGCTCATCCGGGACATTCTTCGCCACGAACGCCTGAATCTCGTCCAACTTAAGCCGCTCGCAGGTCAGGTTCCGCAAGGCGTCGTGCTGGAACTCCGCACAGGCACAGTCGGAGTCGATGAGCATCTTCGTCACGGTCTTGACACACACCCCGACCATGCGGGAGGTGGACCGCATCGAGCAGCATTCCGTGAGGGCGACGTAATTGTTAACTTACGGTATTTTGATAATATTTTAAATGCTCTCGAATTTGTGCCTGTTCCGGTCGAAGGGTCTGGAAAACCCGGAGTTCCTGAGTTATTCTATGCTTTCCTGAGTTGTGCGGCGTCTTCCTGAGTTAAAAGCCCTTACCCAGAGTTGTCATGGCAGATGCGAACGAGATTCGTCAGTTGATCGCCTGTGGGAGGGCGTTCAGTCCGTCCGCCCCCATCAACTTGATGAGACTGTTTAAGGGGAGAAAACCGCAACTTGAAAGTGTCATAGCGGCAATCACGACTCGCGGCAGTCACATCGTGCTTTTTGGCGATCGCGGTGTGGGCAAGACATCGCTTGCGAATATTATCAAGGACGCTATGGCTAGCGTTGAATCTCTCGAACTCGTCAAGGTGAATTGCAACGAAGCCGACACATTCTACGATGTTTGGCGACGTGCTTTGTCAGAAATTGAAACTACCGTGGAGATGCCGGACGGGGCAGACGGTGTGACATCTACGACGTACCAGCTGAGCCAGTGGCTTGATGGGACTAGCCCTGTCGGCTCAGGAGAGATCAAGAAGATACTCAAAGTTAAATGTAGCGATGTACACGAGCTTGTCATCGTCTTTGACGAGTTCGACAGACTTGAGAATCTGCATCGGAGATTATTCGCCGATACCATAAAAGACCTTTCCGATAGCTCGGTTAATGTAACAGTCATGATCGTGGGTGTTGCAAACGATGTAAGTACGCTCATTGACGAACATGCTTCGATTTCGCGGTGCCTCTCCCAAATCTTCATGCCGCCGATGGCGAACTACGAAATCCATGACATTATCGATTCCGGCCTGAGGCAAATCAAACTAAAAATAGTTGATGAAGCGAAGCGGCTTATCGTCAATCTTTCTCGCGGATATCCGTACTACACTCACCTATTGACATATGAGGCGGCAGTCAAAACGGTGAAGGGGAAGGGCGATACCATTCAGATGAGCGATTTGGCGGCGGCTGTAAAAATCGCCATCGACTCTGCCCACATTTCAGTTCGTGAGGACTATCTGAAAGCTGCCGACGGCCAACGGAAGAATACGAAATTTCCAATCGTGCTACTTGCGAGCGCGTTGGCTAAAACTGACGATATGGGGTACTTTAAGCCGACGGACTTGAAGCCAATTTCGCCCAAAAGCGAACCGGCAGCGACTGAAGACTACACGACACACCTTAACAAGTTAGCAACTGATGATTCGCGTGGAACGGTCTTGGAACGTGCCGGAGTGGCAAGACGTTACAAATACAGATTCAAAAACCCTCTGCTTCGACCTTTCATAATTCTGAAAGGCGTTGCAGAAGGCTTGGTCCGCGTTGGCTTTATGGAAGGACTCGGCAGCTCTGAAAAGCAAGTTCCAACCGGCCTATTCGATGATTTTGATTAAATGATTTACCTTAGCGGGTTCGCTATTGTTTGCCACCTGGAAGCAGCCTTTTGGCAATAATCGCCCGCATGGAGGAAGGGAGCTTGTCCGCTCTTGCGGAGCCGCCCTTCACTCCGCCTTACCTCTCCCCGCTACGCCACCCCCTCCGGGTCGTTGCCCGCGTCGAGGTCGGGCTTCTTCGGGGCTTCGCCGACGGTCCGCGCGGCTATGTGTTCACGTCTTCCCGTTCGCGTGGCTTCTTCGGGGACTTTCCCATCCCTAGACGCGACCCGGTTCGCCGGCCGTGTATGCGTGTGCCAAACCGAGACCGTATTTCATATTGATACACTCCCTGGGTGGCGCGGGCCGACCGCACCTTGCTCGGGCGCGGGGCGTAGTGATGGTGACGGCGGGTTCGCCGCGATTCTTGGCCCGAGGATGACCCGTGAAGGCGAACGCTCCCCCGTCGGCCGACCCCGTGCCGCCGCCCGCCGCCCCGTCGGCCCCGGCCGTCCCGGTCGCGCCGCAGTCGGCGACGTGGCCGGAGTGGTTCGCGGCCCTGGACGTGGTCCTGGCCCTCGTCGGCGTCGTCCTGGCGTTCTTGCTCGGCTCGTTCGCCGCCCGCAACTCGGACCTGTGGCTGCACCTGGCCGGCGGCCGGCTGATCGCCGAGGGCCAACTCAACCTGGGCACCGACCCGTTTAGCTTCGTCGCCCCGGACCGGCCGTGGGTCCACACGAGTTGGCTGACCGACCTGGCCGCCTACCTCGCGTACAAGGCCGACCCGACCGGCGTGATCCTGGTCGGCGTCAAGGCGGCCGTGTTCGCGGTCGCCTTCGGCCTGTTCTACTTCCTGCGGCGGCCGGGGTACGCCCTCTGGCCGTGGGCCGTGGTCGGGGTGTTGGCCGTGTTGGCCGCCGCCCCCTACGCGATCCTCCGGCCGGCCGTCGTGTCGGTCGCCTTCCTGTCGCTGACGATGGTGCTGATCGGCCGGCTGCCGTGGCGGGCGAACTCGTGGCGCGAGCCGCTGATCCTGGCCGGGGTGTTCGCGGTGTGGGCGAACGCCGACGCCTGGTTCTTCCTCGGGCCGCTGGCGCTGGCGTGCGTCCTCGTCGGGGAACTCGTCAACCGCACGCTCCTGAGGGCCGCCCCGCCGGCGACCGCGGCCGACCCGTTCCCCCCCGCGCCGCCGGTGCCGGCACTGGCCAAGGCGCTCGGCCTGGGCGTCGTGGCCGTGCTCCTCAACCCGTTCTTCCTGGCCGCGCTCGTCAAAGACCCGGGCGAAGCGGTCGCGCAACTCGTGCCGATGGAACTCGGCTTCGGCATTCCCGCCGGCGCGTCGGACAACTTCGAGCTGGGCGCGCTGACGATGTCGCCCCTGAGCGGCCTGTACCAGTCGCGCGAGAGCCTCGGGTACGGCGTCAACGGCTTCTCCTACGCGGCGCTCCTGGTGGCCGGCGTGCTGACGCTGGTCCTCGGGTTCGCCCGGGTGCGGGCCGCGCAGGTGCTGCTCTGGCTGGCCTTCGCCGGGCTGTCGCTGGTCCACGTCCGGCTGATCCCGTACTTCGCCGTGATCGTCGCCCCGATCGTCGCCGGGCACGTGAACGGCCTGTCCGGCTGGCTGACCCTGGGCCGGTCGTCGGACCCCAAGACGCGCATCCTGCTCACCGCCTGCGGCCTCGGGCGGGTTCTGTGCCTGTTCGTCGCGTTCCTGATGCTGGCCATCACCTACCCGGGCTGGCTGCACCCGCAGTCGTCGGTCCGGGCCGCGCAGAACCGCCTCGACTGGGCGCTCGCCCCGGACGCGGGCATGGAGCGGACGGCCAAGCTGTTCGCGGCCAAGCGGACCGACGGGACGATCCCGGACGGGCTGCGCGGCCTGGGCGTCAGCGCCGAGTTCGGCAACTACCTGGCCTGGTACGCCCCGGGCGAGCGCGCGTTCGTCAACACCCGGTACCCGTTCCACCGGAACGAACTGCCCGACCTGATCGCCGCCCGGCAAATCTCGAGCGCCCGCCGGACGCCGGCGGAAGTCGTCGCCAAAGTGAACGACCTGAACCGCGTCGCGGCCGACCGCGACGCCGGGTACTTGGCGATCGTCCCGCCGGCCGGCCAGCGGATCGACATGGAGTCCGTGCTGCAACTCGTGAACGACGAGGCGCGGTGGGTGCTGTGGCACCTGGACGGCCGGAGCGCGATTCTCGGCCGGGTCGGGATTGACCCGGCGGCCGACGCGCGGGCGAAGGCGCTCAAGTTCGACACGGCCCGGCCGGCGTTCGGCCCCGGCCTGCCGCGGCTGCCGGCCGTCAAGGCGTACCCGCCGGTGCCCGTGCCCCAGGAGACGGCCGAGTTGTACGTCGATCGGCCGCTGCCGACCGCGCCCGGGGCGGACGACGCGGTCGTCGCCCGCGTGTACGCCGAGTACGTCCAGGCCCGCGGCGAGTTCGAGTACACCAGGACCGTCCAGGCCGAGCAGATCGCCCGGTGGGCGTTGATCGGCGGCGGCCGGGCGACCGTGTTCCGCAGCCGCGAGCCGGACGACGAGCAACTCACGGTGCCCGTCCTGATGATCCGCGCGGCCCGCCAGGCCATCGCCGCCAACCCCGACTCGGCCGACGCCTACGTGGCGCTGGTCGAGGCCTACGCGATGCCCGGGGCACCGGTCCTGGACACGCCCTTGTTGGGCGACTCGACCGAGCGCGTCCTGCAGACGATCGCGGCCCAGTACCGCCTCCTGGAGCGGACGCCGTCGCTGTACCGCAGCTCGGTCGGCCCGGAGGTCGTGCTGAACCAGGCCATCAGCTTGTCTCGGAACTACGAGCAGACCGGGCAGCTCGACGCGGCCAAAGTCGCGTTCGACAAGTTCGTCGGGTACTTCGACAGCCTGCCCGAGGCGGCGCAGAAGGAGTTCGCCGCGTCGATCTCGCCGCCCGGGGGCAAGCCCGAGGACGCGCTCAAGGCCCGCAAGGCGGACATGTCGAACCAGCAGGACGCCCAGGCCCGCAAGGTCCAGCGGACCCGGGACGCGGTGGCCCGCAGCCCCGACCCGATGGCCCGGTTCAGTGCCGCGGCCCAGAGCGGCCTGCCCCTGTACGCCATCGAACTGTTCAACGCGATCCCGCCCGACCCGGCGAAGCCGATCCCGCCGCAAATGGTCATCGCCAAGATCGTCATGGAGGTCCGGGCCGGCCGGCTCGACGAGGCGTCCAGCGACCTGGCCGCGCTCGACGACAAGATTCAAGAGTTAGTCCGCCAGGACACCCGGGACGAGATCGGCCGCGGCTTCCAACTGCTCCAAATGGCGGTCGCGCGGCTCGAAGGCAACCCGGCCAGCGACGCCGCCGCCATGCCCCGGCCCGCCTTCCCGAAGGTCGCTTGGGACCCCACGGCCACCCGCGTCCCCGCCGTCATGATCGGCTTGCAGGCGGCGGCCGGCGGGCACGTCGTCCTCTTACTGACCGACCAGGGGGCGGCGTCCCGCACGCCGATTTTCAACTACCTGGGCCGGATCGGCCAGGCCCGCGAGGTGCTCGTTCAAGAGTCCCTGCTGAGCTACGACCGGGCGATGCTGGCCCTCCTCGACGGCAACGCCGCCGATGCCAAGGCGTGGCTCCTCGACTCGCTCAAGCCGCAAGGCGTGCCGCTCGCCGAGATCGGCGACCCGGAGCGCGTCGGCCGGGCCGAGCGGTACCTCAAACTGATCGAGCGGGCGGAGAAACCCCACCCCAAATAGGACCGTCACGGGGCGAGTTCGGCGCGGAGGAGGTCCCACAGCGAGTCCAGGGACTGCACGATCACCTTCGCGTCGGTCAGCACCGGCATGAAGTTCGTGTCCCCGGCCCACCGCGGCACGACGTGCCAGTGCAGGTGCCCCGGCAGCCCCGCCCCGGCGACCGCGCCGAGGTTCAGTCCGACGTTGAACCCTTCGGCGTTCAACCGCCGCCGCAGCACGGCGATCAGTCGGGCGATCGTCGCTTGCAGGTCGAGGGTTTCGTCGGCCGTCAGGTCGGCCAGGTCGGCCGCGTGCGCGAGCGGGCTGACGAGCAGGTGGCCGTTGTTGTACGGGAAGCGGTTCAGCACCACGACCGAGTGCGCCGTCCGGCCGACGACGTAGTCCGCGCGGTCCGTCGAACCGTCCCCGCGGGCGGCGCGGCACAGGAAGCAGGCGTCGGCCGGGGCGGTCGGCTGCGGCCGGTCCGGTTGCGCGACGTAAGCCAGCCGCCACGGTGCCCAAAGCTGTTCCACGGTCACTCTCCCACTCCCCCGGCCGATCGCCGACATTGTAAGCTCCCCGGCCGCGCCGACCTAGACTCAGGACCAGTCGGCCCCCGACACCCGCACTCACGAGCGCAACCCGATGCCCGGCCTCTTCGACGAATACCGCCTCAAAGACGTGACCCTGCGCAACCGCATCGCCGTGTCGCCGATGTGCCAGTACTCGGCCACCGACGGGATGCCGAACGACTGGCACCTCGTCCACCTGGGTGCCCGGGCCGTCGGCGGGGCGGGCCTGGTGTCGGTCGAGGCGACCGGGGTGACGCCGGCCGGCCGCATTTCGCCGGGGTGTACCGGCCTCTGGTCGGACGCCCACGCCGACGCCTTCGGCCGGATCGCCCGGTTCGTCAAGGAGCACGGGGCGGTGCCGGCAATCCAGATCGCGCACGCCGGCCGCAAGGCGAGCGCGCAACGCCCCTGGGAGGGGGACGCGCACCTGACCCCGGCGCAGGGCGGGTGGGAAATCCTCGGGCCGTCGGCCGAGGCGTTCGGCGGCAACCTGCCGATCGTCCCCAGGGCGATGACGAAGGCGGACATCGCCGCCACCACCGCCGCCTTCGCCGCCGCGGCCGGGCGGGCACTCGCGGCCGGGTTCGAGTGGCTCGAACTGCACTTCGCGCACGGGTACTTGGCGCACAGCTTCTTTTCGCCGCTGTCGAACCACCGGACCGACGAGTACGGCGGCAGCCCGGTCAACCGCGCCCGCTTCCTGACCGAAACCCTCGCGGCCGTGCGCAAGGTCTGGCCGGAACGCCTGCCGCTGACGGCGCGCCTGTCGGTCGAGGACTACGCCCCCGGCGGGGTGACGCTCGACGACGCGATCGAACTCGCCAAGCTGTTGAAGGCCGGCGGGCTGGACATGATCGACGTGAGCATGGGGTTCAACGTGCCGGACGTGTCGGGCATCCCGTGGGCACCGGGCTTCCTGGCCCCGGCGTCCGCCCGCCTCCGCCGCGAGACCGGCCTGCCGACGAGCGTCGGCTGGCTGATCCTCGAAGCCGAGCAGGCCGACGCCATCGTCTGCGCGGAGCAAGCCGACGTGGTGATGCTCGCCCGGGAGATGCTGCGCGACCCGCACTGGCCGTACCACGCCGCGGTGAAACTCGGCCGCGACAAGCCGCACGCCGTCCTGCCAGTTCAGTACGCCCGAGTGGCCCGGCGGTGAGCGGCTCCGCCGCAGGCGACGCGGGTTAGCCCGACGCGCTAGCGAGGGTCGAAGGGTGTAGGACAATGCGTGCAATCGTCGGCCGTAGGTCCTGGTCCGTCAACAATCCCCTCGACCGTTCGACCCTCGCTAGCGCGTCGGGCTAACGTTCGCCTGCGGCGGAGCCGTGACCGAGCCGCTTACCGCGTGGCGAGGAAGATGCCGACAAGGATGAGCAGGGCGAGGATGAAGCCGAGGCTGGCGTAGGGGAGCCAATCGGGCGCGGCCAGGTGGTCCGGCGGGGTGGCCGGGTGGGCGGGCCGGGCCGGCGACTTCACCTGGGTACTGCTGGACGCCTTGGCGAGCGGCGAAAGGGCGTGGACCTCGGTCGATTGGTACGCGGGCGGCGCGACCGCGGGCGGGTCGCTCGGGATGGTCGTGCCGGACCGCAGGGTCGCCATTTTCGCCCCGTCGGGCGTGTTCGTCGTCGCCGACCGGGCGGCCCCGGGGACCACTGGCGGGCCGCCCACGGACAGCTTCGAGCCGGGGGTGTACGCCCGCACCGGGATCGCCGGCGTGGCCGTCGCGGCCGACAGGTACTGCATGACGAGGTCGCGGAATTCCGGCACGCTGCGGAGCGGTTGGAACTGGCCGCCCTTGGTGCGGCTGACCAGGATCGTCCCTAGGTCGCCCAGTGCCCCGGCGATCAGGTTCTTGCGGATGCTCTCCGTCGCGCCCTTGACCGTGTGCATTTTGTTCGCGGCGTCCCGGTAGACCATGTACCACAAGTCCTCGGTCGGGAGCGGCGGCATCTCGGTGTGCGCCGGCCGACTCGTGCCCGCCATGCCGACCGCGAACTGCCCGGATAGCGGCCCGCTGCCCTGGACCCGCCACCCGGTGCCGAGCAGGTCTTCCATGAACTCCCGGCACGACGCCGGCCGCTGCGCCGGGTCGTGGTGCATGGCCCGGCGGATGGCCCAGTCGGCCCGGTCGCTCAGCGTCGGGTTGCGGGCCTTCGGCGCGGGGAACTCGTTCTTCGTCTTCTTCAACCAGCAGTCGAGCGGGCTGGTCTTGTCGAACGGGATTTCCCCGGTGACCATCGTGTACAGGGTCGCCCCGAGGCTGTACACGTCGCACCGCGCGTCGGCGTTCTTGGCGTTGCGGAACTGCTCCGGGGCCATGAAGTGCGGGGTGCCCAAGCCCCGCCCGGTCTTGGTCAGGTTCATCTCGCCTTCGACGTCCTTGACGAGGCCGAGGTCGGTCAGTTTGGCGGTCAGATCGAGGGTGAGCAGGATGTTGTCCGGCTTCACGTCGCGGTGGATCAGGCCCTGTTTGTGCGCCCGGTGCAGGCCCTCGCACACCTCGCCGATGATGCGGACGGCGTCGGCCTCGGGGAGCGCCCCGTCCCGCTCGATCTTGGCCCCCAGGGACTCGCCGTCCACGAACTCCATGACCAGAAACGGCGTGCCCGAGCCGCAGTAGTCGATGGCCTTGACGACGTTCGGGTGGTCGATCAGGCTGGCCGCCTTGAATTCCTGCTCGAACCGCTTGAGGAGCAGCGGGTTGCGGGCGGTTTCCGGCGGGATGATCTTGATGGCCACGATTTGGCCCGTGGTCCGGTTGCTGGCCTTGTAGACCGCCCCCATGCCGCCTTCGGCGATTTTCGAGATCAGGTCGTAGTTGCCGATCTGCCGAGTCATCCGAGCCGTATCCGGGGACATTATGAACTCCGGCCGCCGCGCCCTTTAACACTCGGCCGGGGACCGGTCGGTGGCGAGGCGGGGGCTTGGGCGGGCAGCGAGGGGCGCAAAACTCGCACGGGCAGTCCTGACGAGGATATAGTTTATTCCGGAGGGCCGCGAGTGAAATACCGGCCCCGGGCGGTGGAACTGTTCGGAAAGTCCGCCCGGTCGCGTTCTCCGGTCCCGCCCGGCCCGGCGGGTGCCCCCGGCGGAACGGCCGTACCGGTCGCGCCCCCCGGAAGTGCCAAAACTGCGCGGTTTACCGCGGCAAAGTTCTTGCGTCCGGCGGCGCGCGCCCTCACAATCAGGGAACGTCCCCGGCTCTGCCCGGCCGGCCGCGATTCGACAGGACCGCCACACGCGACAGGGACCGCCCTCATGGGGACGCTGGGAAAGATCCTGCTCTTCGTCAACTTCGTCGCCTTCGGCGGGTTGATGTACTTCGCCACGCAGGCTTGGGCCGCCCGCCAGGCCGCGTCCGCCAACGCGCTCAAGCACCAGCTCGCCATCGTCGGCGTCCCGGTGGTCGCGCCCCCCGGCATCGACGCCGGGTCGGACGGCGTCGCCCTGGGCACCGTCGTCTCGGGCTTCTACCCGGTGGACTCGGTCCGGCCCAAGCTCCTCGAAGACCTGTTCACCGGCACGGCCGCCGAAGAGTTCGCCGGCACGCCCTTCCCCCGCACGCAGGTGGAAGCGGTCGAGGCGGCCAAGCGCAAGGCCGACGCGAAACTGTCGGGCCTGCCCCCCGTCGAGCAAATCGCCCTCCTCGGCGGCCGGTACACTGCCGACCCGTCCACGAAGCGCGTCGTCTTCACCCCGGGCTGGCTGGCCAACATGGCCGAGACCTACGCCGAGCGGGCCGTCGTCCGCAAGCTCGCCGACCCGACCGTCTGGGAGCGCCAGCCGGACAAGAAGGAAGCCAACGCGAAGACGCTGCTGGCCATGTTCGAGCGGCGCTTTGAAGCCCTGATCAAAGTGGACGCCAAGCAGGCCGACGTGGAGGCCGCCGCGGTCAAGGGGGCGACCGACACCGTCCGCACGGCCAACGACGAGGCGAAGCGGAAGTACGCCGCGTACACGGCCCTGATCGCCGCTCCCGACGCCGACCAGGTGGCCACGACGACCGCCGCGACCGCCGCCGCCGCCGCCCTGGACAAGTTGAACGAGACCTACGCCGGGTTGCAGACCGTCCTCGCCACCGTCGGCACCACGGCCAGCCGGGACGAGGGCGACCGCCGCAAGCGGATCGCCCACACGCTCATGAACCTCGCCGAGAACGCCGGCTGGCAGAAGCGCGTCGCCCTGACGGTCGGCCTGCGGACGTACCTCGCCGCCCTGTCCGATCAGGCCAACCGCTTCCAGAAAATGGCCGGGTCGGCCGAACAGCAGGTCATCCTCGACCAGGCCCGGTTCGCCGACGAGTACGACCTGCTCAAGAACCTCGCCATCGGCCAGTCGCTGTTGTTGAAGTCGCAGATCGCCGTCCGGGGCGACTTGCAAGTGCAGCGGTCCAAGGACGCCGAGTCGGTCACCCAACGGCAATTGCTTCTCGAAGACCGGCGGGCTACGCTCGCCGCCTCTCAAGAGCGGGTGGCCGCGCAACTCGCCGCCCAGGGCGAGACCGAACGCCGCCTGTTCGACGTGCAGAAGGCGGTCGGCGACACCCTCCGCAAGAGCTTCGACCTCGAAGCCGACCTGGCCGCGGCCGAAGCGAACAAGTAACGCCCCGACCCCGAGACCGCCACACCGCAGGGCGAATGATCATGGCGACGAAGATCGGCAAGCTGCTCGTGTTCGTGAACCTCGTCGCCAGCGTCGGGCTGATGGCTTGGGCGCTGTCGCTGTACACCAACCGCATCGACTGGCTCGACGTGACGACGGCCGAGGGCAAGACGGACGGCCAGATCGCGGTCCTCAAGAAAGAAATCGACCGCCTGACCAAGGCGATCGGCGAAACGCAGACCGGGTACGCCGGCAAGAAGTACGCTTTGGCCGCGAGCGAAGAACGGCTCGACACCCGCGCCCGCGTCTTCGCCGTCCGGTTGAACCAGGCCCGCAACGGCCGCTTCAAGGTGCAACTCACGACCGACAAGGGCGCGTTCGGCGAGGGCGTGATTTACGACGTGGACCGCGAGGGGGCGGACATCCTCGGGCCGGACAACAAGCCGCTGCGGGGTTTGCAAACGCTTCAAAACGAGTTCGCCGCCGAGGTCCGCACCATCGAGCAACTGCAGAACGGCCAGGGGCTGACGACCGAAGCCCAGTGGATGGAGATCATCGGCGGTACGACGACGCTGGCCCAAGTCGCGGAGTTGACGCCGAAGCTCGGCATCGCCGACCTCCGCCGCCTGCACGTCACCCTGTCGGACCTGATCGACCGCGACCAGGGGGCCGTCGGCAAGCTGAAAGAGATCGAGGCGAACCTGAAGGACGAGTCGGCCTACCTGAGCGAGAAGCGGGTCAACTGGCTCGCCGAGTTGCAAACCCTGCAGCGCCGCGAGCGGCAACTGCTCGGCCGCATCCAGGCCGCCGGCGGCAAGACCCCCGGACTGTAACCCGACCCCGCGACTTCCCCCCCTTGACCCGCCCGGGCGACCGGTGCCCGACGGAGGACAGCGATGACCGCGATTGGCAAAATGCTGGTGTTCCTGGTGCTCGTCCTGAGCCTGATCTGGAACGCGCTGGTCCTGAACGCGTACACCGCGCGGACGAACTGGCAGAAGGAGGCGAAGAAGTACCAGGCCGAGGCGGTCGCCGCCGCCGAGTCCGCGACCAAGATGAAGGCCCTGCGCGACGTGGAGGCCGAGTCGGCCGACGACGCCAAGCGGGCCTTGCAGCAGGAGCGCGACCGGTACTACACGCAGGTCGCCCAACTCGTGGCCGTGCGGGACACGCTCAACCAGCAGTACAACGTCGCCTTCTCCGAGGCCCAGAAGAAGGCCGCGACGGCCGCGCAACTCCAGGCGATGATCGACAAGCTGTCGGGCCAGATCAAGGTCATCGACGACGAGTTGAAGAAGGCCGAAGAAAAGGGCAACCAACTCGTCGTCGCCGCCAACCTGGCCCGGGCCGCGCAGTCCCGGGCGGAGATCGAACGCGACCGGTACAAGCTCCAGGCCGAGGCGAAGACCGAGTACGCCCAGAAACTCCAGGACCAACTGACCGAAGCGCGACTCGGCAGCGGCGGCATCCCCGGCTTTCGGACGCCCGTCGCCCCGGCCGGGTTCAATGGAACTGTCGTCGAGGTCGATGCCCGCACGCCCACCGTGTACGTCGAGTTCACTCCCGGCCTCGACACGGGCCTGCAAGTCGGCACGATCCTCCGGGTGGACCGGCTGATCCCGGCCGGCGTGTTCGTGGGCAAACTCACCGTCACGCTCGTCAACGGCAAGAAAGGCGTCGGCGTCTTCGAGCCGGCCGTCAAGGGTGCGGCGGTGACCGCCGACCGGTTGCCCAAGGCCGGCGATCAGGTCAAGCCGTACTGACCCCCGGCCCCGCGAGTTTGACCCACCGACCCGAGGCGCGTCATGGCGAAGAAGAAGCAGAAGGCCGGCGGCGAGAAGCCGAAGAAGAAGGTCCGGGCCGTCGAACTCGACGACGAGGACGACGACGTTGAAGCCGACGACGGCGACGACTTCGTCGCGCCCCGGAAGCCGTCGCGGAACGACGCCTATACCGGGATGCTGCTCATCGGCCTGGTCTGCCTGATCGCGGCGACGGTGCTGCTGGTGCTGGACTCGAACGACATGACCGCGGCCCCGCTGGCCAACCCGACCGTGACCGTCCCCGCCCTGGCCACGCCGCCCGCCGCGCCCGCTCTTTAAGGAACGCCCCGATGGCCCGCCAACGCCTGGTGATCGCACCGCCCCGGAACGACGTGTACGTCGGCATGCTGGGCCTGAGCGCCCTGGCGATGCTCCTCGGCATCGTCGTGCTCGTGCTCGAACTCGGCGGCGACTACGACTTCGAGTCGCAGGCCAAGGGCGGCCCGGCGATCAGCCTGCCGAAGGACTTTTCGCGGCCGACGCCCAAGTCCGACGGCCCCGCCCCGACCCCGGCCCCCGGCCCGACGACCAAGGCCGAACCGATCCCCACCCCGTTCCCGCTCCCGGTGCCGACGCCCGAAGCGGCGAAGCCGGCCGTCGTCGTGACCCTACCGCCCCCGCCGGCCCCCCTCCCCCCGGCCGTGCCGGCCGCGGTGCCCGTCGTCCCCGCCGCCGACCCCGGCGTCGTCCGCCCCGGCTTCACCCCTCGCTTCCCGCGCTAGTAACGATGCGCGGATGCATTCGCCCCGGCGAGCCGAGAGCGTCAGCGACTCGCCGGGACTCTGCGTTACCGTTCCCGAAGGCGATTGCAACTGGCCCCGTTGCCGTTGGCCGCGGGGCGTGCGACAATTCAGGCACGGAGTGCCCCCATGAACCTGTCGGTCTTCGACCTCTTCAAAATCGGCATCGGCCCGTCGAGTTCGCACACCGTCGGTCCGATGCTGGCGGCGTACCGTTTCGCCGCGGGGTTGCGCGAGCGCGGCGACCTGCCCGGCGTGGCGCGCGTGCTGGCCGACCTGTACGGCTCGCTCGCGCTCACGGGCAAGGGGCACGCCACCGACAAGGCGGTGATCTTGGGCCTCGCCGGCGAGCGGCCGGACGCGGTCGATGCCGACAGCGCCGACGCGATCGTCGAACTGGTCCGCGCCAACGGTGCCCTGCGGTTGGCCGGCACGCACCGCGTCGGCTTCCGCGAGGCGACCGACCTGCTGTTCCACCGCGAGACCTTTCTGCCCTTCCACCCCAACGGCGTGACGTTCACGGCCTTCGACGCGGCGGGTCGGGAGGTTGCGGGCGAGACGTACTACTCGACCGGCGGCGGGTTCGTCGTCAAGCACGGCGAGCTGGCCGCCGACGCGCTCCCGCCCGCCACGCCGCCGGCGTATCCGTTCGTCTCGGCGAAAGAACTCCTCGCCGTCGGCCGGCGCACCGGGTTGAGCATCGCCGACATCGTGATGGCGAACGAGCGGACCCGCCGGCCGGACGCGGAGACGTTCGCCGGGATCGACCGCATCTGGGCCGTCATGCAGGCGTGCATCACGCGCGGCTGCCGCACCGAGGGCGTGCTGCCCGGCGGGCTGAACGTCGTCCGCCGGGCGGCGAAGATTGCCGCGAAGTTGAGGACGGAACCGTTAGCGCACGACCCCCTGGCCGCCTTCGACTGGGTGAGCCTGTTCGCGCTGGCAGTCAACGAGGAGAACGCGGCCGGCGGGCAGGTCGTCACGGCCCCGACGAACGGCGCGGCCGGCGTCATCCCGGCGGTGCTGGCGTACTACGCCCGGTTCACGCCCGGGGCCGACGCGGCCGGCGTGCGGACCTTCCTGCTCACGGCCGCGGCCGTGGGGATGCTGTACAAGCGGAACGCCTCGCTTTCCGCGGCCGAAATGGGCTGCCAGGGGGAAGTCGGGGTTGCTTGCTCGATGGCCGCGGCGGGGCTGGCGGCGGTCATGGGCGGGACCAACGAGCAGGTCGAAAACGCCGCCGAGATCGGCATGGAGCACAACCTCGGCCTGACCTGCGACCCGGTCGGCGGCCTGGTGCAAATCCCGTGCATCGAGCGGAACACGATGGGCGCGGTCAAGGCCATCAACGCCGCCCGCCTGGCCGTCTTGCACGGCGACGGCCGGCACACCGTGTCCCTCGACCGGGTCATCGAAACGATGCGGCAGACGGGCGTGGACATGCAGGGCAAGTACAAAGAGACTTCGCTCGGCGGGCTGGCCGTGAACGTGGTCGAGTGCTGACCGGAGGGGTGCCGATGTTTTCGAGCCGACTGTCGCCGAAAGTCCTCGTGTTCTGGTGCCGCGCGCTCAAGCACGGCGTCGATATCGGCCTGCCGCTGGGCAAGACCTTCCGGATGCAGGGCAAGTCCGGGCCGCCGAAGGCCCGCGACCTGGCCCTGACGCTGGCCGGGCGGTGCGACGACGGCCAGAGCCTCCGCGAGGCCCTCAAGCCGGACGCCGGGCGGTTCCCCGTGCTGTTCGTCGAACTCGTCGGCATGGGCGAGAAGACCGGCCGGCTGACCGAGGTGTTCGGCACCCTGGAGGAGTACTACGAGACGATCATCGACGCCAACCGCAAGTTCACGCAGGCGCTGATCTGGCCGGTCCTGATGTACGTCGCCGCCATCTTCATCATCGCCGCGATGGTCCTCGTGCTGGGCCTGATCGCGCCGTCGGACGGCAAGGGCTTCGACGCCCTCGGGCTGGGCCTGATGGGGCCGTCCGGGGCGCTGATCTGGCTGGCGGTCAGCGGCGGGTTCACGGCCGCGGTCGTCGTCGCCTTCCTGTACGTCAAGAGCAACGACCGGCTGCGGGCCAAGGGCGAGGCGCTGGCGCTGCGAATCCCCGGCCTGGCCGGGTGCTTCCGGGCGTTCGCGCTGCAGCGGTTCTCGCTCGGCCTGCACATGACCGGCGAGGCCGGGTTGAAGGCCGACAAGGCGCTGCTCCTGAGCTTCCGGGCCACGTCCAACGAGGCGTACACCCGGCACGGCGAGAGTGCATCGAAGGCCGCCCGGGACGGCAACAAGATCGCCCCGACCCTGGCCGCCTGCGGGGAGGCGCTGTTCCCCGTCGAGTTCCTCGACACGATCGGCATCGGCGAGACGACCGGCCGCCTGCCGGACGTGATGGCCAAGCAGGCGAAGCAGTACCAGGAGGAAGCGGCCCGCAAGATGAAGCTGCTGGCGATGATCGCCGGCGGGCTGGTGTACGCGGCCGTCGGCGTGATGCTGATCGTGCTCATCCTCCGCATCGTCATGAGCATCGGCGGCGTCTACCAGGACGCGATGAAAGGACTGTAGCGAATCGACGGTTTTGTTAGCCCGACGCGCGAGCGAGGGTCGAACGGTCGAGGACAATGTTCGATGGCGGGGACCGTACCGTCAACGTCTGCCGGCACGGTCCCCGACCGCTCGACCCTCGCTAGCGCGTCGGGCTAACGCCTGCGGCGGAGCAACGAAAGGCCATCGTGGCGAAGAAGACCCGGCCGGCCGTGGACCGGCTGGTGTACGTGCTGGTGCGGAGTTTCGTCGCGGTCGTCCAGGGCGTGCCGCAGGCGTGGGCGTTCGGCGTCGCCGGCCTGCTCGCCGCCGGCCTGCACCGGTTCGACAAGCGGCACCGCGCCGTCGCCCGGGACAACCTGCGGCACGCCTTCCCCGAGCGCACGCCGGCGCAAATCGACGCGTTGGTGTGCGGCTGTTACCGGCACTTCGCGCGGCTCGTCGTCGAGATGGCCCTGCTGCCCCGGAAGCTGAACGTCGCCAACTGGCGGACGTTCGCCACGCCGGTGAACGCCCCGGCACTACTCGGGGGGCTGCTCGACCGCCGGCCGCTGCTGATCGTCACGGGGCACTTCGGCAACTGGGAGCTGGCCGGGTACGCGCTGGGCGCGCTCGGCTTCCGCACTTACGCCATCGCCCGGGTGCTGGACAACCCGCACCTCGAACGCTTCCTGAACCGCTTCCGCCAGGGGACCGGTCAGACGATTCTCGCCAAGAAGTCCGACTTCGCCCGGCTGACCGCGGCCGTCGCTTCTGGGGGCAAAGTGGCCGTGCTGGCCGACCAGGACGCCGGGCCGCGCGGCGTGTTCGTCCCGTTCTTCGGCCGGCCGGCGTCGGCGCACAAGGCGGTTGCGCTGATGGCGTTGGAGTTCGACGCCCGAATCGTCGTCGTCGGGGTGCCGCGGGTCGGCGACCCCATGCTGTACGAGGTGGTCTGCGAGGACGCCTTCGACGCCGCCGACTACGCCGACCGCCCGGACGCCGTGAAGGCGATCACCGAACGGTACCACGCGGCCCTGGAGCGGCTCATCCGCCGGCACCCCGAACAATACTTCTGGTTGCACCGCCGCTGGAAAACCCGCCCGGTCGAGCGGAAGCGGCCGCCCGGCCGCGCGCCCGGGGCGTGACCGGTTACGCGAGGCCGTACTGCTTTACGGCGTTGTCGTGCAGAATCTTCCGGCGGTCGGCTTCCGGGCGACCGGCGATGATCTCCTGCAACACGGCCAGCCACTGCTTGTACGTCGTCACCATTGTGACCACCGGCCAGTCGCCGCCGAACATGACGCGGTCGAGGCCGAAGGCGTCGATCGTGCCGTTGACGATTGGGGCGAGTTCGTCGGCCGTGTACGGGGCGGCGTCCGGCTTCTTGCCGCCGTTGACGACGAACCCGGACAGCTTGCAGACGACGTTCGGCTTCGCCGCGAGCGCGGCCATGCCCGTGCGCCAGGCGGCGAACTCGGCCGGGGTGAACTTCGTGCTGGCGTTGCCGCAGTGGTCGAGGATGAACCGCGTGCCGGGGCACTGGGTCACGAGCTTGACCATGTCCGGCAACTCCGCCGGGCGGACGCACAGGTCGAAGCTCAGGCCCAGGTCGCCGAGGAGTTGCACGTCCTTGACGAACGCGGCCTCGAGCGCGTGGCCGGCCGGGGTGTCGTCGCCGTGCAGGGTCTTGCGGACGCCCTTGACGAACTTGTGCCCCTTGTACGGGGCGACGTACGCCGCGAAGGCCGGGGTGCCGACCGCCCCGCCGATCACCGCCGCGACCATCGGCGTCGCCTTCGATTCGCAGACGCCGACGACGTAATCGGCCTCCTTTTGCAGGTCTTCGGGGACGACGGCGACCTCCATGTAGACCGCCTTGACGACGTTCAGCCCGGCCGTCGCCGCGGCGTACTCGGTCGGCGTGTGCGGGGCGGCGAGCGGGTTGGCCGCGTCCCCGGGCTTGATCCACGACAGGCGGAGCTGGGTCAAGTCCCAGAGGTGCTGGTGGGTATCGACGACGGGGAGCATCGGCGGGGCCGCCTTCGAGGTCAGGGAGGGAACGGTGAGCGCGGCGAGGCCGCCCAGGAACGTCCGGCGGGAGTGGGTCATGCCCGCAGGATACCGCCCCGGCCCGCCGTCCGCCAGCGCCGAACCCCGGCCGCTCGGTGCCGCCGGGCCTATCATGCCCCCTGACAGTACCCCACGGAGACCTCACGATGACCCCCCTGCAATCGATCGTCGCGGCCGGCACCAAGCTCTGGCTGGACAGCGTGGACCCCGACGAGATCGCCCGCAACCGCGCCTTCGGAGCCACCGGCGCGACCTCGAACCCGATCATCATCTCGGACCTGCTGAACACCGGCCGGTTCGACGCGGACATCGCCAAGTTCTTCGCCGCCGGGCACGCCGACGAGGCGGTCGCCTGGGCCATGACGGACAAGCTCGTCAAGGACGCGCAGGCCGTGTTCGAGCCGACCTGGCACGAGACCAAGGGCAACGACGGCTGGGTCAGCTTCGAGCTGGACCCGCTGTTGGAAGACCTGGCCAACACGATGAGCGTGGCGGACAAAAGCAAGCGGTACGTCGAACTCGGCAAGCACTACTTCGCCGGCAACTGCAACCGCATGATTAAAGTCCCGGCGACCCCGGGCGGGTTGGGCGCGCTCGAAGACCTCGTCGCCGCCGGGGTGGCGATCAACTGCACGCTCATCTTCAGCGAGCGCCAGTACCTCCTCGCCCGCGACGCCTGCTGGCGCGGGGCGCAACGCCGCGCGGACAAGCAGACCGTGAAGACCGTGTACAGCATCTTCGTCAGCCGCCTGGACGTGTACACGGACAAGGCCGTGCCGACCCTCACGCCGGCGGCGCAGGGCCTGGTCGGGATCGTCAACGCCAAGCGCATCTTCCAGGTGAACAAGAAGTTCTGGGCCGACAAGGGCCTGGCGTTGCAGCCGGAGATGATCTTCGCCAGCACCGGCACGAAGAAGAAAGAAGACCCGGCCTGGAAGTACGTCGCCGCGTTCGCCGGGTCGGACATCGAGACCAACCCGCCGGGCACGAACAAGGCCGTGCAAGAGAGCGGCCAGACGTTCACGAGCCAGGTGAACGTCATGCCGAGCGCCGAAGTCCTCGCCGAGATCGACGCCAAGGTGGACATGAAGCAACTCGAAGAGACCCTGATGGCCGAGGGCCTGTCGAAGTTCGCCGACCCCTTCAAGAGCCTGCTGAAGCTGATCGCCTCGAAGCGGCCGAAGGTGTAACCGACACCGCTGCGGCGGAGCCGAAGATTGCGCGCGAACCGAAGGGAGTTGCGATGGTACTGTTTCGGCCCGTGGGGCTGCAAGAACTCGGTTCGCGGGGACCGTAGTGGCAAGCATCCGCCGACGGGACCGCTCGTTTCCCCGCAGTCGGCGTAGGATAATAACGGAACGTCTCAAACCAGGAGGCCGTCGTGAGTCTGCAAGAACTGGAAGCGGCCGTGACCGTCCTGCCGCCGACCGAATTGGTAGCGTTCGCGCAGTGGTTCGAGGAGTACCTCGCCGACGCTTGGGACCGCCGCATTGAAGAGGACGTGGCGGCCGGGCGACTCGACGAAGCGGGCCGACAAGCCGACGCGGAGTTCGTCGCCGGCCGCTGCGAGCGGTTGTGACCCATTTTGCGACGGCGGGATTTTGGCACTGCCATCGGAAATTGCCGACAGCCGTGCGAGAGTTGGCGGACAAGAATTTCGCGCTGCTCCTCGCGGATCCACATCATCGCTCGCTGCGACTCAAGCGCGTCGGGCCGTTCTGGTCGGCTCGCGTAGGCCTCCACTACCGGGCGCTCGCACGCGACCGTGCCGAAGGACTCGTATGGTTCTTCGTCGGCCATCACACGGATTACGATCGATTGATCCGTGCCGGGGGTCGGCCATAGCCTGTGATGCCGGCTCTGCCGCGTACCCCGACCGACCTCGGAGTCGCCGCCCGACCGAATGCCGACGCCGGCGGGCACGCCGCCGGCGAAAAGCGGCGTTGACGGGGCGATTTTGCACCTGCTACAACACGCCATGCCCGACCTCCGCGAGACCTACCGGGCGACGATCTCCGGCGACCGCCGCGGGCCGACCGCCGCCCTCGCCCGCGCCGCCCTGTGGTGGGCACGCCTGCCCTACGGCCTCGTCATCGCCGTCCGCAACCGCCTGTTCGACACCGGAATCCGCCGGGCCGTCCGCGTGCCGGTCCCGGTCGTCGTCGTCGGCAATTTAAGCGTCGGCGGGACGGGGAAGACGCCGTGCGTCGAGTACGTCGCCCGGCACTACCGGGCCGCCGGGGTGGCCGTCGCCGTGCTCAGCCGCGGGTACGGGGCCGACGCCGGGCCGAACGACGAGGCACTGGTGCTCGAAGAAAACGTGCCCGACGTGCCCCACTTGCAAGGGGCCGACCGCGTCGAACTGGCCGCGACGGCGGTGCAAGAACTCGAGAGCGAACTGCTCGTGTTGGACGACGGCTTCCAGCACCGCCGGCTCGCCCGCGACCTCGACATCGTCCTGCTCGACGCCACCCGCCCGGCCGATGGCGACAGGCTGTTGCCGCGCGGAACCTTGCGCGAACCGCTCGGTTCTTTGAAGCGCGCCCACGTCGTGATCTTGACCCGCTGCGACCAGGCACCGCCCGAAAGTGTCGCCCGGCAACGCGCGCTGCTGGCGAAGCGCTTCCCGAAACTGGTCGTCGCCGAGGCGGTCCACGCCCCCGTCGAACTCGCCTCGACCGACGGCCGCACGGCCGCCCTCGACCTCGTCCGCGGCCGCCCGGTGTTCGCGTTCTGCGGCCTGGGTAACCCCGACGCCTTCCGCGCCACCCTCGCCCAACTCGGGGCGAACGTCGTCGAATTCGTCGCCTTCGCCGACCACCACCCGTACACCCGCGACGACGTGGACCGGCTTGGCACGCTGGCCGGGAAACTGCCGGCCGACGGGTTGGCGCTGACAACGCAGAAGGATTTCGTGAAACTACGAGTGGGCGAACTCGCCGGCCGGCCGCTGTGGGCCGTCCGCGTCGGCCTCCAGTTCCGCGCGGGCGAGGCCGAAGTGCTGGCCGAACTGGACGCACTGATCCCCGAAGGGAGCCGCGACGAGTGACCACCGGCGACGGGGCGATCCTGATGTTCCTGCCGAACTGGATCGGCGACGTGGTCATGGCCACGCCCGCGATCCGGGCCGTCCGCGCGCACTTCCCGCACCGCCGACTCGTCGCGGTGACGAAGCCCTACGTCGCCGAAACCCTCGCCGGCCTGCCCTGGTTCGACGGCACCGTCGTGCTCGACAAGTCGCTGCGAACCTTCGCGCCGACGGTCGCCGAGTTGCGCCGCCACCGGCCCGAAACCGCAGTCTTGTTCCCGAACTCCTTCCGCCCGGCGCTGCTCGCCCGCCTCGCCGGTTGTACCACCGTCGCCGGCTTCGTGCGGTACTTGCGGCACCCGCTGTTGACGCACCGGCTCTACCCGGCGCGCGGCTCCGGCGGTGTTTTCAAGCCGACGCCGGCGCTGGAGGATTACAACCGCGTCGTGCGGCTCCTGGGCGTGCCCGACCCCGGCGCGCGGATGGAACTGGCGATCACGCCGGCCGACGAACTCGCCGCCGACCGCGTCTGGGCGGCGCTCGAGTTGCACCGCTTCCGCCGGGTCGTCGGGCTGAACCCCGGCGGCGCGTTCGGGTCGTCGAAGCACTGGCCGGCCGAACACTTCGCCGCGTCCGCCCGCCGGCTCGTCGCCGCGACGCCGGGCCTGGGCGTCGTCGTCCTGTGCGGCCCGGCCGAGCGCGAGCAGGCCGCGGCCGTCGCCCGCCTCGCCGCCGACCCGGCCGTCGTATCCCTCGGTGACAGTGCCTTGTCACTCGGCCTGACGAAGGCGGTCGTGCGGCGGCTGAGCCTGCTCTTGACGACGGACAGCGGGCCGCGCCACTTCGCCGCCGCGTTCGGCGTGCCGGTCGTGACGCTGTTCGGGCCGACCCACATCGGCTGGACGGAGACGCACTTCGCCAAGGCCGTGCACGTGCAGAAGCCGGTGCCGTGCGGGCCGTGCCAGCAACGGGTCTGCCCGCTGGGCCACCACCGCTGCATGACCGAACTCACGCCGCAGGACGCGGTCGCGCCGGCGCTGGACCTGTTGCGCCGGTTCACGGACGAAACCTCGGGGGCGACGCGCCATGCCAGTTAACCTCTTTCGCCTAATTGACCCGCCGGAAGCGACGGTCATCGCCGCCCGAATCCCCGTCGCGCGGCTCGGTCAAGTGGGTCCGCCGGCCGTCGAACGGACGGACGCCGGCGGCGGCTGGGTTGTCTACCACCCGCGCTACCGAGCCTACCTGCGCCGCGTCGGTGTGGCGTCCGGTCAGGCCGCCTACGACCTGCCCGGCGAGGTCGTCAGTGGACACGCCGACCGGCACGTCGTCCGCGTCGAACTCCCTGGCAAGGCGTGCTACCTGAAGCGCGAGCACACCGCCAGCCGTCGGGCGAAGTGGCGCAACCTGCTCGCCGGCTTCGGCCCCGTGAGCCGGGCGGCGCGCGAGGCGGCAACGCTGGACGCGTTGGAAGCTCGCCGCCTGCCCGGCCCGCAGTGGCTCGCCCACGGCGAGGACGCCCGCGGGCACGCCTTCCTACTCGTCGAAGAACTCTCCCGCTCGACGGAGTTGCGCGGCCTGCTCGGTGACAACGCGGTGTCAGCGAAATCCCGCCGGCGGATTTCGACTGACATCGCCGTGTCACTCGCCGACTTGCACGCCGCCGGCTTCACCACCCCTGAGCTGGCCGCCAAGCACGTTTACGTGGACGCGGCCGACGGAGCGGTCACCCTTCTCGACTGGCAGTCGGCCCGCGCCGGCCGGGTGCCGTCGCCCGCCGAGACTTGCGCGTACCTGGCCAACCTGCACGCCAGCACGCCGGCCGGCGCGACGCCCGCCGAACGGCTCCGCTTCCTGGCGACGTACCGCCGGGCGATGGCCCGCACCGGTTGCGAATACCCCGACGCGCACAAGCTCGCGCGGGAGATCGGCCGGCTCGCCGCCGGGCGGTCGCGGCGATCGTCGGTCCGCGACCAGGGCCGGCCGACGCCGACCGGGCAGCGGCTTGTTTGGCTCGCCGGGGAGGCGGTGTGCGTGCTGCCCGAAGTCGCCCCACTTTGGCCGTCGCCGGCAACGGCGAGTCCGTTTTACGTCGCCGGCGAAGGCGACGAGACGGTCGAAGAATCGATCGTCCTCGTCGACGGCCGCCGCGCCACGCTGACCCGCTTCCACACCTTCGACCCCGTCGGCCGGGTTACCGCCGTGCTGCGCGAACGGCCGTGGCGGTCGCCGGGGGCGCTGGCCGCGCGCGTCCTCTTCCACCTCGACCGGCACGCGATCCCGGCCGCCCGGTTGCTCGCCTTCGGGCAGAAACTCCGCGGCCGAGTCACGGCGGATTCGTTCGTCCTGACCGACGCCGTTCCCGACCGCACGCCGCTGAGCGTCGCGCTCGCCGACCCCGCCCGCTCAATCTCCGCCCGCCGCGCTCTCCTCGGCGAATGCGGTCAATTCCTGGGGCGTTTGCACGCCGCCGGCTTGCGGCTCGTCCCCGGCGGCACCGGCCGACCGGTCCTCGCGCTCGCCGCCGGCGTCCTGCGCGTCGAGTCGCCGCAGGGGGTCAAACTCCAACGGGCGATGACCGACGGCCGACGCGGGAAAGACCTCGTCCGGCTGTTCGCGTGCGAGGTGCCGGGGCTGTCGCGCGGGGAACGCGCCGCCGTCGTCCGCGGCTACCTGGGCGACCGCTGGGCCGACCGCGCGTCCCGCCGGCGCTACTTGAGGAGCACCCGCTGAACCCCGCCCCCCCGGACGACTGGCGCGCCGTCGCGTCGCCCGAGTGGCCCGCCTTCGCCGGGGCCGATTGGCTCGCGCGCGTCATGACCGTCGATGTGCCCGACCGCCACCACGCCAAGCAGGGCCGGTCCATCGGTCGCTGGACGTTGACCGCCGGCGACCGCCGACTCGTCGTCTATTTGAAGCGCCACTTCGAGTTGCCCCGGCTCCACACCTGGCTCGCGCGACTCTTTCCAAGCCGCGTCTATTCGCCCGGGTGGCAGGAGTTCGAGAACTTGCGGTGGGCGGCCGCGCACGGGCTACCGGTGCCGACCGTTCACGCCGCCGGGGAATCTCGCCGCGGCCCGCTGCAAAGTTTCCTGGCGGTCGAAGAGCTGGGCGGGATGCTCGCGCTGCACGAGTTGATCCCGCTCGCCGCGAGTCGCTTGACGCAACCCGACTTCGAGGCGTGGAAGCGCGGACTGGTCGTCGAACTCGCCCGGCTGACGCGCGAACTGCACCGCCGCCGGGCCTTCCACCAGGACTTTTACCTGTGCCACTTTTACGCCCGCGTCAGTGACATTGACGTGACACCGATGGACTGGACCGGCCGCGTCGTCACGATCGACTTTCATCGCTTATTGCTGTCCCCGGTGTTCGCCCGGCGCTTCCAGGTGAAAGACTTGGCGCAACTACTTTTCTCGACCGACGGTGTCACCGGTGTGACACCCCGCGACGCCCTCCGCTTCGAGCGGGCCTACCGCCGGGCGGCCGGATCCGACTGGCCGACGCCGCCGGCCGGACTGCGCCGGCTCGTCCGCTGGAAGGCGGGGCAGTACCTCCGGCACAACCGCAAGCTCGCGGGGGGGTCGCCGTGACGCCGCTCGACATCGCGCTGTGTTACGAGTCGGTGCTGCCCAGCCGCGGCGGGGCGGAGACGTACCTCGGCGACCTGTCGCGGCGGCTCGCGGCCGACGGCCACGCGGTCCACCTGTACGCCTGCCGGTGGGACGCCGCCGCCCTGCCCGCGTCGATGCACTTCCACAAACTTGAAGTGCCGCGCGGCCCGCGCTTCCTGCGGCCGTGGCGGTTCGGCCGGGCCTGCGAGGCGGCGCTGAAACTCGCCGCGCACGACGTGACCGTCGGCTTCGACAAGACCTGGGGGCAGGACGTTTTGTACCCGCAGGGCGGCCTGCACGCCGCGAGCCGGGAGCACAACCTGCGCAAGTTCCGCGGCCCGGTCGCCCGGCAAATCGCCGCCTGGGGCAAGCGGTTCGACCCCGCCAGCCGGTCGTTCGCGCGGCTCGAACGCAAGCAGTACCTGACCGACCCGCGGCCGCTGATCGTCGTCAACAGCGACATGGTCGCGCGGCACTTCGCCCACTACTACGGCATCGGCTCTGAGAGTTTGCGCGTCGTCCGCAGTGCCATCGACCCGCACCGCTTCGCCGCCCCCGACCGGGCCGCCCGCCGGACCGCCGAGCGCCGCGCCTGGGGTCTCACGGACGACACGCCGACGGGGCTGTTCGTCGCCATGAACTACCGGCTCAAGGGCCTCGCCCCGCTGATCCGCGCCGCGGCCGCGGTGCCGCCGGAGGTTCGCTTCAAAATCGCCGTCGTCGGGCACCCCGAATTCGCCGCGTACCGCCGGCTCGCGGACTCACTGGGCGTCGCCGACCGGCTGATCTTCCTGGGGTTCCGCGCCGACCCGAAGGACGCCTACTTCGCCGCGGACTTCCTCGTCCACCCGACCTTTTACGACCCCTGCTCGCTGGTCGCCCTGGAGGCGCTGGCGTGCGGCTTGCCGGTGCTGACGACGCAGTACAATGGTGCTGCCGAACTGCTTACCGTGCCGGACAACGGCCTCGTGGTCAACGACCCGCACGACGCCGCGGAACTCGGCGGCGCGCTCGCCCGGATGGCGAACGCCGACTACCTGGGCACGGCGGCGGGGGCGGCGCGGCGGGCGGCCGGCGCGTGGACGTTCGAGCAGCATTACGCGGCGTTACTGGGCGTTTTCGAGGACGTGCGGGCCGCGAAGCGTCGGCCGCGCTGAGGGGCTTCGGCATGGCGGTCGGCATTGTGGCGGTGGTCGCGGCGTACTTCCTCGGCGGCATCCCCTTCGGCTACCTCGTCGGCCGGTTGCGCGGCGTCAACTTGCTCGCGGCGGGCAGCGGCAACATCGGCGCGACCAACGCCGGCCGCGTCCTCGGGCGGCCGTTCGCGGTCCTCGTCTTCCTGTGCGACTTCGCCAAGGGGGCCGTGCCGACGGCGCTGACGCTGCCCGTCGTCACCCTCTTCGACCCCGGCGCGGCGGACGCCTTCGGCCCGCCCGACGCCCTGCGCGTCGCGGTCGCCGCGGCGACCTTCCTAGGCCACCTGTACCCAGTGTTCCTCGGTTTCCGCGGCGGCAAGGGCGTCGCCACCGGGGCGGGGGTCGCGGCCACACTCGCGCCACTGCCGTGGCTGGTGGCCGCCGTCGCCTGGGCGATTACGGCGCTGGCCTCGCGGTACGTCTCCCTGGCGTCCCTCGTCGCGGCGGTCGCGCTCGTCGCCGCGCGGCTGGCCGTCGCGCCCGACCCGTTCGGCCGGGACGCCTTCGTCGTCACCGGATTTTTCATCGTCGGGGCGCTGGCGGTCGTCGCCAAGCACCGGGTGAACGTCCGGCGGCTTTTGGCCGGCACGGAGAACCGCATCGAGGCGAATCCGCCCCAGGAGGCCGCGTTGCGCAGTCTGCACTTGCTCGCCGTTGGGGTGTGGTTCGGCGGGTCGCTGGTCTTCAACTTCGTCGCCGCGCCGGCGATCTTCACGTCGTTCAAGGCGGTCGTCGCCGAGTCGCCGTCGGACCGCACGGCGCTGGTGCCGATCGTCCCCCCGGGCACGCCGCAGGCTACGAAAGACTCGCTCGCCTCGGCGTTGGCCGGGGCGGCCGTCGGGCCGATCTTCCCGCGCTACTTCACGGTGCAACTCGTCTGCGGCGCGGTCGCGCTGGTGACGGCCCTGTCGATGGCGCGGGCCGGCGGGGTCCACCGCTTGCGGGCGGGCCTCGCCGGGGTGGCGTTCGTGCTGGTGGTCGTGTCGATCCCGGTGTCGGCCGAGGTGAGCCGGTTGCGGCTGGAGCGGTTCAATCCGGACGTGGAAGTGGCGGCCTGGGCGAAGTCGGTGTTCGGCCCGGTCCACCTGGTGAGCTTGACGCTGAGTGCCGCGACGACCGTGCTCGCCGGCGCGGTGCTGGCCCTCGGGGCGCGGCTGCCGGCGGCTACTTCACCGACTCGACCTTCACCGCCGCCGCAATCGCCTTGATCTCGTCGTCGGTCGGGGCACCGGCGGCGAAGTTCCACCGCTTGACCAGGCGGAGGCGGTTGTACAGCACGACGACGGTTTCGTCCCCGTCGGCGACGCCCCACTCGGCAATCGCGGGAGACGCCTTGGCGGCCAGGCCGAAGGCGAGCCGCGGGGTCTTGAGTTGCATGGCCAGGGCCTTGACCTGCTTGGCCTTCTCCTCGCGGAGGAACTCGCCCTTGTCGTTGCGGGCGGCGTCGGCCGGGTACTCGGCTTCGAGGGTCAAAAAGACGACGGCCGCGTTGAAGCTGTTGGCCCGGGCTTCGCGGGTCTGCAGGATCAGGTCGAGTTGCTTGGCGAGCTTCGCGGCCGGGCCGTCCTCGGCCGGGGTGGCGCGGCTGAAGACGAGGACGGCCGGGTTCAGCCCGTACTCGCAGACGAGGCAGTGCATCTTGTCCGTGCGGTCGCGCGGGTCGCGGTCCTCGGGGGCCTTGATCGGCGTGACCTTCGGCGGGAACCGGTCGTCGGTCACGACGAAGCTGCGGAAGGCCGCCGGCACGCTCGCGCCGGGCTTGGCGTCCTGGGCGACCAGCGTCACCGCGGCGGCCAGGCAGGCGAACCCGAGTAGAAGACCCCGACGCATCGTTCGCACTCCTCGGAAGCCGTGAAACCGTCTCTACCGTTCAGCGTCGCAGGGCGGGCCGGTGGCGTCAAGCCGGTGGGCCGTCCGGGTTACGGGTTCTCGGTGTAAATCTTGACGGTCGTGCGGCGCTGCAACTCCTCGACGAGCTTGTCCCGCTCGCGGTCCTGCACCTGGGCTGTGATCTTGCGGCGGATGAAACCCTGCACCTTTTCGTCGAACGGGGGCAGTTCCGCGGGCGTGAACTCGGCGAGCTTGACGATGTGCAGGCCGCCCTCGACGGCGACGATGCCGCTCACCTGGCCGGGCTTCAACGCCTTGAGCGCCGGCCCGACTTCGGCCGGTTGTACGTCGGCGAGTTTCGCGCCCAGGCCGACGCCCTCGGCCAGCGGGCTGGTGCCGTGCCCGTGCTTCTTGACGAGCGCGACGAAGTCGGTCGCCGGGTCGGCGGCCTGCTTGTGCAGCCACTCGGCGAACGCCCGGGCCTCGGCCTCGGTGGCGAACCGGCGGTAGCTGACGAACAGGTCGAGCCACTTGAGCTTCTCTTCGGACCGGAACTCGGCGGCGTGGTCCGCGAAGTACCGCTCGACCTCGCCGGTGCTGACCGCCTTGCCCTTGTCCTTCAAGTAGCTCTGCATGTAGATGGACAGCATGGCGTTGCGCTCGAGTTGGCGCATGAGCAACTTGTGCGACAGGCCGGCGAGGGCCAGGTTCTGGATGAACTCCTCCTCGGACTTGCTCTTGCTCGACTTGCGGAAGTCCCCGAAGGTCCGCTTGGCCATCGTGGTGGCCTCGGCCTTCAACTCGTCAATTGCCTGCGGCTTGCTCTTCTTGATCTTGCCGAGCCAGTCGGCCAGGACGATCTCGCGCTCGACGAGGTGCTTCAACTCCTCGTCGAAGAACCGCTTCTCGACGACCTTCTGGCCGGCCGTGTCCGGCGGGGTGTACCCGGGCTGGCTGTACATGCCGATGAGCCGCTGGCGGACGAGTTGCCAGACCTCGTCGTCGGTGATGAAGGTGTCCGACCCGATGACGGCGACGACCCGGACCTGCGGGGTCGCCCGTTCGGCGAGCTGAATCGTCGGCGCGTCCGGCGGGCTAACGGTCACCGGTCGGTCCGCGGGCGCTTGCGGCCGGGCCACCGGGCTTGTCGCGCCGGAGGTGAGGTTGCACCCCGCGGTCAGCGCGACCGTGCCGCCGGCGACAAGTGCCATGAAGCCGCGCCGAAGCGTCCACCGGGTGCCCGCGTCCATGCCACACCTCGACCGAAACGAGCGGACGCCCCCACCGGGAAGGCGTACCGTCGGGGCGTATACCACGCCGGCCGGCCGGAACAAGGGGAACCGCGCCGGGCGGTCGGAGACGACGCGGCCCGGGCGAGGCCGACGAAGTGACCGGGGCCGTGACGTACAACGGCAAGCCGGTCGAGGCCGGGGTACTCAGCCTGCGGTCGGCGACCGGGGCGGCCGCGTCCGGCAAGATCGCGGCCGGCCGGTACGCGATCGCCGGGCCGCTCGCCCCGGGCGAGTACGCCGCCTACGTGACCCCGCCGTCGTCCGAGCCGCAACCCCCCGGGAAGGCCGTGGCCAAGGCCGCCCCGTCCGCCCTCCCGGCCCGCTTCCGCGACCCCCTCACCAGCGGCAGCACCGTCCGCCTCAAAGCCGGCAAGAACGACGCCCCCGTCGAATTCAAGGATTGACCCGGCGAGCCAAGAGCGTGAACGCCTGGAGTCCGTCCGGCTCTTGACGGCGTTCGTAGAGTACGTTATCGCAAAATAGCGATGACAACCCGGCGGGTGGCAACTACCACTGTGTTACATGCCGCAAACCGAGGTCCGCGTTTTCCGATCCTCGCCGAAGACAGTTCCGCTATTGGATTGGCTCGACGACTTGCGGACACAGCAACCGAAAGTGTACGCCAAGTGTCTTGCCCGCATTTTGGCGTTGGTCCGGTCGGGTCACGAGTTGCGAAGGCCCGCCGCCGACTTGTTGACCGGTGGCATCTACGAGTTGCGGGTTCGCGTTGCGAACGTCAACTACCGCATGTTGTATTTCTTCTGCGGCGTCCACGTGGCCTGCTTGTCGCACGGATTTACGAAAGAATCGACGGTCCCGCCGGCCGAGATTCGACTGGCGGCCGCGAGGAAGAAACTCGTGGCGACCAGTCCGAGCCGCTACACCGCCGACTTCGGGGAGGGGTTATGAAGAAGACCAGAGACTTCGGAGAAGTGATCCGCGCGATGTTGGCCGCGGACCCGGAGCTTGCCGAGGCGGTCGAGAAGGAGACCATCGACGCCAACATCGCGGCGCAGATCTACCGGGCACGAAAGGCCGCGCGGATTTCTCAGACGGAGTTGGCCCGGCGGGTCGGCACCACGCAGTCCGTAATCTCCCGCATCGAGGACGCCGATTACGACGGCCACTCGCTGACAATGCTCAAGCGGATTGCCGCAGCCCTCGGCCAGAAGCTGAAAGTCGAGTTTTGCGGAAACGCCCCCGTCGCTCCGTAAGATTCCCGCATGGCGACGCCGAGCTTGCACTGGATGACGCACCCGCCCGCGGCCCTCACCGGGGGGGCTGTGACCGTCGGCAACTTCGACGGCGTTCACCTCGGGCACCAGACGCTCGTCGCCGGGGCGAAGGCGTGGGCGGCGCGCGTCGGCGGGCCGGCCGTGGCCGTCACGTTCGACCCGCCGGCGGCGAAACTCCTCAACCCGGCGTCGCACCGGCTGCCGCTTTCGACCCTGGCCGACCGCGTCGAGTGGCTGACCGCCGCGGGGGCCGATCACGTCGCCATTTTGCGAACCGACGCGGGGCTGTTGAGCCTGTCGCCCGAGGCGTTCTTCGAGGACGTGCTGTGCGGGCTATTCCGGGCGAAGGCCGTCGTCGAGGGGTACAACTTCCGCTTCGGCCGCGCCCGGACCGGCGACACGGCCACGCTGCAGACGCTGTGCGAAGCGGCCGGCGTGGGGTTTGAAGAGGTGCCGGCGCGGGTCGTCGGCGGCGAGGTCGTGTCGAGTAGCCGCGTGCGCTCGGCGTTGCAACGCGGCGACGTGGTCGAGGCGCGGGGACTCCTCGGTCGGGCTTACGGGGTCGCGGCCGAGGTCGTGACCGGGGCCAAACGGGGCCGCACGATCGGCTTCCCGACGGCCAACCTGGGGACCACCGAAACCCTGCTGCCGGCCGACGGGGTGTACGCCGTGCGGGCCACCATCGACGGCACGCGGTACGCCGGGGCGGCCAACGTCGGGCCGAACCCGACCTTCGGCGAAATGGCCCGCAAAATCGAGGTCCACCTGATCGGCTTCGCCGGCGACCTGTACGGCCGGCGGCTCGCCGTCGAGTTCGTCGATCGCCTCCGGGAGACGCGGCCGTTCGCCGGGGTCGAGGCGCTGGTCGAGCAGTTGAACGCCGACGTGGCGACCGCGAAACGAGCCTGCGAGGAGTTGCCGTGACGGACTTGGTGGAGCGCGTTCGGGTCGCCTTGCGCGACCACGTCGGCCCGGCGATGGGCCTGGACGCGGACGAAATGGTCGTCGTCGCCGTCGAGGACGGCATCGCGTCCGTGCGGCTGGCCGGGGCGTGCGCGAGTTGCCCGGCGGGCCTGCCGGCCCTGCTCGCGGAACTCGAAGCCGAGTTGAAGCGGCACGTCCCCGAGGTGGAATTCGTCGAAGGTGTGCTTTAGGGCACGGCGAAGAGACCTCACCCCCGGCCCCTCTCCGAGGCGGAGAGGGGAGCGAGTGAAGAGACCTCACCCCCGGCCCCTCTCCGATGCGGAGAGGGGAGCAAGCGGGTTTCAGTCCACGGCTTCAACTTTCTTGCTCCCCTCTCCGAAACGGAGAGGGGGCCGGGGGGTGAGGTCGCCTTTCGGCCGGCGGCGAAGAGACCTCACCCCCGGCCCCTCTCCGACGCGGAGAGGGGAGCAAGTGAGTGGTAATCAACGGCTTCAACTTTCTTGCTCCCCCTCTCCGTTTCGGAGAGGGGGCCGGGGGGGTGAGGTCGCCTTTCGGCCGGAAATCCCCGGCCGGTGCTTTCACGCCGCGCGGCGTGCCTAAAATTACTCGGGTCGCGCGATCGGCAACGCTTTTGCGGAGTGCGGGAAATGATGGTTCGCCTCGTCTGCGCCGTCGGACTCTTCCTCGGGGGCCACCTCATGGCCGCTGGGCCGCTGGGCCTCGACGCCGCCACCAAGTCGGACATCGTTTACGGCGAGGCCGGCGGGGAGAAACTGTACCTCGACCTGGCGTCGCCCAAGGTCACGGCCGACGCCAAGGGGCCGTTCCCGTGCGTCGTCGCCCTGCACGGCGGGGCGTGGCGCGGGGGCAGCCGCAAGGATCTGTCGCAGCCGATCTCGTGGGCCGACCTAGGCGTGCAGCAGACCAAGAGCTTCGTCGAAGACGTGGCCTCGCGCGGGTACGTCGCCGCGAGCGTCGGCTACCGGTTGTCGCCGGCGCACAAGTTCCCCGCCCACATTGAAGACGTGAAGACGGCGGTCCGCTACCTCCGCGCCCACGCCAAGGCGTTGAACATCGACCCCGACCGCATCGGCGTCGTCGGGTTCTCCGCCGGCGGGCACCTGGCCGCGCTGCTGGGCACGACCGACAAGGCGGCCGGGTTCGACACCGGCCTGTACGCCGAGGAGTCGAGCAAGGTGAAGTGCGTCGTCGATTTCTTCGGCCCGTCCGACCTGACGCTGTACGCCGAGACGCCGGGCATCGAGAAGGCGTTCATGCGGCCGCTGCTGGGCGGCACGTTCGACAAGCAGCCGGAACTCTTCCGCAAGGCCAGCCCGGTCGAGTACGTGACCAAGGACGCGCCGCCGTTCTTGATCTTCCACGGCACGGCGGACTTCGTCGTCCCCTACGTCCACTCGACCCGGCTGCACGCCAAGCTCAAGGCGGCCGGCGTGCCGACCGAGTTAGTGCCGATGCGCGGCAAGAGCCACGGCTGGTTCGGCGACGACGCCCGGGACAGCCACGAGCGGCAGATGAAGTTCTTCGCCGAGCACCTCAAGCCGGCCGGCCAATGACGCGGACACTTCGCCGGGGCCGCCCGCCCGAGGTCGCGCCTCGGTCGCTCGCCCGATGGGCGTTCGCGGCGGTGGCGATAGTCTGGTTAGCAATCGTCGCGCACGGCTGCCACGGAGCCGACGCCGACCACGAGCCGGCCGTTGCCGCCCCCCTCGACGAACAGGCCCCGCCATGAGTTCCGACGCGATCCGCGTGCTGCTAGTGGACGACCAGCCGATGGTCGGCGAGGCGCTGCGGCAAATGCTGGCCGGGGTGCCGAACCTCGAATTCGCCTTCTGCCCCGACCCCCGGCAGGCCATCCGCACGGCCAACGAGTTCAAGCCGACGGTCATCCTGCAAGACCTCGTCATGCCGGACATCGACGGGCTGATGCTGGTCAAGTTCTTCCGCGCCAACCCGGCGACCGCGGACACGCCGATGATCGTGCTCTCCTCCAAGGAGGAGGCGGTCACCAAGGCCGAGGCGTTCGCGGCCGGGGCCAACGACTACCTCGTCAAGCTGCCCGAGGCCATCGAACTGATCGCCCGCATCAAGTACCACTCGCGCACGTACATGCTGCTTCAGGAGCGGAACGCCGCGTACAAGGAGGTCGCCGAGGGCAAGGCGCGGCTGGCCGAGGAGTTCGCCGCCGCCGACCGGTACGTCCGCAGCCTGCTGGCTAAAACCTGGGGCGCGGGCCAACACGCGGCGATTCAGTCGATCGACTGGCGGTTCGTGCCGACGGCCCAAATGGGCGGCGACGCCCTCGGCTACCACGTCCTCGACGCCGACCACCTGGCGCTCTACGTCCTCGACGTGACCGGGCACGGCATGGCGTCGGCGCTGTTGGGCACGACCGTGCTGAACGTCATCCGCACCGGCACCCTGCCGAACACCGACTTCAAGAAGCCGGGCGAGGTGCTGTTCGGCTTGAACGAGGCGTTCCCGTGCGAGAAGCACGGCGAGAAGTTCTTCACCGCCTGGTACGGCGTTTACCACACGCCGACCCGCAAGCTGACGTACTCCGGGGCCGGCCACCCCGCGTCGTTCCTGTTCGCCGGGGACCAGCCGACCGGCACGCCGCCGAAGCAACTCGAGAGCCAGGGGCCGATGATCGGCATGATGCCGTGGCCGGCGTTCGAGACGGGCGAGTGCGTCGTCCCGCCGGGGTCGCGGCTGTTCCTGTACAGCGACGGGGCGCACGAAATCCACAAGACCGACGGCACCGATTGGACGTACCCCGAGTTCGTCCAGACCTTCACCGAGTTGGTCACGAAAGCGCCGGCGACGGTCATGGACGACCTGCACCGGCAGATCATCGCCATGAACGGCTCGCCGGTGCTGGACGACGACTTTTCGATCCTGGACGTGCGGTTCGTGTAGCTCGCCGCCCGGCTCGCCGCCCGACCACGCGACTGCTCTTCGCCACGTGCGAACTCAGCCCTCGTGGAACGAGCGATTGACACCGGGGGCGTGGTTAGGTAGACATGGTGGTCACCCGGCCCCAGCCCCCGACCCGCGAAGGCGATCCCAAAGCCCGAAGCCCCCCGCCACTTCCACCCGCTCCAGCACTACCCCGGCTTCCGCAACGAGGACGTCGCGATCTTCGACCGCTTCCGCATGTCGGGCCTCGCCCCCAAGGAGGGGTTCATCACGGACTTCCTCGGGGCGCGAACCCGCTGCACGTCGCTCGCCGACTGCCAGCGGGTGTCGGGCGGCACGGTCCTCGACATCCCGGTGCCGGGCGATTACCACGCCGAGGCCGTCGAGTACATCGGCCTGCTGAAGAGTGTCGTCGCGGCGTCGGCGAAGTACACCGTCCTGGAACTGGGGGCCGGGTGGGGGCCGTGGCTGGTTTCGGGCGCGCTCGCTGCCCGCCGCCACGGCATCGCGGACGTCCGCCTCGTCGGCGTCGAAGCCGACCCGCAGCACTTCGAGTTCATGCGGCAACACTTCCTCGACAACGGCCTCGACCCGGACGCCCACACGCTCTTGAAAGCGGCGGTCGGGACCGAACCGGGACGGGCACGCTGGCCGAAAGTCCAGGACGCCGCCAACACCTGGGGCGGCCGGCCCGCCCGGCTCACCGGCGACACGGCCGACGAGGCGGACACGAACTACCTCGGCGGCATGCTCGACGAGTTCATTGACGTGGAGATTCTCGACGTGGCGGACATCCTCGCCCTCCAGCCGCTCTGGGATCTCGTTCACATTGACGTTCAAGGCTGGGAGTTGGCGATCTGCACGCGGGCCATGCCCCTGTTGCGCGAGCGCGTCCGCTACCTGATTCTCGGCACCCATTCGCGCAAGCTCGACGGCGACCTGTACGACTTGTTTCACCGCCAGGGCTGGGTTCTCGAACACGAGAAGACCAGTCAGATGATTTACGCCCACGGCGTCAAGGAACTCGAGAACATGAACGTGGTCGACGGCACCCAGGTCTGGCGGAACCCCACCCTGAGCGCGTAGCCGGGCGGGCGGCTCGTCGGCGGTCAGTTGCCCATGATCGTATCGAAGGCGGCGCGGAGGTCGTCGTAAGTTTGCGGCCGCTCGTCGGGGTTCTTGGCCAGCATCCACAGGCACATGTCGCAGACGATTTGGGGCAATTCCGGGACGTGGACGGCCGGGGACGCGACCGGCGTGTTGATGTGGTGGAAGATCATCTGCATGCGGTTGCGGCTGTCGAACGGTAGCTTGCCGGTCAGGGCCTCGTAAAAGGTCACGCCCAGCGAATAGATGTCGGCCCGGGGATCGACGATGCTGGCGTCCCGGGCCTGCTCGGGGGCCAGGTAGGCGGCCGTGCCCGCGAGTTCGGCCGTGCCGGCCGTGCCGGGGGCCAGGAAGGTCTTGGCCAGGCCGAAGTCGATCAGCTTGGCCACCCCGTTCGGGCCGACCAGGACGTTGTCCGGCTTGATGTCCCGGTGGACCAGGCCGGCCCGCCAGACGGCCCCGAGGCCGTCCACGACCTGCGAGACGAGGTAGACGGCCCACTCGACCGGCAGGGCGGACCCGCGGATGAGTTCGCCCATCGACCGGCCTTCGACGAACTCGGTCACGAGGAACGGCCACCGGGGGTCGAACCCGAAGTCGATGAACCGGACGACCCGGGGGTGCTTGACGCGGGCCAGGGACGCGGCTTCGGTCCGCATCTGCTTCATCGCGGCCGTGCGGTCGTGGACGTTGGCCCAGTTGATGATCTTGAGCGCGACCGGGCACCCGTTTTGTTCGTCCCAGCCGCGGAACACGAAGCACGACACGCCCGCCCCGAGCCGGGCCTGCAGCACGTACTGGCCGGTCGTGTCGCCGACCTCGGGGTTGACCGGCTCGGCCGGGGCGAAGTTGTCGTCGTTGGCCTGGGCGTCGAACTCGTCCGGGAGGACGCGGCGGGGCAGGTTGAACGACTCGGTCTCGCCGCCCTGATCCTGATCCTGGTCGCGGATCGTGTCGGCCACGTCGTCGTCGTCGGCGAACGGCGAGTGGGCCGGCGACCCCGGCTTCCAGGTCGTGCCGTCGCCCTTGCCGACGTAGTCGTCGAAGAGCGAATCGTCGTGGTCCGGGGGAGGCGGCATAGTTTCGCGGGGGTAACGTCGAGAGTGCGGAATCGGGCCTCGTGCAATGCTAGCACACGCCGTAGAACCGGGCGAGCTTTTCCCGGACGTAGGCGACGAACTCGGCCGCGTCGAGCGGGTGCCCGGTCGCCCGCTCGCACAACTCCCCGGCCCGATACCGCCGGCCGTGGGCGTGGACGTTCGCCGTCAGCCAGCCGCGCAGGTCGGCGAAGTCGCCTCGGCGGGTGTCGTAGTCGAGGTCGGGCAGCGCCGCCGTCGCCGCCGCCATGAGCTGCGCGGCGTACAGGTTGCCCAGCGTGTACGTCGGGAAGTACCCGAACCCGCCGAAACTCCAGTGGATGTCTTGCAGGCAGCCCTCGCGGTCCGACGGCACGGTCAGCCCGATGAGCGCGGCGAACCGGTCGTTCCACGCCCCGGGCAGGTCGGCCACGGCCAGGTCCCCCGCGATCAGCGCCCGCTCCAGTTCGAGCCGCAGGGCGACGTGCAGGTTGTACGTCGCCTCGTCCGCCTCGACGCGGATCAAGGACGGCTTGACTTCGCTCACGGCGAACAAGAAGTCGTCCGGCGACACGCCCTCCAGCGTCCCGGGGAAGGCCTGCCGGAGGCGCGGGAAGAAGGCCCGCCAGAAGTTCCCGGACCGCCCGACCTGGTTCTCCCAGAGCCGCGACTGCGACTCGTGAATGCCCAGCGAGCAGTACCCGCCGGCCGGCTGGCCGAAGCGGTCGGCCGGCAGGTTCTGCTCGTACAGGCCGTGCCCGGCCTCGTGCATGACGCCGAAGAACGCCTCGTTGAAGAAGCGGGCGTTGTACCGCGTCGTCAGCCGGCAGTCGCCCGGGCCGATGCCGGAGCAGAAGGGGTGGGCCGTCGTGTCGAGCCGGCCGCGCGAGAAGTCGAACCCGATGGCGGCCGCGGCGGACTCGGCGAACCACCGCTGGCGGTCGATCGGGTAGTCCCGTTCCAGCACCCCCGGCTTCGGCCGCCTGCCGCTGTCGATGGCCGCGGCGATCAGCGGGACCAGCGACTCGGTCAGGTCGGCGAACAGCGCCGCCACGCCGGCGGCCGTGGCCCCCGGCTCGTACTCGTCGAGCAGGGCGTCGTAAGCCTCGCCTTGGAAGCCGACGGCGGCGGCCTCCTCGCGCTTGAGCGCGACGATGCGCTCGAGGTGCGGGCGGAAGGCGACGAAGTCGTCGTCCCGGCGGGCGGCCGTCCACGCCTCGTGCGCGTCCGAAGTCGCCTTGGCCAACTCCTCGACGAGCCGCTTGGGCAGCTTGACCGCGCGGTCGTAACTGTGCCGCAGTTCGCGCACGTTCGCCGGGGCCAAGTCGTCGTCGAGCGCCGCAAGTCCGCCCTCGCACGCGGCCAGCAGGTCGCCGACCCGGGGGTCGGTGGCGCGGTCGTGGGCCAGGGCCGCGAGCAGGGCGAGTTGGTCCCCGCGGAAGGCCGCCCCGCCCCGCGGCAGGTACGTCTGCTGGTCCCAGCCCAGCACGGCCGCACACGACTGGAGCACGGCGTGCTCCTTGGTGCGGCGCAACAGTTCGGCGTAAGCGTCAACGGTCGAGAGTGTCATCGACTCGTTATAAGAGAAGACGCATTCCCCGGAGAGGGCGCGGAGGTCGGCCGGAACGCGAGTCGGCCCTTGGGGGGATGCCGTGCCAGACCGGGGTTACGTTTCGGGGGGGATTCGGCCGATAAGAGAAGACGGGACGGTTCTCGGGGGTAGGACGCATGCGGCGGGCGTTGTGGGCACTGGGGCTGGGCGTGGCCGTCGCAACGACGGGCTGCCGCGCGACCCGGCCCGATTCCACGCCGACCGTCGTGCCCGGACCGGTCCTCCTCGAAGCGGCCCGGGCCGTGCCCGCGCCGGACTTGACCGCCCTGCCCGCCGTCCTGCCCCCTTCGGCCGCCCCACCGGACGCGGCCCGGTACTTGCGGTTGAGTGCGGAAGAGTGTCGCCGGGAGGCCTGCGCGCACGCGGCGCTGGCCCGCGGCATTCTCGCCGCGGCCGACGGCAACGCCGCGCCCAACCGGTTTTCGCCCAAGCAAATTGCCGTGGACGGCCTGCGGCGGACGGTGGCGGCCGACCTGGCCCGGGAAGCCCGCAACCGCACGGCCGGCGGGGCACTCGAACTCTACTACCGGCTGCAAGAGGCCGAACTCCTCGCCGACGTGCTGGACCGGAGCCTGGCCGAGATCGACGCCCTGGTCCGGGCCGCCGACCTGCTCGCCGCCGGGGGCTTTAGCGAAGCCCCGGAAGCGTTCGCCGTGCGTAAGACGCAACTCGACTTGCGGGCCGAACAGCTCGCGCTCCGCGCCGGCATCCGCCGCTTGAACACCGAGTTGAAGCCGCTCATCGGCCTCGCCGACGCCGACGCCAACCTCCTGCCGGCCGACGGCGTGCAGGTGGCCACGGACGCCCTCGACGCCCGCGCGGCCGTGGCCCGGGCGGTCGCCGGCCGCGGGGACTTGCAGGCGATCCGGGCGTTGCAAACGGGCCTCGACAAGCAGACCGTCGACGCCGTGCGCCAGGCCATCGCCGGGCTGCTGCCGCCGCTGGGGGCGATCACCGCCGCGGCCAACACCTTCGCCCCGGGCGTGCAAAAGCTGCTGCCGTTCCTCGAAAAGACGGACGTGGCCAAGGTCCGCCGGCAGTTGCAATTGTTCCAGGAGGACCGGGAGCGCGAGGTGGCCAAGGAGGTCACCGAGGCGGTGGACGACTACCACTCGCAGCGGGAACGCCTGACCGTCAGCCGCCGCCGCGTGGCCGTGGAAGCGGCGCGGGTCGCCGACCTGACGGTGAAGCGGGACAACGGCCTGCCGGTCGAGGCCGATCTGCGCAAGGCCCGCCTCGACGCGCTGGCCGCCGAGCGCGAGCAACTCAAGGACGCCTACGCCTGGAAGCGGGCCGACGTGACCATCCGCAAGCTCCTCGGCGTCCTGTGCGACGGCGACGGCGAGTGCGGCTGCCCGTGAATCGGAAGGTCGTCGATGGCGTGGGTGACCGACGACGCTACGGCCAATGACTTCTCGCACTCTCCACGACTGCTCGACCCTCGCTAGCGCGTCGGGCTAGCCCGATTCGCCTGCGGCGTCAAAACACGTCGGCCGGGTCGGCCCGGACGAGCCGGCCGAGGGCGAGCAAGCCCGAGACGACGCACATCGCCACCGTCGCCGCGAGGACGATCAGCGCCCGCTCGACGCTCATCCGCAACGGCAGGCCGCTCAACTCGCCGAGGAGCACGTACAGGGCGTAGCTGACGGCGAACCCGGCGGCGTACCCGGCCGCCGCCAGGATGAGCGACTCCTGGACGACGATCCCGGCCAGCGCCCGGTTGGTGTACCCGACGGCCTTCAGGGTCGCGTACTCGGGCAGGTGGTCGGCCACGTCGCCGGACAGAATCTGGTAGCAAATCACCAGGCCGACGGCGAAGCCCATGAACATGCCGAACCCGAAGGCGAAGCCGATGGGCGTGTTGCTCAGCCAGAACGCCTGCTCGCGGGCCACGTACTCGGCGACCGTACACACTTCCACGTCCGGGTCCGGCTCGCCCTGAGCGAACGCCCTCGTCAGCGCCGCCCGCACGCTTTCCCGGTCGGCCCCCGGGTCGAGGCGGACCAGGCCCAAATCGACGTCGGCCAGCGGTGCGCCCAGCGCGGTCGGCCGGCGCAAGCGGTCGGCGAAGGTTTCGGTCGAGACGATCATCGCGCCGTCGGTCGTGAAGTCCGGCCCCAGCGCGAACGAGCCGACGAAGGTGACCCGGCCGCCGGACAGTTCGGTGCTGACCCCGGGCGTGAGCGGGCCGAAGACGGTGGACCCCGGCTCGTCCCCGGCGGCACTGTAGCGGTCGAAGAGCGCGTTCCCCGGCACTTTGAGGACCGCCGCCCGTTCGCGGGACAGTTCGGGCAGGTCGAGCAGTTCGGCGTCCGGGTCCACGCCGATGACGCGGATGGCCCGGCTCGGCGTCCGCTTGTCCGGGTCGGGGTCGGCGTTCCGCAGCACGCCGAAGCCGTTATCGACGTACAGCGGATCGACGCGGGCCACCCCGCCGACCGCCGCCGCCTGGGCCAGCCGCCGCCGCGGGAAGGTCTCGCGCATGGCGAGCGCCTGGCGGTTGGGCGACACCAGCACCAGGTCGGCGTTGAGCCGCTCGTGCAGCAGCGTCTGGCTGTCGAGGAGTGCCCCGCGGAAGCCGAGTTGCACGAAGATGAGCACCACGGCGAAGACGATGCCCAGCACGAATAACGCGAACCGCACCCGGTCGTGCGTCAAGTTCGACCAGGCCAACGGCGTCGGCATCGGGGCAGTTCCGGGGCGGGGAGGGAGTCGGTCGCAGGGGAACGCTACGTGCGACCCCGCCAGATGGCCGGGTCGCGGCTGTTGTGAAACACCGCGAGGACCTCAACTCGGTCCGCGTGAGGGCGGTAGAAAATGCAGTAGGGGAACCTCCGCACCACGTCCTTGCGGACATCGTCGATTGCGATTAGATGGATTCGAGGGCTGGCAGCGATGCGGTCGAATACCGTCTGGACGGCCGCCGCGAACTGCGACCCGAGGCCGACCCGCTGGGCGTCGTACCAGTCGAACGACTCGTCGAACTCGGCCCGGGCCTCGTCGCGCAAAACGACCGGGAGTCTCACCGCCGCGCCCGGGCCAGGGCTTGAGCCTTCACGACTTCCCACGGCGTGACCGCGTCGGGCCGGGCACGGCTGTCGGCGAGGCGGCGCTCCAACTCCGTCCGCTGCGCGGGGGTCAAGGGGGCCGCCGCGGCGTCGCTTGCGAGACTCTCCCAGATCGCTTCCGCGACGGCAAGCTTCTCCTCGGGGCTGAGGCAATCGAGGCCGAGTTCCTGGAGCGTCGGTGCCATGAAAACCTCGGGCGGGGTCGTGGTTTCAGTATCGTACCGGCCCTGAACGGGAAATGGTACGCGGATCGTTTGCGATCCCGGGGCAATTTCTACCGCCCCGGTCAACACCGGGATGCGGTAACGATCTCGAAGGTCACTCGCGCCCACCGGTCTGGACCGTGTTAAATTGGCCGCGGTCGCCCGCGACTTCGTGCCCGGAACTCGCTGCCTTCGGCTCCGCCGCAGGCGACTCCCGGCGAGCGGCCCACGTGAGTGGGCTGTTCCAGCCCGGAATGCAGGGGCGCTTCCACCGGCGAGCGCCCGAAACTCGCTGCGGGTTGTGACCTCGCATTCCGGGTTGAAACAGCCCACTCACGTGGGCCGCTCGCCGGGAGTTTTGCCGGCCGCGATCCTCGGGACTTTTCGATTTTCGCTCAAGTCCGGGGCGTTCGTGGCGCAAGTCGTGCCGTTGTGGTAGTTTTCGAGTAGCCCGCCGCACCCCGAGACCGCCACCATGTCGCGCACCCGCCTGCACCTGTTTGAACTCGACGACCGCGCCCTGCCGAGCGTCGGCGTCGAAGGACTGATCGCCGTCGGCGCGGACGCCGGGGGGTTGCCCGAGGTCGAGTTGCTGAACGCCGACGGCAGTTCGCGCGGCAGTTTCCTGGCCTACGACGAGGCGTTCCGCGGCGGCGTCCGCGTCAGCGTGGGCGACGTGACCGGCGACGGCCGGCCGGACATCGTCACGGCCCCGGGCGTCGGCGGCGGGCCGGAGGTGAAAATCTTCGACGGGGTCAGCGGCCTCGAAGTCGCGTCGTTCTTCGCCTACGACCCCGCCTTCCGCGGCGGCGTCAGCCTGGACGTGGGCGTCCTGAACGGCCGGGAAGTGATCGTCACCGGGTCGGGCCTGAGCGGTGCCCCGGTGGTCAAGGTGTTCGACGGCCTGACGCAGCGCGAACTGCTCCGCTTCACCGCCTACGACCCCGGCTTCTTGGGCGGGGTCACCGTCGCCGTGGGCAACGTGCTGGGCGACGCCCGCGGGCAGATCGTCACCGCCCCCGGGCCGGGCGGCGGGCCGCACGTCAAGGTCTTCGACGGCGGCACCGGCGCGGAGCGGGCGAGCTTCTTCGCCTACGCCCCGGCGTTCACCGGCGGCGTGTCGGTCGCGGCCGGGAACGTCGTCAACCTGGGCGGGCGGGACGCGGTCGTCACCGGCGCGGGACCGGGCGGCGGGCCGCAGGTGAACGTCTTCGACGCGGTCACCGGCAAGTCGGTGCAGACGCAGTTCGCCTACTCGGCCGACTTCCGCGGCGGCGTCAACGTCGGCGTCGTCCAGGGCGGCCCCGGCCAGTCCGACCGCCTCATCACCGCCGCCGGCCCGAGCGGCGGGCCGCAGGTGAACGTCTACAACAATTGGAACACCAACAATTACTACGGCGGCGGCCCCGGGTACGGGTACGGCGGCCTGGGCTACGGCGCGTTCGGCGCGGGCAGCAGTTTCTTCGCCTTCCCGAGCTACTTCACCGGCGGCCTCGGCTTCGGCACCGGGTACGGCCTGTTCGGCAACTACATCCCACTCTTCCGCCCGTACTTCGGCACTGGCGGGTTCTACAACACGTTCACGCCGCCGGTGTACGTCGTCGACAACGTCTACGTCGATCCGGCGACGTACAACTACGGCACGTCCTTCCCGGGCGGGTTCGACGCGCCGACGTTCAACACCGACCCGTCTAACTTCGTCCCCGACACGATCCCGTACATCCAGGACAACGCCGCCGGCAACTTCTACGACGTGGGCACCACCGACCCGGGGTACTACGACCCGGGGTACTACGACCCGGGGTATTACGACTTCGGCGGCTTCGGCGATTTCGGCGACGGGTTCTGAGTGGGATAGAATGACTTTAGCCCGGCCACTCCTTGAGAGTACGTCATGAGAGCGGACGACCTGTACACTTGGACCCGGGCGGAGAAGTTTCTCCCCTTCCGCATCCGCTTGAATAGCGGGCGGGCGTTCGAGATTCGCCACCCCGAGATGATTAAGGTTGGTAAGACGACCGCGCTCATTTTCACGTACTCTGGCAGTCCCGACGCCCCCCACGAGCGGGTCGATATGGTTTCGCTCGTCCTTATGGAATCGGTCGAGGTCATCGAATCGGCGCGGTCGGCGTGAGTGGCGTGTCACCGGCCGGCGTCACTTTTCGCGGCGGGCCGACCACTCGGTGAGTTGTTCGAGGATCGTGCGGCACTCGCTCGCCGGCAGGCAGGTCAAGGCGGACCGGGCGTTCCGCGTGAACTCGTCGGCCCTGCGGCGGGCGTAGTCGAAGCTGCCGGTCTCGGCGAGTGCGGCGGCGACGTGGGCGCGGTGCCCAGCGTCCCCGGTCCGCAGTTCGTCCCGGAGGCGGTTGGCGTCGGCCGGGGAGAGCTTGGCCAGGGCGTGGATGACCGGCAGCGTCAACTTCTGCTGCTCCAAGTCGGTGCCCAGAGTCTTGCCAGCCGTCTGCTCGCTGCCGACCAGGTCGAGCAGGTCGTCGGCGATCTGGAAGGCCAGGCCGAGGTTGCGGCCGTAAGCCGCGAGTTGCTCGGCGACCTCGTCCCCGGCCCCGGCGTACAGCGCCCCCATGCGGGCGCTGACTTCGGTGAGCGCCGCCGTTTTGCCGTCGATGATCTGGAAGTAGTCGGCCTCGCTGAGGTGCAGGTTGCCGCGCTCGCCGACCTGCTTCAACTCCCCGGAACAGACGCGGTTGGTCGCCTCGCCGATGAGCTGGCAGGCCCGCACATCGACCGTGCTCGACAGGTGGAAGGCGTGCGTGAACAGCAGGTCGCCGAACAGGATCGCCGCCTTGTTGCCCCACTCGACGTTGACCGTGCGGACGTGCCGGCGGGTGTCGGCTTCGTCCAGCACGTCGTCGTGGACCAGGGTCGCCGTGTGGATCATCTCGACCACGGCCCCGAGGGTGTGGTGCGCCGGCGTGACCGTGCCGCACGCCTTGGCCACGAGCAGCAACAGCGTCGGCCGGAGCCGCTTGCCGCGGTAGTGCTTGAGGTGCTGGACGAGGCCGCCGATGGGCGTCTTGTAGCTGGCGAGGGTCGAGGCGAAGACGCGGTCGGTGGCGTCGAGGTCGGCGGCGACGGGGCCGAACGGGAGGACGCTCGGCTTGTGCCGGCCGTTGGCGTGCGTCGGGTGGGCCGGGTCGAGGGCGGTCATCGTCGCCTACTTTCCGCCCTCACGCGCGGCGTCGCGGTGGAAATCACCGGACCGGCCGCCAGTCTTGGCCTCCAGGCGGACGGCACCGATCGTCATACCGCGATCGACCGCCTTGGCCATGTCGTAGACCGTCAGGGCTGCCGTAGTAACCGCGACGAGGGCCTCCATTTCAACACCCGTCCGGCCGAATACCCGCGCCGTCGCCGTGATCCAGAGCGTGACCTCGTCCGGGAAGCCGAAATCGACCGTGACCCCCGTCAGCGGCAGCGGGTGGCACAGCGGGATGATCGCCGCCGTCTGCTTCGCCCCCAGAATCCCCGCCAGCCGCGCCACCGCCAGCACATCCCCCTTGGCGATCCCGTTGCCGCGAATCAGCGCGAGCGTCTCCGGCAGCATCGTGACCACCCCCGACGCCGTGGCCGTGCGCACCGTCTCCGGCTTCCCGCCGACATCGACCATGCGCGCGGCCCCGGCGTCGTCGAAGTGCGAAAGCGGATTCATGAGACTACTCGGGGGTTAGTCAAGCCGGCGACTTGCCCGACGCAAGTGGGGGGCCGGGTTGAATCAAGATATTTTCGCAGGCGAGTTTCACGAGTTGACCGATCCAGACGGCGATTCTTGCGAACGACTCGTCGGTGGCGTCGATTCCTTCAAAATCCTCGTAGTTGATTTGCTCGATATGGACGTGCCCCGGATCGACGGCAGTTGGGCTAGACACGACCGTCAAGCCAATTGCCCGAACAGATTCAACTCCAAGCGCACAGACTCCACACTCCCGCCGGTCGCGGGAACTCTTGACGGCACACGCCGACTTCATTTGCTCAGCGGTGAGGAAGTTGGGGCACGTTTCGGAATGACGCCGCGACATCGAAAGGCCGTCGTGATCGCTCTTCCGAGGGTGGAACGCTTCCGCCAGAATCGGCGGCATCAACCGCGGGTCGTACTGCTTGTTCTTGTACAGAATCCGACGCATCAGGAGTTCGTCGTCGCGGATGTTACTCCCGCGCGTCGGATCATCGCTCGGCGTGTCACTCACGGGATGGCAGTCTCGGGTTGTTAAGCCGCTTGGCAGTACGAACTATCACTTTCGCAATCCAACTCAGTCGTGCAACCCGCTGCCGTCGATTCTCTTTGAAATATTGTGCCGCTGACCTGCATGGAAATCCAGGGCGTGTTCACTGCCGAGGGAGCCATTTTCGCCGAAAGCGGTACGACGACGTGGACCGGTTCTCCGCCCGGCAGATGGTACACTATGTCCACTCGGTCCGGTTTGCGGACGTAAGCTACGTAGGACGACATGTCCGCGGAGTACCACTCAACGACCGGAGTGCCACCCGCAGTGGGATAGACCACTGAGGGGGCGGGTCCGCCACTCGCCTCTAATCGGTCAAACCAGCGCAGCGTAGCTCGGACGAGTGCGAAGGGGACTCGGTCTGCCCCTTCGCCGTCCCAGTCCGGTGGATACAGGCTCAACGCGTAGGCTTCGTCCCGCATGGTTTCCCATTGCAGTGAGAGAGTTGTAGAAGTCGGCTCCGGAGTGTCGTTCGTCATCACGTGTTGAACCCCCACTCGCATTTCGCTTCGTCCGAGATCGCCGTGCTAAACAAGTCGTAGCAGGACTGGTGCCCGAGGTCCAACCCGGTCAGCCAGTCGGCAGAGCCTCCGACGCCGACGGCTCCCCGCGCCGTCAGCTTGAATAGGAGGCTCGCTTGCGCCCCCTGGTTCATCACGACCTTGGCTACTTGAGCGTGAACCCGTCCTAAACAGGGTTCGATCTCGAAATGCCAGTGGCCGTCATAAGAAGCGAATCGCAAGCCGCTAGCTTCGGGGCTGTCCGCAGGGAAGAACTTGGGGAACACCTTGTGCCAATCCGTCGGGTTCGTCCACAGCGGGCCGGACGGAATCTGGTTGACATAAGCTACCTCCCAAAGGTTCGGTTCCAAGGAGCCCAAGCCGGATTCCGTAGCGAAGTTGGCGAAACTCTCAACCAGTTCGGTGAAGTCGGCTTTCGCTTCGGCGTAACTAAACGGCTCGGCTCCCTGCCGATTCCAACCGTAGTACAGCTTGTCGGGTTGAAGTTGGAGAGTTCGCTTTTTGGCGGGGTTTCGCATCTTCATTCGCACCCCGGCAACCGGCTCGTCGTCCCCGCTCGGCTGGGTCAGCAGCAGTTTGAGGTCGTCGAACCGCTCGACGTAAGTCGGCAGCAAGCGCTCCTCCGCCACGACGGCCCACCCGGACTCCGCCAGGTACTTGCTCCAAAACCAGCCGTAGTGGTTCGCCCGGAAAGCGCGAAGAGGCTCGAATTGAACGCCGAGGATGGTTTCCACCATCGGCGAGTTCCTGAACTGAGGTGCGTCGTTTGTAAAAGTCGTCATAGTAATTGACACTAGACTAGCGCCGCCGGGCATAGCGGCAAGATGCCGGTTGACATCATACCATCGGCTCGACGCTCTGGGCAGCCGAAACGGCTATTGTCACTCGAACACCTCGGGGACGACGTTGCCGGCCACGTCGGTCAGGCGTTCGTCGCGGCCGTCGTGGCGGACGGTCAGTTGCTCGTGGTCGAGGCCCAGCATCCACAGTAGCGTGGCGTGGAAGTCGTTGACCGCGACGGGGGTTTTCACCGCGTACAGGCCGAAGTCGTCGGTCGCGCCGATGGTCCGGCCGCCGACCGCGCCCCCGCCGGCCAGCCACATCGTGTACCCGAGGGGGTTGTGGTCGCGGCCCTTGCTGCCCTGGCTGTTCGGCGTCCGGCCGAACTCGCTGCACCAGACGACGAGGGTGTCCTTGAGCAGGCCGCGGCGCTTCAGGTCGGTGAGCAGGCCGGCGATCGGTCGATCGACGTGGCCGCACATCTTCTCGTGGTTCTGGTTCACGTCGTCGTGGGCGTCCCACTGCACGCTCAAGGGGCCGCCGCCGCTGTAGACCTGCACGAAGCGGACGCCGCGCTCGACCAAGCGGCGGGCGAGCAGCAGGCGGGTGCCGAAGTCCTGGGTGCGGGGCTGGTCGAGGCCGTACAGGGTTTTGGTTTCTTTCGTCTCCTTCGACAGATCGACCGCCTCGGGGGCGTGGGTCTGCATCCGGAAGGCGAGTTCGTAGCTGGCGATGCGGGCTTCGACCGCGCCGTCCCCGCCGGGGGGCAGGTTCATCGCGTTCAGGGTTTGGACGAGGTCGAAGGTGCGGCGGTTCGCCTCGGGGGTCACCCCGGCGGGCGGCTGCAAGTTGAGGATCGGGGCCGCACCTTTGCGGAGCAGCGTGCCCTGGTAGACGGCCGGGAGGTACGCCGACCCCCAGCACGGCGCGCCGCCCTCCGGCACGCCTTCGGGCTGCGGCATGACGCAGTACGCCGGCAGGTTCTGGTTCTCGGTGCCCAGGCCGTAAGTGACGTAAGCCCCCAGCGACGGGTGCCCCATCAGCGTGCGGCCGGTGTGCAGTTCGTACATCGCCGGGGCGTGGATCGTGCTCTTGCCGGTGCAGGACTTCAAAAAGGTGATGTCGTCGGCGCACTTGGCCAGGTCGGGCAGCAGGTCCGACACCCACGCGCCGCTCTGGCCGTGCCGGGCGAACTTCCGCGTGCTGGCGAGGATGGTTTCGCCGCCGCTGGTGAACTGGCTCTTGTTCTTGCCCAGGGACGCGGGGAGCGGCTGGCCGTGCCGCTTCGTCAACTCCGGCTTGGGGTCGAAGAGGTCCATCTGGCTCGGGCCGCCGGTCATGAACAGGAAGATGACCCGCTTGGCCGTCGGCTCGTGGTGCGGCTTCTTCGCGGCCAGCGGGTGGCCGGGCGCGCGGCCGGCGTCGGCGCGGGCCTGCTGGGCGGTCAGCCAGTGCAGGGCGAGGCCGCCGAAGCCGCCACCGGCGTTCAAGAGGAAGTCCCGTCGGCTCGCGGCCGGGCGTTGGTGTGGCGTCATGGGGTGAGTTTAACCGACTCGCCGGCGCATGGCAAAAGCGAAGCGGGCCAGTCACCGGGGGAAGGTGACTGGCCCGCTTCGCTTCGGGGGAAACAATAGGGGGAAATCGCTCGGCTCCGGGCGACCGCCGCGGGGGGAATGCTGCGGTCGTCCGGGGCCGAGTTGGTTCGCCCGGCGGGGGGAATGCCAAGCGAAACCATTGCCGTCGTGACTTATTTGGGGGGAAGTTCACTCCGACGGAAGTGGTTAAAGCAGTCGCCGTGCCAATGGGCAATTCGCGCGCGATGTACTGCAATTTCCAGAGTTTTCAAGCGGGCCGGGTCGGGGATTGTCATTTCGCCCCGGCCGGATTGTAAAAGTTGCCAGCACAAATTACCGGCCGGTCGCCAGTTCCGCCACCAGTGCCCGCAGGAACGGTTCGGCGTCCGAGACGATGCCGACGGTTTGGGTCGTGCCGCGGTCCATGAGCTTCGTCACGGTCGCCGGGCTGATGTCGATGCAGGCGACCTTGACCCACGCCGGGAGCAGGTTGCCGACGGCGATGCTGTGCAGCGTCGTCGCCACCATCAGGCAGAAGCCGACGCCGGGGACGTGCTTGCGCATCTCGGCCTGGGCGTCCAGGGCGTCGGTGATGACTTCGGGCAGCGGGCCGTCGTCGCGGATGCTGCCGCACAACACCGTCGGGATGTCGCGTTTCACGCACTCGAACATCACGCCGGACGTGAGCTTGCCGGCCGCGACCGCTTGCGGGATGCCGCCCAGCCGGCGGACGGTGTTGATCGTCCGCAGGTGGTGCTCGTGGCCCTCGTCGGTCGGCAGGCCGTGGTCGAGCGACACGCCCAGGCTGGTGCCGTACAGGGCCTGCTCGATGTCGTGGGTGGCGAAGGCGTTGCCGGCGAAGATCACCTGCACGTAACCGCGGCGGACCAGTTCGGCGACGTGCTCGCCGCCCCCGGTGTGGACGACGGCCGGGCCGAGGACGGCCAGAATCTTCTCGCCCGCCGCCTTGGCGTGCCGCATCGCCTTGGCGATCTCGCGGACCGTCACGCCCTTGGGCCGCTCGCTCGACACCGGCCCGGCCATGAACTCGAACAGGTTCCGCTTGCGGATCTCGGCCTCCGGGGGGAAGACGCGCACGCCGCCGCGGCCCACGACGATCGCGTCCCCCACCTGCACGCCGGTCATCGGCACGCAGCGCACGGCCAGCCCCTCGGGGTCGGCGAGCAGGCCGCAGTCCATCTCCTGGTCCTCGACCTCGACCCACTCGCCGTGCAAGCGGACTTGTGTGCGGAAGTTGGCCGTGCAGTAGAAGCCGTCCGGGAACGCGCCGGCGATGTCGGCCGGGGCGAGTGCGGCGTCGGCGCTGTGGACCGGGACCGCGCCGTGCGAGTGGATTTCGGCGAGCAGGGCGTCGAGCTTGGCCGGCGTCTCGGCCCGCACCTCGATGAGGACTTCACTGGGGTCGTCCGACCGGTCGCCGAGTTTCAGCGAGTCGATGTTGTACTGCCCGCCGCGCACCTGGATGGCGTCCACGACCTTCGAGAGCAGCAGGGAGTCGATGATGTGCCCGGCCATGACGACCTGTTCGACGAACGGAAACTTCTCGGCCACGGACGGACCCCCAACAAGAGTTTCACCACAGAGCTACAGAAAACCGATTCACCACAGAGTGAACGGAGAGCACAGAGCAAACCAAGAGAGCAAGAGTGCGGCTACGCCGGTCGAGAGTCTCCGCGACTGGCCTTGCCACTTTTAAACTCTTTCTCTCTTTTCTGCTCTGTGCTCTCCGTTCACTCTGTGGTGAATCGGTTTTCTGTAGCTCTGTGGTGAGCCGGCTTACGCCTGCTTTTTACCGTCGAACATCGCTTCAGGGTTGGCGGAACTGGCGCTGTCGAACCACTCGGGCTGGAACTCGATGCGGGTGCGGTGCTTCATCGCCAGGTTGGCGGTCAGGGCCAGGATCGCGTCGGCCATCGCCACCTCGCCGTGGCAGCGCGGCAGGTCTTGCGCGTACTTGCCGTTCTCGCCCTTCGCGTACCCCTTGGCCTTGTCCCACTTGCGGATGCAGTAGGCGAAGTGCTCCATCTCCTCGCGGTAGCCGCGGCTGACGGCCGCCGCCGGGCCGCCCTCGGCCTTGACCGCCGACGCGCTCGGCCCGCCCCAGGTGCTCGACGCCTCGATGGCCGGCTTGCCGGCGGCGGTCGAGGTCACGCTCACGGCCGTTTTCTTCGCGTCGGCCTCGGCCGGCTTACCCGGCTGGCCTTCCTTGTACAGGTACACGTCGGTCTCGGCCTCGACGACCATCGTCCCCCGGCTGCCCATCAGGCACTCGCCGTACTTCTCGAAGCCGTTGGTGTTGATGCTGGAGTACGTGACGATGACCACGTCCGACGTGTCGGTCCCCTTGTTGACCCCCTGCGGGTGGTTCTTGCCGGGGAACTCGTAAGTGACGGCCACGTGGTCGTCCGCGTCGCGCTCGTTCTTGCCGGGGCCGTAGAACGACTTCGCCCCCACGCCCATGACCGAGATCGGCTTGACCTTGCCCAAAAAGATCGAGCAGGCGTCGAGCTGGTGCGAGCCGAGTTCGGCCATCAGCCCGCCGCCGGTGCGGTTGAAAATCCGCCAGCGGATCAGCTCGTTGATGTCCTTGTAGCCGTACTCCTCGACGAGCGGCTTCTTGCCGTTGGGGCCGGGCTTCACCAACGCGTCGTAGTCCTCCTGGACGATGGCCGGATACCAGCCGTCTTTCAGGACCGGCTGCAGCACGTCGCTGGTCTTGACCCAGTTGTCCTCGGGCACGACCGGCCACGAGTTGTTGCGGTGCCACAGCGCCCGGATGTGCTTGATGTCGCCGATGACGCCCGAGTTCACGACTTCGAGCGCGTGGGCGTACAGCATCGAGTAGTGCCGCTGGTGGCCGATCGACAGGATGACGTTGTTGTCCTTGGCCGCTTTGATCATCGCCTTGCATTCGGTGATGTCGTGGGCCATCAGCTTTTCGCACAGCACGTGCTTGCCGCGCTTCATGCACTCGATCGATACCGAAGCGTGGAGGTGCAAGGGCAAGGCGATCACGACCGCCTCGATGTCCTTCTCCTTGTCGAGCATCTCCTTGTAGTCTTTGTAGAAGTGTTTCTCGCCGATCTCGGCGGTGCGGGCCTTGCCGTAGTGGTAGATGAAGCCTTTGCGCAACGGCACCTTGGGGTCGCCGTTGAGGATGCGCTTCTCGTTGAACGGCCGGATGTCGCAGGCGGCGATGAACTCGACGAACTGCGGGTTGTGCTCGCCGACGAGGACGCCGCCCTCGTCGCCGCAGCCGATGATGGCCGTCTTGACCGGCTTGCCGCCGAGCGACTGGTAGCCGAAGTAGACGCCGGCCGACAGCGGGATGGCCGCGGCCGCGCCGGCGGCGGTGCCGATGAAGGTGCGGCGGTTGATGCTACCGCTGGCCGCGTCGAAGTTCTTGCGGCCGACGTCCTTCTGCTCGGCGGTCAGGTCGAGTGCCATGAGTGAGGCTCCGGGAGGAGAGAGATTGGCGGGGTCAAGGTTCTGGGTTTCGGGCGTCAAAGTCATTCCGGGTGAGCCGGAAGCGTGAGCGCCCGGAGTCCGCGGGACGTTCAAAAATCACACGGCCGCGTCGCGGCGGCCGAAGACGACGCGGGCGATTAGGCCGTCGATGCCCAGCCAACTGCCGCTGGGGACCGACGCGATCACGAACAGCGCGATGGTTTCGATCATGTTCTTGTTGATGAACACGGGGTTGCCCTCGGTGCCCGGCGGGTTGGCGATCCACGGGAAGGGCGGGTGCGTCAGGTACGTCAGGATCAAGAACCCGGCGCACGCCAGCGCGGCGATCCGGGTGCCGAGGCCGATGATGAGGCAGGCTCCCGCGGCGGTCAGCGTGCCCATCGTCAGGTAGTCGAGCATCAGGATTTTCGACTTCGGCGTCGGCTCGACCGGGGCGTCCTTGGCGTCCAGGCCGGCGAGTTTGACGAGGTCGGCTTTGGCGTCGGTGAGGTAGGCTTCGCCGTCCTTGACGAGGTCGGTGCGGACGGTGGCAATGTCGGCCTTCGTGGCGGTCAGCTTGGCGAACAGCGTCGAGCGGCCGAGGTCCACCGACTTGCGGCTCATCAACTCGGCGTAGTCCTTCTTGCGGTTCTCGTAGTCCGCCAGGCGGGCCGGCACGGTCTGGGCGATCTCGCCGCTGACGTACTTCTTCTTGGCGTCCTTGGCGTCCAGGCCGACGGCCCAGCGGGCGTAGTTCAGCCGGGCGTTCTCGACCACCTTCGGGGCCTTCTCGTCGAACCCGGCCTTCGCCTTGTCGAGCTTCCCGATCAACAACTCGTCCTTAATCTTGGCCCCCCGCAGTTCGTCGGCTTTCGTCCGGAAGGCCGGGACGAGCGACTCGAAGCGTTGCGCCGCGAGCGTCGGCATCGCCTGAACGATCTTGGCTTCGACGGTGTCGCGCAGCGGGCCTACGGACACGTCGGCCAGGAATCGCGTGCCGACGCCGTTGAGCGGCATCGCCAGGACGGCCTTAGCGGCGGACGCGGCGAAGCCCGGCCCGGCCGGCGCGGTCACGTAAGCGTGGGCCAGGTTCGCGGCGGCCCCGGGCTTGGCGAACTCGGCCGTCAGCGTCGCCTCGAAGCCGTTGCCCATCAGGTCGCCGACAGTCTGCGGGTTGCCGACCGGGCGGACGAGGTCGTACAGCTTTGCTTCGGGGTCGTCGAGGTACGTCTTGCGCATGTACTCGGCGACCGGGCCTTCGCCGGCTTCAAAGTACGGGGCGGACGTGAACGGCTTCGTGGTCTCGGTCGCGCCGACGACGTGCGATTGGATCTTGTTCATGCCCTCGAACAGGAAGTGCCAGCCGATGGCGAGCCGCAGGGCCAGCAGGAAGAAGACGCGCGGCTGCCACTTCTGCTGGGCCGTGGCGACGATGAGCGCGAGCAGGCTGCCGCCGAGGCCGGCGTAGATCACCTGAATGGGCAGGGGCAGGTCCATCAACGATTCCCGGGGGGTGAAGTGACGATGTCGGCGGTCGGTCGGTCGGTGCGGAGGATCAACGCGGCGAGACCGGGCCTCGGTTGAATGTACTCGCTCGCGGCGTCCGCGCCTTGCACAAAAAACGCGGTCGAAAGGGCGTCGGCCTGCGCGGCCGTCGGGGCGACGACGCTCGCACTCTCGGTGCCGGTCGCCGGGCCGCCGGTACGCGGGTCCAGCACGTGGCCGTACCGGCGGCCCGCGAACTCGAAGAACTGGAAGGTCGCGGCCGACGTGCCCAAGCCCTGGTCCTGCAAGTAAATGGTGCCCAACAGGCCGTCGCCCGAGGGGTGCCGGACCGCCACCGGCCAGCCCCGCGGGTGTCCCGGCGGCGTGCCGATCGCCCGCACGCTACTGCCGCCGCCGTGCAACAGGGCGGAGCCAATGCCCCAGCGATTGCGCATCATTTCGGCCGCACGATCCAGGGCATACCCTTTGCCGACGCTGCCGAAGTTCAGCGACAGGTGCGGCTGGCGGTACTTCACGGACCGCGTTCGGGCGTCGAGCATCACGTGCCGCGCGCCGGAATTCGCCCGGGCCGTCGCCAGGTCGCCCGCCGGCGGGATGCGGCCGTCGCGCTTGTGCGCCGCCCACGACGCGATCAACGCCCCGACGGCGATGTCGAAGCCCCCGGCCGTGTCGCGCGTCCATTCGGCGCACTGCGTCAGCAAGTCGAACAGAGTCGGGGCGACGGGGACACTGCGGCCGAAGGCGGTGGCGTTGAGCCGTGCGACTTCGCTGGAGTTGCGGTAGACGGTGAGTTGGTCTTCGACCCCGTCGATGAGGTCGAGGGCGTCCTCGGCGGCGGCCAGGGCGTCGGGGGTGCCGAAGGGCAGGGCGACCTCGAAGGTCGTGGCCATCGCCCGGCGGGAGACGCGGACCAGCGACAGGTCGCCGAGGGAATGCCGCGGCAGGCCCGGAGGTTCCAGGACGGCGGGCGGGCGGAAGAAGTCGCGCCGGTGCATGCCCGCATGATACGGGCGGCGCGGCGGTTCAGGAATCCCGGGCTGGTCCGTCGGGCGGCCTGTAAGCCGGGTTTTGTCACCCGAGGTTGCCCCCAGGGAGACGGTCATTTATCTAGCCCGCCGGTTGCCCGGCGGGTCGAGCAGCCTACCCGAGGGTTGGTAACGAGCCGGGACGGCTCTCTCCCTCTGCTTGGCCTTGCTTCCGGTGGGGTTTGCCGAGCCGG
>JAYTSV010000090.1:0-69458 GCA_043745465.1 Fimbriiglobus sp.
GCGGAACTTCCTGGGGATGGTGCTGTTCGCCGCGATCACGCTCTGGCTAAAGTGACTCCGGCGAACGTCCGACGCCCCAGGTTCAATCAACACGGCCTAACACTCTGCTCGTCGATGTCTGGAAATATTCTCTCGCTCAACACGCGGACGGTGTGAGTTTCCAATCCCGCACCGTCGAGGCACTCGTCAAGCGTTCTAACAAACCCCGCGCACGTTCGGACGCCGTTTCGGGCCGCAATCTCATCCGACTGGACGTACCCACCGAGACGACGGATTTTATCTTCTGGCTCGACCCGGCGTTCAACTATTGGGTGACTAAAAGCCGAGTCACGACACCAGATGGCAAAACCTTTGAAAGTGTCGCCGAGGGTTTTTCGGAAGTCGCACCCGGCGTCTACTTCCCGACGGCTTGTCGTCGCACCATCCTCAAGCCGGGCGTGGCCTCGTCCGGGTGGGTTGCGAAATTCACCAAAGCTACAGCGACGAAGCCGTTGCCAGCGGATGCCTTCGCGTTCCGCTTTCCGCCGGGTATTCTCGTGAAAGATGACATTGCCAACACTTTGAAACGCGCGGACTCGACCGGTGACCCCAAGCTGCCGGCCAAGAATGCTAGCGGCGAACCGATGTACGCCGCAGGCGGACTACCGCCTTCCATTTCGATCGACCGGACGGCCGCCGTCGAGCAAGCGTCGGTGCCCCAGCAGGCGACTGAGGTCGAACCGACCCCGCGGAGCCAGTGGCTGTTGCCGGCCGGCATCGCCTTCCTCGCGCTGGGCCTGACGCTGTGGCTGATCCGCCGGGTCCGCCAGAACCGCCTCGAAAAATAACTCCCCCTTGCATCACTTCAATTTCAATTGAGGGAGGCCACCCGTGGCACGGTCCTGGTCCGTCGGCGTCGGCTGCATCGTCGTGGTAGCTCTCTGCGCCGCGGCGTGGTCCACCCTACCTGCAACTCGGCCTGCCCCGCCGAGTGAGCCACGGCTGGCGTGCCAACCGGAAGTTCACGTCGGGACGGTGGAACTCAACACGATCGCCGAGGGTCGGTTCACGGTCGCCAACGCCGGCGGTGGCGAACTGGTCCTCAGCGACTTCCGAACCGGCTGCGCGTGCGAGGCGTTGGAGCGCGACACCGGCGGACAATTCGCCCGCTTCGAGACGATTCGTTTGGCCGCGAACGAGTCGGCTGTGATTCGACACCGCCGCACTGTCTCGGGTGTCGTCGGAGAACCGATGCAGTCGATCGTCCGGTTCAACACCAACGACGTTGCCGCCCCGGAAGCCGCCGTTGCGATCGTGGTTGACCAAATCATCGGTGGCCTGCTCGCCGTCCCGCCCAACGTGGTGTTCGGTGCCGTGCCCGTCGGCCCAACCCGACGAGCAACCGTGGAGCTGTTCGACGTGGCGACGCCGGCGCGGGCCGTCGAGAGGTTCGTCTGCGACAACCCTACCGTCCGGGTCACCCTTGGGCCGCCCGATGCGGATCGTGCCGCGACGCCGTTTCGGATGCCTATCGGACGCCTCCAAATCAGCGTGGAGGCTACCGAGCCGGGCGAAATCGATGCCACTATCAGTGTTTATGTCGCGGGGCGGTCCACGCCCGAACTGATCCGGGTCACGGGGCGCGTCACCGCACCGGTCGAGGTCAGTCCGAGGGTCGTCTACTTGCCCCGCGCGAGTTCGTCGGGGCCACTCGACTCGGCCGATGTCTTGGTGCAGTGTCTGGGGGGCGGTGGGGCAGTTGTGGAGTGCCCGACCGCACCGGCCGGGATCGAGGTCACTGTTCACCCCTCGACGAGTTCAGTGTGCCGAGTGACCGTCTCCGTCATCCCCGGCATCGCATCCGGAGAGTACACGGTGCCCCTGTCGGTTCGCGTGGGGGACAGTACGCACACCGCATCGATCCGCATCATCACCCAGCGGGAAGGGGGCGGACTGTGACGGCGCGTCGGGCCGTGACGTTGGTGGAAGTCCTCGTCGTCCTGGGGATTATTGGGGTTCTCCTCGGGCTGACGATCCCGGCCGTCCAGAAGGTCCGGGCGGCGGCGGCGCGTGTGGCGTGCCAGAACAACTTGAAGCAGGTCGGGTTAGCCCTGCACACCTATCACGACCAGACGGGGCGCTTCCCGGCGTCAGTGCCGGGGACGACCTGGGATCCGACCAAGTACTTCTCGATCACCTGGTTCGCCCGCATCCTCCCGCAGATAGGTGAGGACGCGCTTTCCTCGGCGACGACACAAGCGAACCAGTTGGCACCGTACCGGGTGTTCGACAACCCGCCTCATGTCGGACTGGGGACGGTCGTCAAGCCGTACCTTTGCCCGGCGGACGGCCGATTCTCTACCCCCGTAATTGACCGAGACAGACTCACGGTCGCCACGACCGGATACATCGGGGCCGACGGGCCTCGTGGCGGGGTTCTGGGCCGGTCCCCAGGAACCCGAATCGCGGATATCCGTGACGGGACGAGCACGACGATTGCAGTCGGCGAGCGGCCGCCGCCGGACACCTTGCAAGCGGGGAAGTGGTACACGTTCGTGTCCCCGCTCGGGGTGTGGGGCGACTTGTACGGGCCGGAGGCGTTATTGTGGGTGACCGGCGAATTCCTGACGTTCGGCGACCCGTGTCGGCAGCCGCTGCGGTTCGGCCCTGGGCGGCCAGGAAATCCCTGTGACCGCCACCACTTTTGGAGCCTTCACCCTGGCGGCGCGAACTTCCTGTTCGCCGACGGGGGCGTCCGACTACTCCGCTACGGAGCGCACGACGCCGTGGTAGCGATGACCTCTCTGGACGGTGGCGAGGTGGTCACACCGGACTGAAGCCCGCCCGTTGTGACTCGACGCCTCACCCCGCCTTGTACTTTTCGATCAGCACTTGGGCGGTCGCGGGGCGCATGATGCCGGGGTTCGGGAGTTCGCCCTTGCCGAGTTGGGCGCGGAGGTCGGTGCCCGAGATGCTCACCATCTTCCACTCCTTCGGGGCCTCCTCCACCAGCCGCACGCGGCCGGCCTCGGCGTAGTAGGCCGCGAAGCCGACCTTCACCGGGTTGATGACAAGCTCGCCGCGGAGTTGGTCGAACTTGCGGTGCGCCGCCAGGCCGTCCCAGATTTCGCTCTTGTCGTCGTAAGGCGCGTCGGCGTGCTTGCGGCCGATGATGATGTCCGTGAACCCGTAGTTCTGCCGGTAGATGGCGTGCATCACCGCCTCCTTCGGGCCGGCGTAGAACATCTTGATGTCCAGTCCGAGCAGGTGCATGTGGTCCGAGAACGGCCGGCCGACCTTGGTCCACAAGGCTTCGTCGATGTCGCCCTCGCCCAACACTTTGCCGTCAATGAGCGCGCGGTACGTCTTCATGCGGGTGACGGCGTCCACGTCGTCCGACTTGGTCTCGCCGACGAGGGGGTTCAGCACCGCCCCGGCGAAATGGCCTTCACGGGTCAGCCGTTCGAGGCCCACCACCAAGGCGTACTCGTGGGCGCGGTGCAAGGCGTTGCGCGTCTGGAAGGCGACGACTCGCTGGTAGCCGACCTTGTTGAACAGCGCCCGCGTCTCGGCGGGGGTCAAGATCAGGTCGCCGAAGTGCGGGTTCTTCGGCTGCGGCAGCACCGACACCTCGCCGCCGACGAGGAAGGTGCGCGGGTCGTCGGTGGCGATGCGCGCGCCGGGGTGGTCGGTCCGCGTCGTGCTGTACACGGCGGCGTTGTACAGCGGCTTGTTCCAGGGGTACACGTCCTTCAACTGGAGGTGCCCCACGACCGCGCCGGCCGAGTTGGTCAGCGGGTAGGCGGTGCCGGTTTGCAGCGTCTTGGCGAGGGCTTCGTCCACCGGGAAGGCGAGCGGGATCGTCCAGGCGTACTTCTTGCCGCCGCGGACGACGACTTCCTCCTCCATCACCTGCGTGTACTCCGCCTTGGTCATCGGCCCGGTCAAGGGCGAGAGCGCCCCGTCGGCGATGCGGTACAGCGTCGAGAGGTCGGCGTCGGACACCGGGATCGGCGTCGTGGTGAGCGCCGGCAGGGTGGCCACCGTGCGGCTCACCGGGGTCGGGGTGCCGCCGTGGGGAACGATCAGATCAGGCATCGCTTGGTCCTTTGCAATTCGTTACGCGTTATTTGCGATTGGTCCGGTGTCACGTCGTTCGTCCTCGACCAACCCAAATAACAACTAACCGAGGACGAAGGACGGAGGTCAAATGACGTACTGCAAGCCCTGGCCGGTCTCCACGAGCAGGGCGAGCGTCGTCTTGCGGAGGATTTTCGCCCGGGACTCCTGGATCGAGTCCCAGACGGCGTGCAGGGACGCCGCCAGGGCGCTGAGTTCGCCGTCGCGGTTGGTCGGCCGGTTGTTCTTGGCGACCGGGGCGTCGGCGCGGTCGATGACGCCCAACACGTCGGCCAGGGTGATCTCCTCGGGCGGCCGGGCGAGTTGGTAGCCGCCGGCCGCGCCGCGGACGCTGGACACCAGCCCCGCGCCCTTCAACTGCAAGAGAATTTGCACGAGGAACCGCTGCGGGATGCCGTGCTTGTCGGCGAGGTCGGCGAGGCGCACCGGCCGCGGGTCGCCGTACTGCACGGCCAGTTCGAGCATCGCCAGCGACGCGTACTCGGCCTTCGCGGACAGGAACATCAGGCTGCCCCTTTGCGGGGAATCGGGTGTCGGGTGTCGGGTGTCGGGTGTCGCAAGCAGTCCATCGACGGTTCGCTCCGCAGGTTTCCGTTCCGACCAAACCCGACGCCCGACACCCGATTCCCGACTCAGATTCCGGACCCGTCCTTGTGCTCCACGACGTGCAGCCCGCACTCCTTTTTGACCTGCCCCGCCCAGCGGCCGGCCCGGTCGTCTTCGCCCGGCATCACCGCCCGCGTACACGGCCAGCAGCCGATACTCGGGTAGTTCTGGTCGTGCAACGGGTTGTACGGCACGTCGTGGTCCGTGATGAACTTCCAAACGTCGGCCTTGGTCCAGTTCAACAGCGGGTTCACCTTGACCACGTGAAACTTCGCGTCCCACTGGACGACCTCGGCCGTCGTCGCCCGGTTGGCCGTCTGGTCGCGGCGGATGGCGCTGATCCAGGCCAGCGGGTCGTACTCCGCCATCGCCTTTTGCAGCGGCAAGACCTTGCGGTCGTGGCAGCACTGGTCCGGCCGGTGGTTGTAGAGCGGTCCGCCGTGGGCCGCCTCGTAGTCGGGCACGCTCGACTCGGGCAGGATGGCGATGACATCGAGTCCGTACCGCTTGGCGATGCGGTCCTTGAGGTCGAGCGTCTCGGCGAACTGATAGCCGGTGTCGAGGTTAATCAGCGTCACGCCCGGCTCGATCTCGGCGAGCATGTGCATGATGGCACAGCCCTCGGCCCCGAACGCCGTGGCCATGAGCAACCGGGGGTGGTACTGCCCGACCGCCCAGCGCAACACCTCTTGCGGCGAAGCGTCCGCCAGCGCGAGGTTGGCCGCCGCGAGGACATCGGTGGTTGCCGTCAGGTTTGTGACCATCGCCCGCACTCCCGCAGTTGCCTGATAATCTTTATCGGCATTCTAAGGATTGCGGCAAGAGCGCTTTCCCGCGGGCGACGGAGTCTGGTACAATCCGAGTAACACTGATGGGGGCGACTGATGACGACCGTCGATGAAATCGAACGGGAAGCATTGCCCACTCTAAGAGGTTTCCCCCACGTCGGTAGTCGGCCCGACGAAGCGCGGTTGACCGCGTCCCTTGACCAGCACTCGGCTGCTTTTGAACCTGATTCCTTGGAGCACGCCACCAAGTGTCGGGATGTCCTCCGTCGCGGCATTCTCCACAAACAGGGTCAGGATGACTTTAGAGAGTTGTGGTGCATTGGGATCGATATGTTAGATATTATGGCGGGGTGGCTGTTCCGCGTGAAGAACGAACCCTCCCTGGTGAGTCATCACCCCTACGGCTTCGCGGCGATGGCAAAGGTCGTCCCCACATACACCTCAACTCTAACGAGTCTGGCCGCCGCATGGCTCGCCCCCCGGTCGCCTGACGAACCCCGTGGTGTCCTCTACGAACGCATAGCCGAGCTAAGACCGGTCGAACAAAACAAGCAACTTCAGGAGTTGATGGAGAAGAACAATGAGGGCACGATTACGCCGGCCGAGTACGCCGAACTCGTGCGGCTAAACGAATTCTTCGACACGCTCCAGGCGATCATCGACGACGCGATTACTTCCACACACCAGAAGGCATCGTGAGTACGACTGGCGACGGGTCGGACTCGCCACTTTCTGCAGCCAAGAAGCGCGAGCTTGTTACCGGCCGGGCCGGTGACCGTTGCGAATACTGCAAGGTGTACGAGCCGGGTCAGGTCGGCACGTTTCACGTCGAACACATCATTCCCACGAGCCGAAGCGGTTCCGACGAGGTGGACAACCTGGCCTGATCGTGTTCGCCTTGTAACCTCTCGAAATCGAACCAGCTCGAACTGCGTGACCCCGAAAGTGGGCACCCGGCACCGATGTTCCATGCGAGAACCATGAGCTGGGAGAACCACTTCGAGTGGTCGGGATACCTGGTCGTTGGGCGGACACCGACCAGCCGGGCGTTGATCCTCGCGCTCGACATGAACTCGGCCAAGCGTGTCCGAATCCGGACCCAGGAGCAACTGCTCGGCGATTTTCCTCCGCCGCTCGCCAACTCCGGTGCTTAGAGGGCCACTGACGATGCGGTTTTCCCCACGGCCGGGAGGCGGCAAGCCGGGGGAAGTTTTTGGCGCTTGTCCGACGACGTTCACTCGCATTCCGTGCGGGAACAGCCCACTCACGTGGGCCGCTCGCCTGCGGCGGAGCCGAAGGCGGCGCGTTATACTTCACGCGGCTAGGAGTAAGGCATCCGCGGGAAGGTGATCTACCATCGTCGTGCGGAATCGGGCACAAGGCGTGCCTCACGGAGGAGGCACCATGCCCGCAATCGCCGACGACGTCGTCCCGACCCTCCTGCTGGCGGCGACGCTGCTCACCGGGCACGAGCGGCGACGGTTCCAGGCCGAGGTGGCCGTCCGGTACTGCGGCGGGTCCGCCCGCCGCGCCGAGTCCGCCTTCGGCTGGGGACGGGACGCCGTCCGCACCGGCCGGAACGAACTCCGGTCCGGCATCCGGTGCGTCGAAGACTTCGCGTCCCGCGGCCGCAAGACGACCGAGGCGGTGTACCCCGAACTCGAACGGCACGTCCGCCGCCCGATCGACCCGCACGCCCAGGCCGACCCGAAGTTCCAGACCGCCTTCGCCTTCACCCGCGTCACCGCCGAGGCCGTCCGCGAGGCGCTGCTGGCCGTCCCCGAACTGGCCGGCAAGGTTCCGTGCCGACAGACCGTCGGCGAGGTCCTCAACCGCCTCGGGTACCGCCTCCGCCGCGTCCTCAAGGCCCGGCCCGAAAAAAAAGTCCCCGCGACCGACGCCATCTTCGAGAACGTCCAGGACACCCGCGCCCGGACCGCGGCCGACCCGGACGCCCTCAGTATCTCCCTCGACACCAAGGCCAAGGTGAAGGTCGGCGACTTCTCGCGCGGCGGCGAGGCCCGCGGGGCGGGGCCGGTGAAGGCCCTCGACCACGACATGGCCCCGACCGCCGTGCTGGTGCCGCTGGGCATCCTCGAGTTGAACCGCGGGCCGGTGGCGATCCAACAGCCGTGGCTTCTGTTCGGCCACTCCCGGGACACCAGCGACTTCGTCGCCGACGGGATCGACCGGTGGTGGACGGAACGCCGGGCGGTTCACGCCGGGGCGACGCGGTTGCACGTCGAACTCGATAACGGCCCCGAGGTGGGCAGTTCGCGGACGCAGTTCATGGCGCGGATGGTCGCGTTCGCCGACCGCCACGGGGTGGAGGTCGAACTGGCGTACCTGCCGCCGTACCACAGCAAGTATAACCCGGTGGAGCGGTGCTGGGGCGTTCTGGAGCGGCACTGGAACGGGGCGCTGCTGTCGTCGGTGGCGGACGTGCTGCGGTGGGCCGGGTCGATGACGTGGCGGGGCGTCCACCCGCTGGTCGGCGAACTGGTCGGGGCGTACGAGCGGGGCGTCCGGCTGACGAAGGCGGCCTTCCGGCCCATCGCCGAGCGACTCACCCGCTCGCCGACTCTGCCCAAGTGGAGCGTCACCATCCGGCCCAAAGTGCCGGGAGATTAAATCCCCGCCCCTGCCTTGAACCCGCAGACGGCCGGCTCCTTCGCCCCGCTGTGGGTGACGACCCGGCTGTCGTCGCGAAGTTTCCGCAGTTGCCCCAGGAACCAGTCCCGCGCCGCCGGGTTCGTGAAATCGACGTGGCTTCCCTTCCCCTTCCACCAACCGACCACGAGCGGCGGCCCGCCCGGCCCGCTGCGGACGAAGAAGCCACCAGCTTTGCCCGCCGCGGATTTGCTCGACAGTCCGAGGTTTTGCCTCGGCACGCCGTTAAGGTGACGGTCCGCTTCCTTCGACGACACGTTGACCAGCGGGGTCAGCCAGCACACGACCTTCAGTCCGTTCTGCTGGAGGAAACTCATCGTCTGCGCGAGCGAGCCGAACCCGGCGAAGTCCCGACCCTCGAAATGCCCCCTGACCGAACTGCGTCATGTTGAAGTCGAAGTCGTTGTAAGCCACCGACCACGGCGAATCGAAGACGAACGCCGAGGCGGGGATGCCGCGCTCGCGGAACTTCTCGACGGCGTAGCGGACCTCGCCGCCGTTGCGCCACACGTCGGACGAAATCCACGGGCCGAACGCCCACGGCGGGGGCAGGGTTGGCCGCCCCGTCAGGCCGGTGTAGCGGGAGACGACGTCGGTCAGCCGCGGGCCGTAGACGACGTGATACCGCAGCCTTCCCGTCGGACAGGTGACCTCGAACCGGGCGGCGGCGGTGTGGCCCAGGTCGAAGCGGCTCTCGGCGGTCGAGTCGAGGTGGACGCCGTAGCCGCGGGTGCTGACGAACTAGGGGACGACCTTGTACGACCGGTCGCCCTTGTCGCCGGGCTGGTCGAACGTCTGGACGAGCGCCGTCTTGCCCGTCTGGTCGAGCGGATTGAACTTCTCGCCCATGCCGTAGACGCGCTCGCCCGGCGTCGCGGCTACGGAAAAGGAGGTCTGCTCCGGGGCCACGCCGCCCCAGTCGATCACTTCGTACCGCAACACGCCGTCGGTGGGGAAGGTCAGCTGCACCCGGACTTTGGCGGTGCCGAACTCCTGCACCGCCTCGATGCCGCCGGGGATGTCCGCCGAAGAAAGCACGCGGCCGACCGAGACGGTTTGGCCGGCCACCCAGGCGGACGGCGGCGAGACCATGACTTCATTCGCCAACGCCGCCCCGCCGAGGTCGGGGCCGACGAGCGAGACGCGGCCGGAGTCGCGGAAAAGGCGGGCCTGGAGCGGTCCGGCCGCGACCGTGATGGGCAATGCATTCCCGTTCGCCATGGCCTGCCTCCGCCCGACCCGGTTCCGTTACGCACTCCGCGTCGATCCTTACTCAGCCGCGGCGCACGGGTCGGCCCCTGGGGCGTCGATGTCGCCGAGGTCCGGTAGGCCGAGGGTTGGCAGGCTGGTGGATTTCGCCGGGCTGTTGCCGAGTTCGGTCGTCAGCGCAGCGATCGACGGCTGGAAGAAGTACTCGCCGCCGGTCATCCGGACGAACTGCATGATCTCGACGTGAGACTTGATCGCGCCCGCCCCATCCTGGAGCGCGAACTTGCCGTCCGCCGTCTGGGCGATGATCGGATCCTGGCCGTCGTCGCTCGCGGGGAAGTTTTTGTTGTGGACCCACTGCTGTTGGAGGAATTCGAACTGCCGTCGGATGCTGCTCTGGTAGCAGAGGAACAGCAGGCCTCGGTCGCCCGGTTCCTCGACGCCCGGCTTGCCGCCGTGGCCCGCCGCCCCGAGGCTGGGCCGGAACGACGTACCGAACGGGATGCCGCGGCGCAGGATCCGGTGCGTCTGCGAGTCGTTCTCGTCGCCGTCGGGCCGCTCCTCGTCCCGCGGGTAGACTTTGCGGATGTGGGCCGCCCGCGGCACGAGGTTCCCCCGGTCGTTGCCGTACTCGAAGTGGTTGTTCAGTCGCCGGTCCTCGGCCAGGTCGCCCTCGTTCGCCCGCGTCTGGTCGGTCACCCCGAGCGCCTGGGCGACGGCTCGGGACGGGTCGCCCCTTGTCGAGTCGAAGTTGGCGGGCAGCTTCGCTGCGGCGATCAGGGCTTTTTGGTCCTCGGTCAGTTCGAGCGGCGCGCCGCTCTTGTACCGGCCGACGAGCTTGGCCCCGGCCACGGCCGGGTCGTGCGTGCCGAGTTTTCCGTGCTTGGCCAGATCGTGGACCATGTCGTGGAAGCCGCCCACGTTCTGGGCGAGCCGGCGGAAGACGAGGTACGACCCGTTCGTACCCCACGCCGGCAAGTCCTCCGTTACGACTACGAATTTGTCCCCGTCCTTGGCCTGATGCTCCGGGCTGAGCGGCCCCTCGTCGGGGTTCGGGTTGACCGTCTTGCCGCCGCAGTCCTTCCGTTCGAGTTTCTGCGTCGGGTAGCCGAGGATGAACTCGCCAGCGTGGAGCCGGTCCTGTCCGGGGTTGCCGTGAATCGGCTTCGCCTTCCCGTCCCCTCCTGTCAGCGACCCGACGTGGCTGTCGAGGTGCCTGACCCCGGGCTGGGAGACGCCGTCCCGGAACCCGAAATGCTCGTGGCCCGGCTCGTCCTGCCGGACCGCCCCCTCCTGGAGGTAGGCGAGTTGGACGCCGTGGATACCCATGTTGTGGACGTAGCGAAGGACGTGCTCGCCGAGATCTTCTTGCGCATCCGCGGCGACGATCATCAGGGCGTGGATCTCGCCCTGCAAGGCTGCGACCCACTTCACGGGGGCGCTCTCGCCGCCGTCCTTGTTCGCGGCGGCCCGCGCCTTCATCCCCTGCTTGAACTCCACGGGGAACTGGCCCGCCTCGCTCGCTCCCAGATAGTCGATGCCCGTGTGCGTGAAGGCGATGTTCATCCACGTCGCCTTCAACACGCCGAGTTCCCCGCCGCGGCGGCCATTGATCAACTTGAACAAACCATCAAACGCGGCCACCTCGGCGGCCGACGCCACCTCACCGGCGATACTCCCGACCCAGTCGCGGGCCGCCGCCTGGTCGGTGAACCGCAGGAACAGGAAGGTCTGGAAGTCCTTGTTGAACCCGCCCAGGATGTTGCCCTGAATCTGTCCGAGGTTCAGCGGGTAACCGGGGGCGGCCGTGGCGACGCGGTCCGCATTGACTGCGGCTGCGGTCGGAATGGAGCCGGCCGCGCCGGCAGTGGCGGGCGGGGTCGTGGGGCTCATCGCAGTTCTCCTGGTGGCCGCCCGGGGTTCGTCCCTCGCGCCGGGGCGGCGGCAGGCGATGGGAGTTGTCGCAATCAGGTATTGTGGCATTCTATCCATGATCCACCCATTGGCCACTCGTAATTGTTCCAAAGCTGGTCATGCATTCTCTCCACGGCAGAGTGACCCTCGTTCTGTTTCCCAATTTTCTTTGCTCGACACCCAAGGCTGCCTGTCCGTACTGCGGCCACGATTGCCGCGAGTGTCTGCAATCGAATCAAATGGCCAGGTTTCGACGACATTTGTCTGAACAGGAAGGGAGACAATCGACGACCGGGCGGTAGTGCAGGGACCAATCTCGCGCGTCTTCCTTACCGGCCTGACCGTCAGCGGTCCGCCGCCGTCCAGCATCGATCGTCACGCGGCCAAGGGCGAGCAGGCTCCCGGCCTGAACGTCCAGGGCCGCCCGGTCGCCGGCGTATTCCACCTGACCGACCAACCGCGTCAGCGCGTCCACCAGGGCAAGATCGTGAACCGACCGCCGGCCACCATCTCGACCGCCTGCCTCGCCAGCCAGCGACTCAGCCCGTACTTGGCCAGCGCCTTCATCACCTCCTCGGGGTCGCTGCCGATTTACTCCCGCATCGCCTTCTCGATCACCGCCGCGAACCCGTCCCGCCGCTCGTCGCGCTTGGCCACGAGCGCTTCGACGTGCCGGCGGATGTCGTCCAGCGCCGTGCTCACGCGGGCCGTGTGCTTGCGGGCGAAGTCGATCGCCTCGACCGCGTCCCAGACGATGTGGTTCGCGCACACCTTCTGGAACCACAACGTCCGGATGCCGACCGACCGCTTACCCACCTCCGAGTTCCAGACGAAGTAGCCCGGGGCGAACGCCTCCCCGCCGATCTCCGCCCAGCCGGCCGGGTCGTGGCCGAGAGCATCCAGCGGGTGCTCAAGCGTCGCGCCTCGGACGGCCAGCACCCCTCGACGCCGGGCGAGATCACCGGCAGGTTCGAGGCGGCGGCGGGGCACGGGACCGCGGACCCGACGCCGTTCGCGTGGGGCGGGAAGCGAGCGGCGCGGCGGGCACGCGGTGGGCGGGTCGGGGGCGAGGATCCACTTGCCGTGTACGGGCATCGAGCGGTGCCAGTGCTGCTCGGCGAAGGCCCAGCGAAACCGCACCGGGCTGGCCCTGCGGGCGTTCCTGCGGCTGGAGGTTCGCGGCTTCGCGGGGGTGAGTTGGGTGGAGGCGAAGAGTGGGTGGAGGCGAAGAGATCGATCATTCACGACGCCGTCAGGGCGTACCTCGACCAACCCCACATTCGCCTCCCACGAGTGCTTACTGCGTACCCCCCAACGAGATTACCGGGTGCGCGTGTACGACGCCGGGACGCCGGTGACGCCGGCCGCGGCGGCGGACGGGGTGACGGTGTTCGACCCCAGGCGGAAGTTCATCTTCTCGCCGGTGACCGTCGTCTCGACCTTGCCCCAGTTGTACGTGAACGACACCTTGCCGGTGACGATCACCTGGCCGGTCCCGGGCAGGACGGCGAGTTCGTCGCACGTGCCCTCGCCGCCGGGGGTGACGAAGGTCACCTTGCCGCTGGCCCGCATCGTCGAGACGCTCACGCCGCCCTCGCCGGGGGACTTCACTTCGACGCGGTCGCACACGACCTTCAGGTAAATCTCGTCCCCGTCCCGGACTTCAAACCGCGGCCGCTCGTCGCCCATCGACAGGATGACCTTCAACTTCCGCTCGGCCAGTTTCGGCGCGTCGGCCGGCGTCGGCACGACGCTGGCCGGGGGAATGCGGTCGATGCGGTCCCCGAGGTCCGCGTCGATCGGCTTGGCCCGTTCGGGCGTCGGTGGGACCGGCTTCGGCGGCGACACCGGCTCCGCTTGCACGACGAAAGTTTGCGAAGGAATCGCGGTCGGAACAGCGGGGAGCGGTTGCCTCGTGATGACGGGCGTCGGCGGCAGGGGCAGAATCGCAGGCTCCAAGCCGAAGGCCGGCGCGCCCGCCGGCACCAGCACCTTCACTCCCGGGGGCACCGTCGCCCGGAATGGGACGCCTTCAAATGGAGCGACCGAGATCGGTCCTGCCTCTTCAATCAGGTTCACGGGTCCGGGCGTCAGCATGACAATCCGGGGCAGTTCCGGGATGCCCGGACCCACGGGCGGCACCGGCACCGGCGACGGGAGCACCGAAATCGGCACCGATAAGTCCGGGACGGGGAGTGCGGCCGGGGCGGGCGGCAACTCGGGCAGGCCGAGGGCCGGGATCGTTGCCGGGGCCGGGGGCACCGGCACGGACGGCTTCAGGTCGGCCGCCTTGGGCGCGGGGACCGGCACCGGCGGGTCGCCGACGCGGGCGACGGTGTGCGTCGGGCTGCCGGCGCACGACACGCCGTTGGCGGCCGGGACGCCGGCGACGGCGGCGAGACCGCCGAGGGCCAGGCCGAGGCCACCGATCATGATCTTCCAGCGGGTACGGTCCATGCGGGTCGGAGCCTCGATTGGGGGACGGGCGGCAACAACGGCGGGGCCGAACCCGCCGCGAGTGGGGCGACAGTACCAGCGCCCGCCCGGCCTGTCAGCGCCGGTTTCGTCCGGCCGTCGGGGCGGAAAACTCGAGGGGAAAATCGGCCCGGTCGCATCCGCGGGGCGGGGTAATCCGTCGAACCGGTGCGTCCCGGGGAAGCGTGGGAGTTTGACTGCCCGGAACGACCGGGCGCTTCGCCCACATTGCCGGCCCGGGAAGCGGCGTTTCGCTCGCCGGCCGCGCCGGCCCCCGCCGAAGAAGTTGGCAGCATCAGAACGGTGAGGGTCGGCCGGAGTGCGGACCGGAAAACCGTCTTGAGGGCAAGGACTGCCACGCCATGGGCGTCCGGCCAGACGGCGTCGGGACGGAGCGGGTGACGCCACCCCTTCGCACCGGCCTCGTCGCCTTACCACACCGGAACACAAGGAGCTGCCCGATCATGCTCGGCTTTATTCGGCCCCCGCGCCCCCAAGACGAGGCCCGCAAGGCCCGGCTCATCGGCGGCCCCATCGACCGCCTGGACGACCGCATCGTCCCCGCCATCATCGCCAACGCGGACTTCTACGAGGCCAGTGCCGGCCGCGTGCTGACCGTGTCCGTGAACAACGGCGTCCTCGCCAACGACTTCTCGGACACGTCGCCGGGCAGCGTCCTCACGTCGTCGCTGTCCGTGCGGGCCAAGTACGCGAACACCGGCATCCCCCTGCCGACCGGGTCGCTGATCTTCAACCCGAACGGCAGCTTCACGTTCATCACGCCGAACGAAGACCAAATCCCGCTCAACTCGGGTCCGGTGACCTTCACGTACTCCGTGAGCAGCACGACCGGCGAACCGATCGCGCTCGCCATCGTCACGATCACGATCAAGGACCGCCTGCAGAAGATCGTCGCCGTCGGGGCGGACGCCGGGGGCGGCCCGCACGTCCGGGTGTACGACACCTCGACGGCCGTGGAGAAGTTCAGCTTCTTCCCCTACGAGCCGACGTTCACCGGCGGGGTGCGCGTGGCCGTGGGCGACGTGAACAACGACGGGAGCGACGACATCATCACCATCCCGGCCTCCGGCGGGGCGGCCCGGCTGAAGATTTACAGCGGCCGGGACGGCGCGCTACTCGTGGACCAAGTCATCTTCGACGCGGCCTTCCGCGGCGGCGGGTTCGTGGCGGTCGGGGATTACAACGGCGACGGCCGCAAGGACATCATCGTCGGGGCCGGGGCCGGGGGCGGGCCGCGGGTGGCCGTCTTCACCCTCAACCTGGCCAACAACGCGCTCATCCCGATCGCCGACTTCTTCGCCTACTCGCCCGATGTGCAGACCGGCGTCCGCGTCGCGTCCGGCGACCTGAACCGCGTCGGCCGGGACAACCTCATCACCGCCCCCGGGCCGGGCGGCGGCCCCCAGGTGAACGTGTACGACGGCGTCCGCAACCGCGGCCGCACCATCACCTCGCCCCTGTACTCGTTCTTCGCCGGCGACTCGGCCAACCGCGACGGCGTGAACATCTCGACCGGCAACTTCCGCGGCGACGGCAAGTTCGACATCATCACCGGCACCGCGTCAGGACCGGGGATCGTCCGCCAGTACGACGGCCGCACGGCCGGCCTGATCCGCGAAATCTCCATCCCGATCGACGAGACCTCGTCGGGCGGCGGCACGACCAGCGGCCCGGGCACGTTCAACCTCAGCTTCGCCGCCGGGGGCACCCTGCTCGCCCCGTCGATCGCCCCGCGGACCCTCGTCCCCGGTTCGACGACCGGCAACGCCTTCACCGGCGTGCAGACCGGCGGCGTTACCGTCGCCGCGACCGACTGGAACCAGGACGGCCTGGACGACATCGTCGTCGGGGCCGGGTCGGGCAACGCTCCGCGGGTCCGCATCCTCAACATCCGCGACCAGTCCGAGATCATCAACCTGTTGCCGTTCTCGGCGACCTTCCTCGGCGGCGTCAACGTCGCGGCCACGACGACGAACGTTACCAACATCATCCAGCCGCGTTAACCCGCAGATCGCCCACGTCCCCGCCCGCCGTCGCACCCCGACGGCGGGCGGTTTCGTTTCACCCGGTCTTCAACCGCAGCAGGCTTTCTTGCACCAGGCTTTTCGCCGCGGCGAGCAGTCGCAGGAGTTCCGCCACGTCCAGCGGCGGTTCCCCGGCGCGCGGGCCTTTCTCGACCCGGCAGTACGCCGTGTGCAGGCCGACCAGCCCGATCGCGTCGGTCAGGGAGTCCAGGACGAGCGACAGGTTGCCGGCGTCGTGCCCGAACTGGAAGCGGTAGTCGTCCAGCCGGGCGGCGTCGGGGGGCGGTAGCATCGGGGTGATCCTTCGAGGGGGTCGGTCAGCGGTCGAACTCGGTGGCCAGGCAGACGACGAGATTGTGGCAGAAGTGCAAGAAGATCGGTAACGCCAGACCCCCGGACAGCACCCGGGCGTAACCGAGGCCGACGCCGATGAGGACGAGCACCGGCCACCCGGGGATGTTGCCGAGGTGCGCCATGCCGAACAGCACCGAACTCAGCCAGACCGAGGCGTGCAACCCGAGGTGGTGCCGCAAGTGCCCCAGCAGCAGGAAGCGGAAGAACAGTTCCTCGACGACGGCCGGTTGCACGCAGACGGTCAGCACCGTCCGCCAGCCGTCGCGGGTCAACAACTCCTCGGTCGAGTCGTCGGCCGGTTCGGTGCCGTCGGTGAACAGGTAGGCGAGCAGGGCGTGGTAGCCGAAGTTGACGCCGATGGCGACGACGAACCCCGGTCCGCTGAGCAGCCACGTCCCCAACCGGTGCCACGCCGCCGACCGCCGCAGTGGCCGGGACGCGACGAGCAGGGCGACGGCGACGATGACGGCGTCAACGCCTTCGACGACGACCGTGTCGTAGAACAGTTCCCGCCGCACCCCGCCGTCCTGGGCCGCGATGCGGTCGGTGTTCAGCAGCAGCCCGTAAACCGCCTGGCTGAACGAAACGCTCATCATCCCGGCGTAAGCGACGAGGACGACGAACAACGGCCCCAACGACGCCGGCCGGGCGGGCGGTGGTGCAATTACGAGCGGCGTGGCAAGGCGTGGCATGGGGAGATTGTAGGCGAGCCAAGCGAACTATGGCGTGAGCCACATCGTGAATCCGCGACACTGGGCGCGACCACCGAACCAACTGCGGTGCAGGTGGTTGACGGGACTGTAGATCGGCCCGAGCCACGCCTGTTGGCGGCTCGGGTTCCGGGAGACCACGTCGGCCACCGGCGCGTAGAAGAAGTACGGCAAACCGACGGCGTCGGCCTCGGCGACCCCGCGGCGGTAGAAGAAGGCGTAACTGCCGACGTACCCGACCAGCAGCAAGACGACGACCGTCGCCGCGAACGCGACCCATTGCCCCCGATTCCAACGCCGCGCCGCCATCGCTCACCCCACTTCGACTGCGACGTAAACCTTGCCGTGGCGTTTCAACCAACCTTCGTCGCCGCGCTCGGCGTGGTCGCGCACCTGACGGAGCAACTGCACGGTCTCGGCCTCGTAGCACGGTTCGCCCGGGTCGTCGGCCGGGATCACGGCCTCGACTTCCACAGCGACGACGTACCGTTCAGTCCGCACCAACCGCGTTCGCTTCACCCGCTCCCCGACAATTCGCATCGCTACTCCCCGTCGAAGAAATGCACTGTGACGAGCTTGGCCACACCACTCCGGACCAGGTACGACCAGACCGCTTTGAACTCCGTCCCGTCGGGTAGCATCTCCCGGACCTCGACCGTTGGATTCGGCACTGCCGCAGGCCGCTCCGCGATCAATACCCCGTTGGCCAGCCCGGAGACCGCTTGCCACTCCATGATATCCCGTGCTTCCAACCGCTCACTGGCTTGCTGCCCGATGAGGTATTTTTCCTCACGGACGAGCCGACAGACGGTGTCGAAAAGTGATTCACGGGGTGGCGTGTCGCTACTGTACGCCGGCGAGCGTTAAAACAAGAGTCGGACCGGGCGGACGCCGGCGCGGCTCAAGTCCTGGCCCTCGCCCGATTCTTCCGGAGCTGACCGCAGTGAAGCTGGCCGGCTACAGAAAACCTCGCCTCCAATACCATCCGCCGGGTTTGCAGCCGGGCAACCGGGGGCGGCGGCTTGCGTTCCGCCGGGGCGTTGACTAAACTACGACGAGTTCACTCCATCGACCGGCCGGGCACCTTCGCCGCGGGGTTGCGCATCCCCCACGCTTAGCGGAGCCTGCCACCATGTTCCCGACCGACCGCGGCCAGACGCCGGACGACATCTTCGCGCACTCGCGCATGTCCTTCGGCGACCACATCGAAGAACTCCGCAAGTACCTCCTGCGGGCCATTTACGGCCTCCTCGTCGTCCTCGTCGGCGGCTTCGTCCTCGACAACGTCGGCAAGGAGACGGGCAACGACTACCTCGGCATCGGCCGGCCGATGCTCCAAGTCATCGTCGAGCCGGCCGAGTCCCAGGTGCGGGCCTTCTACGGCCGCCGGTACGAGAAGGCCCTGACGAAACTGGCCGAAAGCCAGTCCGACCCCGCGGAGGTCAAGCGGGTCCAGGCGAAACTCGAAGCCAACGACCTCGACACCTCGACCCTCACCGACCGCGAGCGGGCCGTCCTGCGCGGTGCCCCCGTCGAGATGCCGGTCATCCTGCCGGTCAAGTTCTTCGAGGAGCACTTCGGCCTCAAGCCGAAAGACCCGGCGGTGACGGAGATCACCGTCCCGCTCAAGGTCTACCCCGCGCAACTGAACTACCTGAGCAACCGCGGCGAGACGCTGCTCGAAAACCGGCAGTTCATGAAGACGCAGTCGGCCCAGGAGGCGATGGTCGTCTACTTCAAGGTGGCGATCCTGTGCAGCTTCGTGGTGGCCAGCCCGTGGATTTTCTACCAGGTCTGGTCGTTCGTCGCCGCCGGCCTGTACCCGCACGAGCGGGCCTACGTGTACAAGTTCCTCGGCCCGAGCATCGGCCTGTTCCTGACCGGCGTACTGCTGTGCCAGTTCGTCGTGCTGCCGGGGGCCGTCAAGGCGCTCATCGGCTTCAACAACTGGATCGAACTCGACCCCGACTTGCGGCTCAACGAGTGGCTCAGCTTCGCGCTCATGCTGCCGATCGTCTTCGGCATCTCGTTCCAGACGCCGCTGGTCATGTTCTTCTTCAACCGCCTGGGGACGTTCGGGTGGAAGGACTACCTGAGCAAGTGGAAGTACGCGTTCATCATCCTGGCGTTCTTCGCGGCGATCATCACCCCGACCCCGGACGCGATCACCATGATGTACCTGTTCGTGCCGATGTTCGGCCTGTACCTGTTGGGCATCGTGGTCTGCTGGGCGTTCCCGCCGCCGCACGAACTCGACGACGCGGAGGCGGCCGCGGCGGACCAGGTCGCGGTCTGACTGGCGGGCCGGGCGTGAAGATTGCGTGCGGAAAACGGTCAGTCGGCTCTTGAACCGCGGGGCGGGCCGCGGAAAATGGCCTGCTCACGAATGCTCGGAACTCGCCGGACCGCCACCGCACAACTGCGCGACGGGATCCGGCCTGGCGACAGGACACGTCCATGCGTCTGGTACTCGTGGGGCCGCCCGGGAGCGGCAAGGGGACTCAGGCCAAGCGGCTCATCAAGTCGCTCGGGCTGACGTACATCGGCACCGGGGACATCCTGCGCGAGTCGATCCGCCAGAAGACGGTGATCGGCCGGGAAGCCGAACCGCTACTGAAGCGCGGCCTGCTCGTGCCCGATCCGATGGTCAACGACATGGTCGCCGAACTCTTCCGGAGCGCCAAGCGGCCGGAGCGGTTCGTCCTCGACGGGTACCCGCGGACGGTCGCCCAGGCCGTCTCGTTCGACGCCCTCATGCGTCAAGAATACCTTCGACTGGACGCGGTCATCAACCTGGCCATCGACGACGAAGAGGTCGTCAGCCGCATCAGTTTCCGCCGCGTCTGTTCCAACCCGACGTGCGGCGCACCGTACCACCTGAACGCCCAACCGCCCAAGGTCGCCGGCGTTTGTGACTTGTGCGGCGCGGCCCTGATTTGCCGCGAGGACGACCTCGAAGAGACCGTCCGCCGCCGGCTCGTCGAGTTCCACAAGAGTACCGACGCGCTGCTGGACCACTACGAGCGCCAGGGCCTCGTGCGGAACATCCCCGCCCTCGGGTCGAGCGAGTCGATCTTCCAGACCATCCTCAAGTCCCTACCGCCCGAACCAGGCCCGCGACTGGTGTGACTCTTCGGCGGCGAACACCAAGTTCCGGGATTTTTGCCTGCGGCGGAGCCGAAAGCAACACGTCAGACCTACCGCACCTTGGCCTGGAACTTGATCGTGCCGGACGCGCCGGGGGCGATGGGACCGGGAATCTCGAAGCGGAGGGTTACCGACCCGGCTTCGTTGTCGATCGCCGTGCGGTTGGCCGGGCGGTCGGACACGGCCGTGCCGGGGACGTATTCGAGGCGGCCGCTCAGGCTGTCGCTCAGGAGGAGGTCGGTCGCGGCGTGCGGGGTGGCGTTGCGGTACTGGATCGTGAACGTCACCGTGTCGCCCGACTGCACCGGGCCGGCCGGGGAGACCGACTTGGTCACGATCATCTGGTTCGGGCCGTTGGTGACCTCGTCCGCCTCGACCGAACTGACGAGCACTTTGACCCCTTCGAGCGTCGTGATCGCCTGCACCTTTTGCAGCGCCTCGGCGACGGCAATCCCCTGCTTGACGTAGGTGATCGACGGGCGGACGCGGCCGTCGGCCGACACCGGCTTGGCGCGGCTGGCGTAGGCCTCCGGGGCCACCGCGCGACTGCCGACCTGCAAGCCGCCGGCCTGCTCGGCGAAGGCGACGCCGGCCGCGAGTTGCACGCCCCCGGGCGTCATCTCGACCTTGCGCAACACGTACCGCGGGGCGCAGATGCAAACCTCGTTCGACGTGGCGACGCGGCGCTTGCCGCCGGCCGTGAACTCCAGTCCCACGTCGGTCGGGTTCAGCCCGCCGAGGAGTCGGTTCGGGCCGATGCCGAGGGCGGGGAACTTGTCGCCGCCGTCCGTGATGCACTCTTCGGGCGCGAGCTTCGGCCCGGCGATGGGGTCGAACAGGGCCACCCCGAAGGCGCTGAACAGCGGCGGCACCCGGGGCGCGGCGAGCACCTTTTCGCCGGGCAGCAGCACCGTGCCGGGGACCGCGCCGCGGGCCAGGTCGCCGGCCTCCGGCTTGCGGTCGCCGAACCGCAGGATCATGACCAGCCGGCCGTTGTCGTGCGCCGCGGCCAGTGCGTCGCGCTCGGTGATCTCGGTGAATTCGAGCGGCGTGTCCGGCGTCGCCGCGACGGGGATCGCCTTCGTCGGGTCTTCCAGGTAGACGATTTTCGTGATCTGCGACCCGGCCAGAGCGCGGTCGATGTCGCCGCGGGTGACGGCCAGGGGCGCGGGGTAGTCGAGGTACTTCAGGCCGGGCCTCGGCACGATACTGCCGTGGACTTCGAGCACCGGGTACAGCGCGTCGGTCGGGTTACGGCCGGGCAGATTCGTCAGGCGGATCGTGTAGCGATAACCGGGGCGGAAGCCGGCGGTCACCGGCACGGGGTAGGTCCGCGCGGCCGGGACTTCGGGCGCGAACGCCACGGCCACGCCGTCCGGAGCGAGGACGCGGACGCCCAGCAGCGGCGCGGCCGGGCAGAGCGGCGGGCAGGCCCCGCGCGGCATCCCCGGCGCGCCCGGCGGGCAGACGGCACACGCCGGCGCGAACGCCGGCACCGGCACCGTCGGCGGGTTCCCCGCGGCCAGCAGCAACAAGGCGAGTGTCGGCGACATGGGCGCTCCCGGAATCGAAGGGACGGTGCGGGCGAAAGCGAGCGGGGCCGGACCCCGGGGCGGCGCGTGAGCACCGGCCCGGGGTCCGGCCCCGCCGGCGGAGTTACTTCGGCAGGCCGACCGGCTTGACGCTGAACCCGGGCGTCGGGGACGGCTTCAGGCCGGTGGGCAACGTCGCCGGCATCGTGCCCGGCGCGGTCACCGTCGTGGTCGGCACCATCGGCATCGCGGCCGGGGCCATCGGGCGGGCGGGCATCGCCCCGGCGGGCGGCATCATGCCGGGGATCGGGGCGTCGATCGGCGGGATGTTCGGGTCCTGCAGGTCGATGTTGCCGATGCGGACGACGGCCAGGATCGTCCCCTTGCGGTTGGCCTCCTCGATCGGGTTGGCCCCCGGTTCGAGCCGCGTGCTGACCAGTTCCTCGGCCCCGGCGACGGCGGCGATGTCCTGGAACTTCTCGTCCGGCAGGTAGATCACCTTGATCACGAGGTTGCCGGCGTTGACCTGCTCGAAGTCCTCGTCCGTGAACGCGAGGGGCACGGTGTTGTGCGACAGGTACGTGATCGTCTTGGCCGTCGCGCCGTAGATTTCGAGCGTCGGGTAGTAGTTCTTGCCCGGGCGGTTCGGGATGCCGCTGAGCCGCAGGCCGTAGATGTTCATCTGCGGGAAGTTGTACCGGCTCGGGGCTTCGAGGCCGGAGTCCGGGAAGCCGCCGCCGGCCGCCCGCCAGGTGACCTTCATGCCGGCCGGGCTGGCGAAGCGGATTTGCGTCCGGCCCGGGGCGTACATGCCGGCGTACATGCCGCTGCCCGGCCCGCCCATGCCGCCCGGGAAGGCGACCGCGCCGGGGACGCCCATCGCCGGCACCGGCAGGATGCCCGGCCCGTGGCCGATCATCTGGCGGAAGCCGCTGCTCGTCGGCCCGTAAGCCGGCAGGCCGTTGCCGGCCCCGCCCCCGCCGGTGTTGCACGACCCGTCCGCACAGCCGCCGGCGTACCCGCCGTTGACGCGGACGACGCCCAGCCCCGCGGCCGGGACGACCATGTTGTCGATAGTGCCCGGGGCGTCGGCCCGGACGACGCCGCTGCCCGGCATCCCGGTCGCGGACGCCTGCTTGACGGCCGCCGGGTCGGCCTTCGTGCCCTTGACGGGGCCGCCGGCTTGCGCCCGGACGGCCTGGTTAAAGGGGCGAGCGCCCTCGGCGGTGCCGGTCGAGGCGACCTTGTCCGGGCTTGCGCAGCCCCCCAGCCCGGCCAGCATGAGAATCGCGGCAGATGTACGCTTCATGGTTCCCCCCAAGGAACGTGCGCCCCAGTGCGGCCGGGCGGCGGCCGAAGACGATGTCTCTTCGAGAACTCCCCGATCCACGCGCCGCCGAGCGGTCACGCAGGTTTCAACGATTTCATCGGCTATCCCCGCGGGCGAACTTTGCACAAAATCCGCACGCCCCGCACAACCGGCCGAAATTACCACCTGCGACAGGGCAATCACCCGCTTGCGTTGGGCACCGTCCGCCGTTACGCTCCAGTTCCGTCCCGCGACCCGTCACCGACAGGAGACCCAAGTTTGGAGATGCTGCGACGAATCGCGTTGAGTGGGTTCAAGTCGATCAAGGCGATGGACCTCGAACTGCGGCCGCTCAACGTCATGATCGGGGCGAACGGGGCCGGTAAGAGCAACCTGATCTCGTTCTTCAAGCTGCTCAACGAGATGATGGCCGGCCGACTCCAGTTGCACATCGACACGACCGGCCGTGCGCAGTCACTGCTGCATTTCGGCCCGAAAGTGACGCGGCAGATCGACGCGCGGTTGGATTTTGAGTCCGAAGGAGTCTACAACATTTACGGAATGACTTTAGTCCACGCAGTGGGGGACACATTAGTCTTTGGTAACGAGAGTCTCGACGTGACAGAAGTAGCTGGTGACAGGCCAGACAGAGTAGTGCGATATGGTGCGGCTTATGTAGAGACTAGAATCACAGAAACGTTTGGCGAAAGACTGACTATTGGCACCAAGCTTCGCCAATTGCTAAACAAATGTTGCGTGTACCACTTCCACGACACCGCACCGACCGCGCGGGTTCGCCAATTTATCTACGTCGGTGACAACCGACTGCTCCTACCCGACGCGGGGAACTTGGCCGCGTTCCTCCTGCGACTCCGCGGCGAGAACGGCGGGACAGCTTACCGGCGGATCGTGGACACGGTTCGCCTCATCGCGCCCTTCTTCGATGACTTCGTCTTGGAACCGAATGGCACGAGCCGTGACGTGATGCTGGACTGGCGAAGTGTTGGGTCGGACCAGGTGTTCGGGCCGCACCAACTTTCGGACGGTACACTCCGGGCGATGTGTCTTGTGACGTTACTGTTGCAGCCGGAGGACGAACTGCCCGGCCTCGTCATCGTTGACGAACCCGAACTGGGCCTGCACCCCTATGCCCTGAACGTTATCGCGGCACTCTTCAAGAAGGCGTCCCACCACGCGCAAGTCCTCGTCAGTACCCAGTCGAGCGCGTTCCTCGACAACTTCGAGGCGGAAGACATCATCGTCGTGAATCGAGTGGGGCAAGAGTCGCGGTTCGAGCGGCCGGACGCCACGAAACTGGCGGCGTGGCTCGACGAGTATAGCCTGGGCGAAATCTGGGAGAAGAACGTCATCGGCGGGGGACCGCACTGATGCCGCGGCTGTACCTGTTCGCCGAAGGGCAGACCGAACAAACCTTCGCCGGCACGGTCCTGGGACCGCACCTTGCCAAATGGAGTGTCTACCTGCACTCACCGGTGCTCGTCGCGCACGCCAGGAGGAAAGGGAAGGTCCACCGGGGCGGTGGCGGCAAGTACGCGCCGATGCGGGACGACATCCGCCGCTTCCTCGCGCAAGAGAAATCCGCCGATGTTTTCTTCACGACGATGATCGACCTGTACGCGATCCCCAAGGAATTTCCGGGTCTGGCCGAGGCCGAGGAATTGTCTCACTTGCCCTACGAACGGGTTGCGGCCCTGGAGGGTGCGTTCGCCGCCGACATCGGCGACAGTCGGTTCGTGCCCTACCTCCAACTCCACGAGTACGAAGCGTACCTGTTTTCCGACCCGACGTGTTTCCGATACTTCTACGACCGGCACGAGTCCCAGATTGCTGCGCTCCAGGCGATTGCCAACGCGCACGAGTCGCCCGAGTCGATCGACGGCGGCTCGCACACCGCCCCGAGCAAGCGCATCATCGCCGAACTCCCCGATTACGCCGGTGCGAAGTCGGTCGTCGGCCCGCAGGTCGCGGAGTTGATCGGCCTGGAGACGATTCGGTGTCGGTGCCCTCACTTCGACGAGTGGGTGCAAAAGTTGGAGCAACGCGGCAGAGTAACGGCGTGATCGCCGGCGAACGGGGCGACCTGCCCTTGTCCTTGCCGGAGTGTGGCGGGGGTTGGGCGGGCTTGATGGAGGATCACCTGCCCAAACGGCCGCGCGGACGAACGACACCGGTTACGCCTGGATCGCGTGCGGCCGGCAGTGTCAACGAATGCGGGGGAGCACGATGGCTCCCCCGCAACGGTCGATCCGCGTCGATCACTTCGGCGGATCGGCCGGCTTTTTGTCAGTAGCCCGTTTTCGATCTGCCGCGTCTTGCGCACTCGCTGCGTCAGCCTTCTTTTGCTTGTAAAGGTTCCATTCGCAGATTAATTGATCGGTGCGGCGCTGGCTCTTGATAAAGTCCAATTCGATGTTCCGCTTGGTACAGTCGAGTATCTCATTTTGAATCTTACTCGGGCTGATCCGGAGGTCCCAAATCATCCAGGCTTCAACCTGAGGCAACGCAAGTGACATTGCAATTAAAACAGAGTTTAACATTCACGCGGCTCCCGGAAGTAGCTCGTTTGAGTCGGTTGGTCTCAAACAAAATTACGTACGCGTTCACGGCCCCAAAGCGGATGTTCACCACGAAAAAACAAGCGATTTGCGAACTATTTTCCTGAACGAGTGTCAGAATTATCATCGAGAACTCAGCCCTAACTCAGTGACATAGCTATGTCACTGCAAAATCGACTTGTAATTAATAGTGAACATCTGTTTTAGAGCTGTGAACGCGTACCAAAATTACCTCTGTGTCATCAGGTCGCTGAGTTGCTTTTGCAACGCCGATAGGGCAGCTTGCGCCTTGAGCAGTTCTCGGTCAGTAGCGTTCTTGTTATTCAGGGAAGCATCGAAATCAGCTTTCGCGTCTGCCTGTTCTTTAAGTTTCTTGACGTAGCCAGGGTCGGCAGCAATCTGTGCCGGAGTCATACCTTGACTTTCGAGACGAGCTTTTTCAGCGTTCGTCGCGTCAGCAGCTATCTTCAAGGCGTCGATTTTCGTAAGCACGACCTTAACTTCAATCGCAAGTTTCGCCTGAATAGCAGTGACCGTATCAGCGGCTTGCGTGATCTGCGCTTCAAGGATTAGTATCAGAAATTCTCTCGGCAAGACGATCGGTATGAAGTTGTCATTATTCTGACCGACTGATGATTCGCTAGATACTTGCGTCAAGTATGAGTACTGCACCGCCTGCGCAGTCCTCGTATCGACGAGTTCGTTCGTGGATAACATTGCTTGCAAGTTCGTTGCGTCGGTAGAAGTCACGAAGAGTGTGACTGATTGAGTTGGGGTACTATCAGGATTAATCCTAACATCCAAAGACTCAACTTGCGGGCGAAACTTCGTCATAGTGTGGCTCCCCGGGTGAGTGTGGCTCCCCGGGTGTCGAGAGGATAATCGGCTGATAACGGCCGGTCAACGGAATAATTCGGAATTTCGCCCGGGGCGGTCGGTTTGCGGCCGGGTCTGCGGTTGAACGTGCGCCCGCCGTCCGTAAAACGGCACGGCACGCGTATTCCCTCGTCGAACGATGGCACCCCGTCGGTCGGCCTTTCCGTTTGAGGATTCCCCGATGGCGACGGCGACTGCCCCCGCGACGACCCTGGTCAAGCACGACATTGCCGACATCGCGCTGGCCGCGAAGGGCAAGAAACGGATCGACTGGGCCGACCAGGACATGCCGGTCCTGCAACAGATCCGCGCCCGGTTCGAGAAGGAGAAGCCGCTCAAGGGCTTGCGCATGTCGGCGTGCCTGCACGTCACCGCCGAGACGGCCGGGCTGGCCCGGGCGCTCAAGGCCGGCGGCGCGGACCTGGTGCTGATCGCGTCCAACCCGCTCTCGACGCAGGACGAAGTGGCCGCGAGCCTGGTCAAGGACTTCGGCATTTCGGTGTACGCCATCCACGGCGAGGACGCGGACAGCTACTACAAGCACGTCGCCGCCGCGCTCGCGCACTCCCCGCACATCACGATGGACGACGGGGCCGACCTCGTCAGCGCGATGGTGTTCATTGCCCTGAACCGCCTGGACGACGTCCACGCCCAGGTCCGCGCGTGGGCCACGACCCTCAGCGCCGCCGAGCGCAAGACGGCCATGACCCAGGTCATCGGGTCGATGGAAGAGACGACGACCGGGGTCATCCGCCTGCGGGCGATGGAGAAGGACGGCGTCCTGCAGTTCCCCGTCATCGCCGTCAACGACGCCGACACGAAGCACATGTTCGACAATCGGTACGGCACCGGCCAGAGCACCATCGACGGCGTCATCCGCTCGACGAACATGCTCGTCGCCGGCAAGCGGGTCGTGGTGTGCGGGTACGGCTGGTGCGGCAAGGGCGTCGCCTCTCGCGTCCGCGGGCTGGGCGCGCAAGTGATCGTCACCGAAGTCGATCCGATCGCCGCCCTGGAGGCCGCGATGGACGGCTTCCAGGTGACGACGATGGCCGAGGCGGCCAAGGTCGGCGACCTGTTCATCACCGTCACCGGCAACAAGCACATCATCGCCAAGCAGCACTTCGAGGCGATGAAGGACGGCGCGATGGTCTGTAACTCGGGCCACTTCGACATCGAGATCGACCTCGTCGCGCTCGACGCCCTGACCGCCACTAAGGTCAGCGGCGTGCGGCACGAAGTGGACGAGTTCAAGCTCAAGTCCGGCAAGCGCATCTACCTCATCGGCTCGGGCCGACTGGTCAACCTGGCCGCCGCCGAGGGCCACCCGGCCAGCGTCATGGACATGTCGTTCGCCACGCAAGCCCTGGCCACCGAGTACTGCGTGCAGAACAAGGGCAAGCTCGAAAACAAGGTCATCAACTTGCCGCGGTCGATCGAGCTGTTCATCGCCACGGCGAAGCTCAAGAGCATGGGCATCACCATCGACACCCTGACCGCCGACCAGACCAAGTACGGCCAGAGCTGGGAACACGGCACGTAAGCCGCCCGGCGAAAACAGGCGAACCCAACCCGGCCCGCGGAGTGACCTCCGCGGGCCGACTTCGTTACGGCGGTCGGCGATTCCGCGCCGGGGGTTCGGCTTGCGGGCGAAATTCCTTCGTGATACGCTCGGCTCATGGACAATGTTTCGCCTCGGACGGGTCGCCCGGAGTCGGCGCGGGCGGCGACGATTTCGCTCGTGGTGCCGTGCTACAACGAGGACGACGCATTTCCCTACTTTCGCGCGGCCGTCGGCGACCTGCACGCCGCGCTGGCCGACCGGTACGCCGTGGAACTGGTCCTCGTGGACGACGGCAGCCGGGACGGCACGTGGGCGCAGATTCAGCGCTTCGCGGCCGACTGCCCGTGGGTCCGGGGGGTCGCGCTGTCGCGCAACTTCGGGCACCAGGCCGCGCTCACGTGCGGCCTGCAGTTCGCCACCGGTGACGCCGTCGTGAGCCTGGACGCGGACCTGCAAGACCCGCCGGCGATCGTCGCGGAAATGGTCGCCGCGTGGCAGGCCGGGGCCGACGTGGTGTACGCCGTCCGCCGGTCCCGCGAGGGCGAGTCCCGGTTCAAGCGGTGGACGGCCGCGCTGTTTTACCGGGTCGCGCGGCAACTCGGGGCGGACAACCTGCGGGCCGACGCCGGGGACTTCCGCCTGATGAGCCGGGCCAGCCTGGACGCTCTGCTGTCGATGCCCGAGAAGCACCGGTTCCTCCGCGGCATGGTCGGCTGGGTCGGCTTCCGGACCGCCGAAATCCACTACGACCGCCGCGCCCGCGTCGCCGGGACGACGAAGTACCCGCTGCACAAGATGCTCCGGCTGGCCGCGGACGCCATCGTCTCGTGCTCGACCGTGCCCCTGCGGTTCCCGTATTATTTCGCCGTGTCGCTGTCGGCGTGCTGCCTGGCGTACATGCTGTCGCTGGTCGTGCAGCACTACGTCAACGGCGAGGAGTTCGTCCGCGGCTGGACCTCGTTGATGGTGGCGATCATCACCTTCGGCTGCCTGACCCTGTGCTGCCTGGGCATCCTGGGCGAGTACATCGGCCGCATTTACGAGCAGGTCAAAGACCGGCCGCTGTACCTCGTGCGCGACACGGTCGGCCCGCCGCGGTCCGCGGATTCGACGGGCCGCTGAGTGCCCGCGCCCCGACACGTTCTCGGCCCCCAGGTGCTCGCCCGATGACGACTCGCCCGCCCGAACCGTGGTCGCGGGTCTCCCCCGCCGTTGCCGCGGCGTACTCCGTCGCCCTCGCCTACGCGGCCGTCTGCCACACCTGGCAACTCGCCAGGGTCCACCTGACGCGACTCGAATGGGGCCTCGCGCTGGCCGGCGGCATCGTGCTGCTCGCCTGGCCGCTCCGGGTGCTCTTCCGACGAATGGCCGTCGTCTGGGCGCGGGAACGCCGCACCGACTTTCTGCAAGCCGTCGCCGCAAGCGTCTGTTGCGGGTTCGTCGTCAATGGCGCGGCCGAGTACCGGTTGAGCCAGTTCGCCGACAACCTGTGGACCTATCCCGAGTCGATTCAAGGTGCGATGCGCGGGCTGCTGGCACTCGCCCAGGCGAGTGCGTTCGGCCTGGCGTGCGCGATCGCCTTGACCGGCATCGTCCGGGTGACGCAGTTGACGCCCGCCGACCCGCGGCCGCCGGTTCGTTCCGCCCGCAGGCCGGGGGCGTTCGCTTTTGCCGTCGCCGTGGGGATTGCGATCGTCAATCTCATGGTGTGGAACTTCGTCCGGGCCGAGCGGACCGCCCACTACTGGGACTTCATGGGGTACTGGCTGATCTGCGCGGACTTCTCGGCCGTCCTCGTCGAGGCCCCCTCGACCGCCTTCGACCTGTTCGTGCAGTCGGTCCGCGGCGCGGAGTACACCCTCTTCCCGGCGCTCGCCCCGAGTCTCGGCATGACCCTCGCCGGCGACAGCCGGATGGCTTACGTCCTCGTCGTCAGCAACATTTACGGCGCGCTCATCTTGATCGCGGCCGTCGGGAGCACCCGCCGGATTGCGGACGCCGTCAACGTCCGGACCGACTGGCTGAGCGACCTGGGCGTGGCCGTGCTGGTCGCGTTCCTGCCGCTGATCTGGGCCCCCACGGTCCGCGGCTACCTCGACCTGGGCGGGGTGGCGATCGGCACGGCCGTCCTCGGTCTGACCCTGTCGCGGCCGGTGCGCGCGTGGCGCTGGCAGGAGATCGTCGCGGTCGGGTTGGGGCTGGCGGCGCTGACCTTTTTCCGCCGCTGGTACAGCTTCTGGGCCGTCTCGTACCTGCTCGTCGCCGGGGTCGAGGCCGCGATCCGCACGCTGAGTCAGGCCCGCCGGCGCGTCCCGGTCCGCCAGCTCTTGCGCGAGGGCATCCCCCTCGTCGCGGTCGGCGCGATCGCCCTGGCCGCGGTCGTGTCGTTCTCCTGGCTGAGCGTCGTCCGCATCGCCGGCACGAGCTACGGCAACGCCTACGGCGCGTACCGGTCGCTCGAAAGTCCGTGGGCGCGCCTGCACCTGTTGCTGTCCGAAATCGGCTACGGGTACGTGCTGTTGTTCGCCGTCGCCGCCGCGTCCTTACTGTGGGATGCTCGGACGCGGCGGGCGGCCCTGGTGGCCGCGTCGATGGTGGTCGTGATGCACCTGCACTTCCACCGCATTCAAGACATGGGCTGGCACCACCGGTTGCTGTACGCGCCGTCCTTCCTCATCGTCGTCGGGATGGCGGGCACCAAATGGGTGAACTGCTTCACCGGTCCCGGCCGGCTGGTGGTGTTCGGCGGACTGGCGGTTCCTTACGCCCTCGCCTGCCTGGCGACCTTTCTCCCCGGGCTGAACGAGGTGCGGGTTCGCGCGACGCCGTTCGCGCCGCGGTCGCCGACGTATCCCGAAGTCCGCGAAGACATCGACGAACTGGTCCGGCTGGCGACCGACTTGAACCGGGAGAGCGAGAGTCGGGCGACGAGTTTTGCCGTCGTCGCCAGTTCGGCGGAGTTGAACCAGACGCACGTGCTGACCGTTCACCGCTCCCTCGGCCTACCGGGCGTGCGGCCGACGCGGCAACGCCTGCTCGCCGAAGTCGATCGGGTGAACGGCTTCCCGCACAGCTTTTTCGAGTGCGGCGTGGTCGCCGTCGCCACCCCGCCGCAGATTCACTTGCGGCCGGACGAGCAGCAAATCTTCCACCTCCTGGCCCACGACCTGACGACCCGGACCGGCCTCGGCGGTGCGTTCGAGCCGTTGCCGGGGGCGTACCGGTTGGTCAACGGCATCGCGGTGACGGTCTCCGTGCGGACCCGGCCGTTCACCGCCGACGAGGTGACGGAGTTCCGTGGCCGTATCCGCGCCGGGCACCCCGGCCTGGACGCCTTCTTCGAGCCGCGCGAGCCGGTGCCGCTGTGGCCGACGGGGGTGCGCTGACCCGCGGTCAGCCGTCGAGTTTCAGGCGGTCGAGGAAGTCGAAGGTTTTCGGCTCCGCCGCAGGCGTGTCTTGTTAGCCCGACGCGCTAGCGAGGGTCGAACGGTCGAGGGGGAAGGTCGATGTCGATGACCGGACGGCCGACGACCCCAAACATGTCAATGACCCATCGACCCTCGCTAGCGCGTCGGGCTAACAAGACACGCCTGCGGCGGAGCCATGTCCCCGGACGCGAACTCGAAGGCCGCTCTACTGCCAGCGGAAGACGCGGAGGGCCAGGGCGAAGCAGCCGACGCCCCACGCCGTCAGCACGACGGCCGGGTAGCCGAGCGCCGACCAACTCCCGCCGTCGTTGATGACCGCCCGCAGGCCGGCGTTCAGCGCGGTCAACGGCAGGGCTTGCAGGACCGGTTGGACGGCGTCCGGGAAGCGGTCGGCGGGGAAGAAGACGCCGCTCGTCACGTACATCGGCAGCATGACCATGTTCATCAGCCCGGACACGGTCTCGATGGTCCTGGCCCGGGACGCGACGAGCAGGCCGATGCCGGCGAAAGCCGCGCCGCCGAGGACGACGAGGCCGGCCAGCGCGAACCAGTTGCCGCGCACGCTCACGTCGAAGAACAGGCGGGCGGCGGCGAGCAGGATGGCGATCTCGACGACGGTGAACAGCAGCCGGCTGATGAGCAGGCTCAACAGGAAGTCCCGGCGGCTCATCGGCGTGGCCACGAACCGCTTCAACAGCTTGCGGACGCGCATGTCCACGATGTTGAACCCGACCCCGAACAGGCCCCCGCCCATCAAGTTCGCGCCGATCAGGCCGGGCAGCAGGAAGTCGATGTACCGGCCGCCGACCTCGTTCGACTCGACCGTCGGGGCGGCGGCCAGGGCCGGGTTGGCGGCGCGGAGCAGAGTGCTGTCGGCGGCCGACTGGGCGAGCACGCTGTCCGACCGGTTCGGGTCGATGAGGAATTCCCACCCGGGGGCCGTCGCGGTCGGCGTCAGGACCAGGCCGGTCTTGCCGGTCCGCAGCCGCTCTTTTGCCGCCGCCCCGTCGATCAGGGTGAGCTTCAACCGCGGGTCGGCCCGGAGCAGAACGGCGTACTCCTCGGCCTTGTAGGACCCGGCCGGACCGTCCGTCGCTACGTCGATGGGGATGCTCTCGACCGGCCGGTCGCGGAAGGCGATGCCCAGGCCGAGGGCGAGCAACAGGGGGAAGCCGTACACCCAGAAGACGGCCGCCGGCTCGCGGTAGAACTCGCGCAGCCGGGCCAGGGTGAGTTGCGTGATCGCCGAGTACTTCGCGGTCATGAGGCGGTCCCTTCGGCGTCGCGCAGGCCGTGGCCGGTGAGCGTGACGAACACGTCTTCGAGGGTGGCGGTGCGGGTCGTCAGCCAGGCCAGTTGCGCGGCCGACTGCTGCAACAGCGCGAGCAGCGCGGGCAACGCCCGGTGCGGCTCGGCGACGGACAGCGAGTACCGGTGGACGCCGTCCCGCGGCGGGTCGGGCCGCACCGTCCGCACCGTCGGCAGGGCGTGCAGCGCGTCCGCCGGGGGGCCGGGGCGGTCGAGCGTGAAGTCGATGATGTGCTCGCCGCCGATCTGCAGGATGAGGTCGGCCGGGGTGCCGCTGGCGATGACCCGGCCGTGGTCCACGATGGCCACGCGGTCGCACAGCCGCTCGGCTTCGTCCATGGAGTGAGTGGTGAGCATGACCGTGCGGCCGCGGCTCTTGTAGTCGTTAATCACGTCCCAGAGTTGTCGGCGGGACTGCGGGTCGAGGCCGGTCGTCGGCTCGTCGAGGAACAGGAGTTCGGGGTCGCCGACCAGGGCGCACGCCACGGCCAGCCGCTGCCGCTGACCGCCGGACAGCTTGACCACGTGGGCGCGGGCCTTCTCCTGGAGAGTCACCAGCGCGATGGCGGCGTCCGGGTCGAGGCCGTCGGCGTAGAAGCTGCGGAACAGGGTGACGGTTTCCCGGACCGTGAGCTTGTCCGCCAGCCGGGTTTCTTGCAGGGAGATGCCGATCCGCTCGCGGATGCCGGCCGGGTCGCGCCGCCAGGTCCGGCCGAGGACCTCGACCTCGCCGGACGTGGGGTCGGTCAGGCCTTCGAGGATTTCGAGGGTCGTCGTCTTGCCCGCACCGTTCGGCCCGAGCAGCCCGAAGCACTCGCCGACGCGGACGTCGAGTTCGATCCCGCGGACCGCCTCGACGGCCGGCCGGCCGGGGTACGTCTTGACCAAATCCCGGACGCGGATGGCATCACTCATGGCGTGAGTTTAGGCACGGCGCACAGTCCGGGCGAGCGGCCGGCGGGCCGCCGCCGAAGTTTTTGCCCCCCGGCGAAGCGCCCGCCAAGGCTCCGCCGCAGGCGACGGCGAGCGGCCCACGTGAGTGGGCTGTTCCAACCTGAAATGGAAAACGGCAACCCGGGCGGATTGGTTCGGCCCACGTGAGTGGGCTGTTCCACCCTTTCCAGGTTGGAACAGCCCCCTCACGTGGGCCGCTCGCCAAGAGTCGCCTGCGGTGGAGCCGCGCCAGTCGCGCTTCGCCGGGGGGTAAAACTTCGGCGGCGGGGGGATAGAATGACTCTCCGTACTCCGAGGCAGCGTAACCGATGCGGCGACTGGCCGGGCCGCGCGCCCCCGTGACGAGCCTGGCCGTCAGCCCCGACGGGCGGTGGCTGGGCGTGGTCACGTCGATCGGCGGGCCGCACCCGCGCAACGTCGGCCTCTGGGACTTGCACGGCGGGTCCGCGGAGCCGGCGAACACGCTCGCCGGGCAGGCGCTCCACGTCGCGTTCGCCCCGGACTCGGGGTGTCTGGTGCTGGCCGGCCCGGACCAGCCGATCCGCCGCCACGCCGTGCCCGATCTCGACCCGCTGATCCTGCGGACGCCGCCGATGGGCGGCGTCGCCTTGTACACGCCCGATGGGGCAGCGGTGCTGGGCATCGGCGGCGTGGGCGAGGGGCACGAGGTCGTCCGCTTCCCGCTGAAAACCGGCGGCCTCGTCGGCCTCAACCGCCCCGTGCCCCTGGACCTGCTCCGCCCCGTGCCGATGCGGTTCCTGCCGGCGTGGCCCGACCTGTCGCCCGACGGCACGACGCTGGCCACCGTCGCCCGGCCGACGGAGGCCCCCCGCAGCGGGCTGGTGATCTGCCTGTGGGACCTGACCCGGCGGAAGCTCGCGTCGAAATTCAGCATCCGCCGCGGCCGGTGCGAGTCGGTCCACTTCGCCCCCGACGGCCGCCGGCTCGCGGCCGTCTGCAACCACCAGGTGCTCGTCTGGGACGTGGTCACGCGCAAGCGGCTCGCGGTCCTCGACGGGCCGCCGACGGGCGGCAAGCCGGTCGCGGGCGAGTTGGGCGCGTTCGCCCTCTGGGCCACGTTCGCCCCCGACGGCCGGCACCTGTTCGTCAGCTTCAACGACCTCGTCTGCGTGTTCGACACGACAACGTGGGAGGTGGTCAAAATCTACGACTGGGCGGTCGGCAGCGTCCTCCGCATCGCGGTCGCGCCGGACGGCCTGTGCGCCGTCGCCGCGGGCAACCTGGGCGAAGTCGTCGTGTGGGATTTGGACGGGTGAACCATTCCCGCCGCTCGCCGGGGGGTTCAGCCCGGCGCGTGGGCGGCGATTTGCTGGCCGATCTCGGTCGGGGACAGGACGTAACGGGCCGCGCCGAGCCGGGCGGCCGCGTCCGGCATCCCGTAGACGGCGCACGTCGCTTCACTTTGGGCGAAGGTCGTCCAGGCGGCGCGGCGGAGTCTGAGGAGGCCGTCGGCCCCGTCGCGGCCCATGCCGGTGAGCAGGACCGCGACCCCGGGCCGGGCGGCGACGGCGGCGCTCTCGAAGAGCACGTCGATGTTCGGACGGAACGGCGTGTCGCGCGGGTGGGCGGTGTAGTTCAGGGTGCCGTCGCGCTTGAGTACCAGGTGGTCGTCGCGGCCGGCGAGGAGGACTTCCCCGGCCGTCGGCACGTCGCCGACGCGGGCCAACCGCACCGGCAAGCGGCACTTCGGCCGCAGCCAGTCGGCCAGCCCGCCGGCGAACTCGGCGGCGATGTGTTGGACGACGACGACGGCCGCGCCGAACCCCGCGGGGAGTTCGCGCAGCAGGTCCGCGATCGCCTGCGGCCCGCCGGTGGACGCGCCGACCAGGACGAGAGCCGCGTGCGTGCCGTGCGGCACCGGACGGAACGCCGGCGGCTCACCCGGGGTCGGAGTGACGGTCGGCCGCACCCGCCGCGCGACCTGGGCGATTTTGGCGAGTAGCTGGTGAGCCGTGCCCGGCGTGCCTTCGGGGCCGAACGTCGGCGTGGCCACGGCGTCCACCGCTCCGGCGGCCAGCGCCTCGTACACCAGGCCGTAGTTGCCGCTGACGGTGGCCGTCACCACGAGAATGGGGCACGGGGTCGCGGCCATGATGCGGCGGGTCGCTGCTGCGCCGTCCAGGACGGGCATGACCAGGTCCATGAGGATCAGGTCGGGCCGGTCCGCCGCGGCCATCCGCACCGCCTCCTCGCCGTCCCGCGCGACCCAGGCGACCTCGTGCCCGGGCACGCCGCCGGGGCCGGGCGAGCGCACGACGCGGCGGAGGGCTTCGACGGCGAGCGGCAGGTCGTTGGCAATGGCGATGCGCATTACTTCCGGCGCTTGGTCATGGAGATTTCGGTCCCCTTCGCGTTGTGCCGGACCTCGTCGAAAAAGGTGCGAATGAGGAGCAGCCCGCGGCCGCACGACCGGTCGATGTTCGCCGGGTCGCACGGGTCGGGCAGGGACTGCGGGTCGTACCCGTTGCCCTCGTCCAAAACGCGCACCTCCAGGGACGGCTCGCGGGTCGCCCGGACGGTGACGTGGACCCGCCGCCGGCTGTACGGCTCCTGCTTCGACCGGGCCGCGATCAGGGCGTGGTACGCGTCCCAGTCGCCGGTCTTCAGGTCGCTGGAGATTTCGAGGTTGCCGTGGACCATCGCGTTGATGGCCGCCTCGTGGACCGCGACGCCGATGCGCAGGTGCTCGGACGCGTCGAACAGTTCCATCTTTTGCAGGATCGCCTCGACCTGGCCGACGACCTGCGAGATGAGGTCGGGGTTGTTCTCGAGGGTGAACTGGTACTCGGCCACGGTCATCCGCGTCAGGAACTGCGTGAGCTTGTGCTGGGACGTGGTGACGCTCAGTACCTCGTCCAGGATGGCGACCACGTCCCGGGCCAGGTTCCGCTTCGGGATGTACCCGCTGGCCCCGGACCGGAGCGACTGCACGGCGAGTTCTTCGCTGCCCCGTTCGGTGTTCATGATGACCGGGACGGTCGGGAAGTCGGCCCGGATCGCCTGAACGAGTTCGAGCCCGTTCATCTCGGGCATGTGCATGTCGGTCAGCACGATGTCCGGCCGGCGCAGACGGATGCTCTCGAGCGCGGCGAGGCCGTGCGGGACGACTTCGACCTCGTAGTCGGCGGCGCGCAGGATGAACTCCACGTGCTTGGCCTGGATCGGGCTGTCTTCGACGACGAGAACGAGAGCCATACGCCTTGCCCTGCCTTAACCTTGCCGCGGACTAACCCGGTCGGCGGTTACCGTTCGGGGGGGCCGATGAGGTCTTCGATCGCCTCCAGGAACCGACCGTCGTGAAAGCTCGACTTGGTCAGGTAGGCGTTCGCGCCCACGGCCAGGCCCCGCTTGCGGTCCTCGTCCCGGTCTTTGTACGAAACGATGACCACCGGTAAGGATTGTACCGCAGGGTCCCCCCGGACCGCACGCACGAATTCGAGGCCGGTCATCCGCGGCATGTCGATGTCGCTGACGACTAGGTCGTACCCGCCCTGGCGAACCGCGTTCAACCCGTCCGCCCCGTCCACCGCCAGGTCCACGTCGTACCCCCGGCCGACGAGCATTTGTCGCTCGGCCTCGCGGACGATGGCCGAGTCGTCCACGACCAGGACGCGCTTCCGCCGCACGGCCAACCGCTCCGGCCGGGGCCGGCGCAGCTTACCCTCTTGGACGAGCATCCCGGCCGACCGGATCACATCGTCCACGTCCACGATCAGCACCGGCGACCCGTCGTCCATCACGGCCGCGGCGGCCACGTTCGGCACCTTACCCAGCCGCGGGTCGAGCGGCCGGACGACCAGGTCCTGCTCGCCGAGGAAGCCGTTGACGATCAGGCCGTACTGGTGCGCTCGGTCGCCGACGAGGACGACCCAGAGCGAGTCCGGGCAATCGACCGGCCCGCCGCACTCGAAGATTTGCCGGCCGGACACCAAGCCGACGTGCCGCCCGTCGCACGCGAAGTGCGGCTTGCCTTCCAGGGTCTCGATGGCCGCCACGTCGAGCTTTAACAGCCGGTCGGTGCGGTTCAGCGGCCAGGCGAACGGCTCGTCCCCGATGGTCACCAGCACCGCGCGCATGACCGACAGCGTGATCGGCAGTTGCAACTCGAACGTGGACCCGGCCCCGAACCGGGTGTGGACGCGGATCAGTCCGCCGACAGCCTGGGCCATCGCCTGTACCGCGTCCAGCCCGACCCCGCGGCCGGACACGTCGGTTACGGCGTCGGCCGTCGAGAACCCGGGCAGGAACATGAAGTCGAGCAGTTCGCTCTCGCTCAGCCGGGCGGCCAGGTCGGCGCTCGTCAGCTGCCGCTCGACGACCTTGCGCCGCAGCCGGTCGAGGTCGATGCCGCGGCCGTCGTCGGAAACGCGGACGTTCAGCATCCCGGCCTGGTGCCGGGCTTCGACGCGCAGCGTGCCGGCCTCGGGCTTGCCTACGCGGAAGCGCTCGTCGGGGCCTTCCAGGCCGTGGTCGAGGGCGTTGCGGAGCATGTGCCCGAGCGGGGCTTCGAGCTTGTCGAGGATGTCCCGGTCCACGTCGGTGTCGTGCCCGGAGACTTCAAACGTGACCTTCTTGCCGAGTTGCCGGGCCACGTCGCGGACCATGCGGGCCAGGCCGTGCGTGCCATCGCCGAACGGCCGCATCCGGCTGGCGATCACCTCGCGGTACAGCCGATTGTTCAGGTCGTCCAAGCGGCCGGCGTGCCGCTCGAACTCGCCGATCCGCTCGCCCAGCAGCCGCCGGCACTCGGCCAGTCGCCGCCGCGCGTCGTCGCTCGCCCCGGTCACCCGGTCGTCCGCCGGCGCGTCCCGGTCGGACGGGTGCGCGGCGAGTTCGCGGTGCAACTCGTCGAGCACGTCGGCCAGGTGGTCCTGGTACTTCTTGAGCCGCAGCATCGACCGCGCGAACGGCTGCAACCAGCGGGCCTCGACGAGCGACTCCCCGGCGAGGCTGAGCAACCGCGACAGGCTCTGCGCGCTGATCCGCACGACGCGGTCTTGAACCTCCGGATCAGCGGCCGCGGGCGGCGTGACGGCTTCGGGTACGGCGACGACCGCCGATGCCGGGGGGAGGGTGGCCGCGGCCGGCGCGGGGGCACCCTTGAGGCGGGCTTCGATCGCGGCGACCGCGGCGGCGACGGCGGACGCGTTCGCGGCGCTCCAGGCGGTGAGGTCGGCGGCGGCCAGGTGCGCGAGCAGATCGACGGCGTGCAACAGCACGTCGATGTCGGCGGGGGCGAGGGCGTGCGTGCCGAGTTGGGCGGCGACGAGCATCTCTTCCAGAACGTGGGCCAAATCGACGCCCGCATCGACGCCGACGATGCGGGCCGCGCCCTTGATGCTGTGGGCCGCGCGCATCAGCGGCTCGATGCGGCGGGGGTCGGTCGCGTCCTGTTCGAGTTGCACCAGCCCCTCGCCCAGAACGCCGCACAGCGTCTTGACCTCCTCGCGGAACATCTCCAGGAGCGTCGCGCCTTGCGTCGGCAGCGGGGCGACGACGGACGGCGCGACGGCGGCCGGCGGAACGTCCACGACCGGGGCGGCGAGCCGGGCGGTCACCGCTTCGGCGTCGGCCGGTGACATCGGCGCGTCACCGGCCAGCGAGCGGAGCGCGGCCGTCGCGTCGGTAAGGGCCGCGAGCGCCGGGCCGTCCAGGGTGCGGGTGCCCCGGCGGGCGGCGGCGAAGAGTTCTTCGACAGCGCGGGCCAGGGTCGCGGCGGCGGCCTCCCCGACGATGCGGGCGGCCCCCCGAATCTGTGCCGCCGCCCGCTCCAGCGGCTCGAACGCCACGGCCCGCGTGGGGTCGGTGGCCAGCGCGGCGAGGGCCGCGTCGATCGTCGCCGTGTGGGCCAGGGTCTCGGTGCGGAACAAGGCCCGCATCGGGTCGAAGTCGGTCGCGTCGCTCACCGGAACGTCCTCCGCAGGGCGGCGAAGAGGCGGTCGGCGTCCAGGTAGCCGACCGTGTGCCCCCGCCACGCGAACGCGCTGCGCGCGAACACCCGGTTGCCGACCGCCACGGTGGACGGCAGGCCGGCCAGGTCGCGCGCCGGCACGTAGTATAGGTCCTCGACCGCGTCCACGACGAGTACCCACCGCGCCCCGGCCTGCTCGACGACCAGCATCCGGGCCGTTTCGGCGACGGACTGTGGCGCGTCCCCCGAATCGGCCTGGCCGTCGGCCGTGCCGAACAGGTGCGGCAGGGACACGGCCAGTTGCAACTCGCCGCGGATGTTGACCAGGCCGGCCAGGACGCGGTCCGTCTGGTGCGGCACCCGGCGGACCGGCCGGTGCGGGGCGACCTCGACCGCCACCCGCACGTCCAGGGCGAACCATTCCTCGCCGACGCGGAACAGCAGCACCGGGTGCGCCTCGCCCGGCGGCTCCGGCTCCGGCGCGGCCAGCCGTTCGGCCCACTCGGCCGCGTACCCGTCCGGCGGCGGCCGGTCGAAGAGCGTGCGGCCGGCGTCGGCGTACACCGGGCAGTTGCGGCAGTGGACCGCCTCGACCAGCCGCGGGCACGTGCGGTCGCCGCGCACCCCGATGGTGTTCCAGCAGTCGTCGATCCGCGGCAATTCGACCGTCATCGGCGTCCCTCCGCGTGGGACGCTTGCGCTTTCGCGGCCCGGCGACGGAAGTTCGCCGTCGCCGCCGCGTCGCCGCGGGTCTGCGCGAGCGCCAGCAGTTGCACCAGCGCGTCGTAGTGCCCCGGGTCGAGGTACAGGGCTTGCGTCAAGGCCCGTTCGGCGTCCGGGGTCCGGCCGAGCATCAGGTGCGCGACGCCCAGCAGCGTGTACCCGTCGGCCGTCGGGGCATTGCTCAGGTGCGCGGTCAACGGCGCGACAGCGTCCGCGGCACGGCCTGCGTCGAGCGAGGCGCGCACGGACGACAGCGCGTCCGCCGCCGCGACGGGTGCGGCCGGCGTGGGGGCGACAGGCGCGGGCGGCGCGACGGCCGGCAGCTCGACGGCGAGCGGGTTTGGCGGCTCGACGGCGGGTTCGACGGCGGGGCGTTCGGCGGGCGCGGCAACGCGGACCATGAAGGCTTGCGGCGGGCCGACGGGTTGGAAGCGGGGGTCGATCGTGCCGACCGGCTCCGCGTGGCCCAGGAAGAGTCGGCCGCCGGGGGCGAGCAGTTGGTGGAAGCGGGCCGCGGCCGTGCGGCGGGCGTCGGCGGTCAGGTAGATGAACAGGTTGCGGCAGAAGATCGCGTCGAACGGCATCTCCCCGGCCAGAAACCCCGGCACGGCGACGTTGCCGGTGCGCACGCGGACCGCCTGTTTGACGAGGTCCGGGACGGCGTACCGGTCGGCGGTGCCGGGCACGGGGGTGAAGACTTCGCGGCCCGGCACCGGCCCGGTCTCGCGGAACGCACTCGCCGCGTAGGTCGCCGCCCGGGTCGCGGCGACGGCCTTCAGGCTCACGTCCACCGCCTCGACGCGGAACAGCCCCGTGAACCCCGCCCGGTCCAGGGCGAGCGCGACCGAGTACGGCTCCTCGCCGGTCGAACACGGCACGCACAGCACGCGGAACGGGGTCGCCGCCGTGAGCTGCGCCCGGCGGGCTTGCGCCAGGGCGACGAGTTGCGCGAACGACTCGGGGTAGCGGAAGAACCACGTCTCGGGGACGACGACCGCTTCGGTCAGGTGGCCCCGCTCGGCCGGGTCGATGCGGAGCCGCAGCAGGTAGCCGTCGGCGGTGGCGCACCCGGTCGCGGCCATGCGGGCCGACACGGCGGCGTCGATGACGCGCGGGCCGATGGAGCCGGTCGCCAGGCCGAGGGTGTCGCGCAGGAGGGCGTCGATGCCGGTCACGCGGTCGCCCCGGTCTCGCGGGGGTGCGGGCCGAGCGACGCCAGGAGCGCGGCGGGGTCGAGGACGCGGACCAGGCCGCCGGGCACGGCGACCAGCGCCCCCAGGTCGGGGCCACCCGCGCCGGTGTGCGGGGTGAAGGCGACGCCGGTCGGGGCGAGCGGCATCAACTCGGTGACGCGGTCCGCGAGCAAGCCGAGGCGTTGCGGCGGGTCGCCGGGGAACTCGACGACGACGATGCGGGCGCTCAGCCGCCCCGCCCCGGGGGTGCCCAGGGCGAGCACCGGGACGACCGCGCCGCGGTAGCGGAACACGCCGGCCAGGGCGGGGTTGGCGTCCCCGGCCGGGCGGTGCAGCGGCACCGCCGGCACGACCTCGGTCACCGCCGCGGCCGGCAGGGCGAAGTGTTCCGCGCCACTTTGTAGGAAGAGCATGAGCACGGCTCACCCCGCGACTTTGAACTGCGAAACCTGCCGCTTGAGCGAGTCGGCCGAGTCGCGCAGGTTCTCTGTCACGGCGTGGAACTCCTTGAGCGAGTGCGAGGTCTGCTGCACCCCGCCGACGAGCGAGAGCATCGCGTCGTTGATCTGCCGCGCCCCGCCGGACTGCTGGCCCATCGCGTCGTTGACGACCTGGAACCGCTCGTTCAGGCCGTGGACCTGTTCGATGATCTGGCCCATCGCCCCGTTGATCTCGGACACCTTGGACACGCCGACGCGGACCTCCTCGGAGAACTTGTCCATCTCCATGACGCCGGCGGACACGGCCCCCTGCATCTGGCGGACCATGTTCTCGATGTCGAGCGTGGCCACGGCCGTCTGGTCGGCCAGCCGGCGGATCTCCCGGGCGACCACCAGAAACCCGCGGCCGTACTCGCCGGCCTTCTCGGCCTCGATCGCCGCGTTGATGCTGAGCAGGTTCGTCTGGTCGGCGACCTTGGTGATCGTCGTGACCACGGCGTTGATGTCGCTGGCCTTCTGGCGCACGGCGTTCAGCTTGTTCGAGATGGAGTTGGTGCTAACGGCCAGGCGGGACATGGTGTCGCCCATCGTGGCCAGCCCGGCCCGGCCGGACGTGGCCAGTTTGCCGGTCGCCCGGCCGCCGTCGTTCACCTGGTTCATCGTCTGCGACAGTTCCGCCGAGGTCGCGCTGATCTGCCGGACGGCCGCCGCGATCTGGTTCGTGGACGCGCCGAGGGTCTGCATCGTAGACTCCTGTTCGCGGGCCGTGGCGGCGATCTCCGTCGTCCCCGCGTACAGGCGGATGCTCGACTCGCGGACGCTCACGACGAGGTCGTGGAAGCGGGCCAGGGACAGGTTGATCGCCTCCGAAAGCTGGCCGACCTCGTCGCGGGATTCGACCGGTACGCGGGTAGTCAGGTCGCCGGTCCCGGCCGCGATCTGGCGCATCTTGGCGATCAGCCGGCCGGTCGGTTTGACGATCCCGTGGGCGATGTACCAACCGATGAGGACGACCGCGACGATCACGGTCAGGCTCGTCGCCGTCTCGACGACCGACCAGAAGCGGACGGCCGCGCGGGCGTCGGATTCGAGCTTGTCGGCCGCAGCCGTAGCCAGGCGGGCCGACTTCTCCGCGCCGGCGTGCTGCCTGTCGAAGATGTCGCGGAGGCGGCCGCGGGCCAGCGCCGCCATCGCCGGGAGTTGCGGCGGGTTGGCCTCGGCGAGGGGCAAGAACTGGCGGTTCATCGCGTCGAAGAACTCGACCGCCGGCGGGTTCGTGTCCTCCTTGAGCGAGTCCCGCACGGTCTTGTCCGACAGTGCCGCCGACCAGTACTCGTACTGCTTCAGGTACTCGCGCTCGCTCCGCCGGTAGTCCTCGACGGTCGCCCGCATCCGTACCGGGTCGGTCTCGGACGCCATCGCCAGCACGGCCATGTACGACGACCGGATGAACAGCGTCGGGGCGGTCAGCTCGTTGACGAGTTGCTTCTTCTTGGCGATCTGCTCGTACATCTCGCCGTCGATCTTGACGGTGTTCAGGACGTGGTTGTGCATCAATTCTTTGACGACCCCGCCGACCAGGAACAGGCCGATGAGCACGAGGAGCTTGGCCTGAAAGCCGGACCAGCGGAAGCCGTTCATGCGTCGGACCCGGGGAAAGTCGTAGGGTGTCCCGTGCAATCCTAACCGCGCGGCCGGGGTAAAGGAAGCGACCGGGCCGTGAGAGTTCGGGCAAACTGGGCCACGCCTGCCGGTCGCACCGAATGGCACGGGGGTACCGCCGGGCCGGCATTCGCACGAAACGCCAGACACTCCCACACCGGCGCGATAGTGTGCCGGCATGATGTCGTCGGCCCCCCGACCCCCTGACACGACCCGCCGGCGGCTGGCCTACCGGCCGCCTTACGCCTGGGACGAACTGCTCGCCTTCCACGCCAGCCACACCACCGCCGGCGTCGAGCAAGTCGTGGACGGCTGCTACCGCCGGACCGCCGAGGTGAACGGCGTCCGCGGTTGGCTGAGCATCCGGCCGGTGCCCTACGCCGACGCGCTCGACGCCGAACTGTCGGCGTCACTGCTGCCGGTGCTGCCCGAAGTCATCGCCCGGTTGCGGTCGCTGTTCGACCTGGACGCCCGGCCCGAGGTCATCGCCGCGCACCTGAGCCTCGACCCGGTCCTCGCCCCGATCGTGGCCAAGAGGCCCGGGCTGCGGCTGCCGGGCAGTTTCGACGCGTTCGAGTTGATCGTCCGCACCGTGTTGGGCCAACAAATCTCGGTCAAGGGCGCGACGACCCTGGCCGGCCGGCTCGCCGCGGCCTTCGGCGACGGCGTGCCGACGCCCGTCCCCGGCCTCGACCGCGCCTTCCCGACGGCGGCGCGGCTGGCCGAGGCCACGACCGACGAGTTGAAGGCGCTCGGCATCGTCACCGCGCGGGCGAACGCCATCCGCACCGTGGCCGTGGCCGTGCGGGACGGGGTACTCAAACTCGGCCCGTCGCCCGACCCCGAAGCCGTCATCGCGACTCTGATCGAACTGCCGGGGATCGGCCCGTGGACGGCGCACTCCGTCGCCATGCGGGCGCTGGCCTGGCCGGACGGCTTCCCGCACGGCGACCTCGTGATCAAGCGGATGCTCGGCAACGCCAGGCCGCGCGACCTGCTCGCCCGCGCCGAGGCGTGGCGGCCGTGGCGCGGGTACGCTACGATGCACTTGTGGTTCGCCTCGTTCGACGGCCTCACGGAGATTTGACGTGACCTACTTCACCACGACGCCCAGCCCCGTCGGCGACCTGCTGCTGACCTCCGACGGCGTCGCCCTGACCGGGCTGTCCCTCAACGGCGCGACGCCCCCGGCCGATGCCGTTGAAGACGCCGGGCCGTTCGCCGAAGTGGTGGCGGAACTGGAAGCCTACTTCGCCGGGGAGTTGACGGCGTTCACGGTGCCGGTCGCGCCGCGCGGCACGCCGTTTCAAGAGCGGGTCTGGGCGGCGCTCTTGACCATCCCGCACGGCACCACGATCAGCTACGGCGAGCAGGCCCGGCGGCTCGGGGTGCCCAACGCCAGCCGGGCCGTCGGGGCTGCGAACGGCCGCAACCCGGTGTCGATCGTCGTGCCGTGCCACCGCGTCATCGGCGGCTCCGGCGCACTCACCGGCTACGGCGGCGGACTTGAGCGGAAGAAGTGGCTGCTCGACTTCGAGGCTCAGCGGAGCCGCGCGGCGATGGCCTCGGGGTCGTAGACGCAGCCGCCCCAGACGCCGCCGGAGGCGTGCTGCAACACCGCCCACAACTTCGTGTCGGCGGGCAACGCCGGGTCGGCTTTCAGGTCGGGCCGCGGACCCCGCCGGGCGAGTTCGGCCGTGCCCCACGCTTCGCCGCGAACGCCGGTCGCGTCGCCGACCAGGTCGATGGTGCCGTGCAGGTTCACGCGATCGACGGCGATGTCCAAAATGTCGCCGTCGAGGAGTTTGCCGATCGGTCCGCCGGCCAGGGCTTCGGGCGTGATGTGGCCGACGCACGCGCCGGTACTCACGCCGCTGAACCGCGCGTCGGTCAGCACCGCGACGTGCTTGCCCCACGGCAAGAACTTCAGCGCCGACGTGACCTGGTACGTCTCCTCCATGCCCGACCCCATCGGCCCGCGGCAGCAAAGTACGAGCACGTCCCCGGCGACGACGGCCTTCGAGCCTTGCCCCTTCAACGCGGCGACGGCGGCCTTTTCCGTCGTGAACACCTTGGCCGGGCCGCGCTTGCGGTAGACGCCGTCCGCGTCCACGACCGCGGGGTCGATGGCCGTCGATTTGATGACCGCGCCCTCGGGGCAGACGTTGCCGGTCGGGAAGGTGACGGTACTCGTCAGCCCGCGCGCCTTGGCGACCGCCGGCGACATGATGACCGTGTCCGGGTCGATGCCGTCCTTGGAGGCGAGGTGGTCGCGCAGACGCCGACGGCGGTCGGAAGTCTTCCACCAGTCGAGAACCTTTTCGAGCGTCGCGCCGGTGACGGTCACGGCGTCGAGCCGCAACAGCCCGGCGTCGCGCAGGTGCAGCATGACTTCGGGGACGCCGCCGGCCAGGAAGACGCGGGTCGTGTGGTGGCCGACGGGGCCGTTCGGCAGGGCGTCCACGAGCCGGGGGACGCGGCGGTTCATCGCCGTCCAGTCGGCGACCGTGGGCCGCTTGACGCCGGCGTGGAAGGCGATGGCGGGGGTGTGCAACAGCAGGTTGGTGCTGCCACCGAAGGCTGCGAATACGGCGAGCGCGTTGTGGAAGGCCGCCTCGGTCAAGACGTGCTTGGTGTGAATGCCGCGCCGCTCCAACTGCACCAGCGCCCGCGCCGACCGCCGGGCCAGGTCGAGCCAGACCGGCTGGCCGCTGGGGGACAGGGCCGAGTGCGGCAGCGACAGGCCGAGCGCCTCGCCGACGACTTGGGACGTGGCCGCCGTGCCGAGGAACTGGCAGCCGCCGCCGGGGGACGCGCAGGCGTGGCAGCCGGCTTCGGCCGCCTCTTCGAGCGTCATCTCGCCGTTGGCGTAGCGGGCACCGATGGTCTGGACCTTGCCCGTGTCCTCGTCGGCCGGGTCGCCGGCGAGCATGACCCCGCCGGGCACCAGGATCGTCGGCGTGTCGTGCTGCGCGGCCAGGGCCATCATCATTGCCGGCAGGCCCTTGTCGCAGGTGGCCACGCCCATGACCCCGGCGCGGGTGGGCAGGCTGCGAATCAACCGGCGGAAGACGGTTGCCGCGTCGTTGCGGTACGGCAGGCTGTCGAACATGCCCGTCGTGCCCTGGGTGCGGCCGTCGCACGGGTCGGTCACGGCCCCGGCGAACGGGATGGCGAGTTGCCGCTGGAACTCGTCGGCCGCCGCCTTGACCAGGAGGCCGACCTCCCAGTGCCCGGAGTGGAACCCCAGCGCGATCGGCGTGCCGTCCTCGCCCCGGATGCCGCCGTGCGTCGAGAGGATCAGGAATTCCTTGCGGCCCAACAGGGTCGGCGACAGGCCCATGCCGACGTTCTGGGTCCAGCCGAACAGGTCGCCACTGGGCGCGTGCCGCAGCAACTCGTCGGTCAGCGGCAGCGCCCCAAGCGGCCCGCGCTTGGTGCTGACGAGTTCGTAAACGGCGGCGTCCGTCGTCTCGACGAGGGTTTCAAACATGCTGCGAGGACCGGTGAGGGAGGGGTGCGGCTATACATACGCCCGGCCGCCCCGACCGGCACCGGCTCACGACCCCGCCGCGGCGGCACTGGCGGCTGCCGCCGCAGCCTTGGCGGCCGCGGCCTGCGTCACGACGCTTTGCGTACTCTGACCGCGGACGGACAGCAGCGCGGTGGGCGTGCTGTTCCCGTAGCCCTTCATCGGGTTGTGCCAGAGAATTTCCCCGGTGAGCGGGTCGAGACAAAACAGGTAGCCACCCGTCGAGACGATCAGCCGGTCGCCGTCGAGTAGCAGCGTGACGTAGCCGGACTTCAACTGGTCGTTGGACCAGACGATTTCGCCGGTGTCGCGGTCGAGGGCCACCGCGTAGCCGTTGAGGCCGACGAAGACCAGTTGATCGAGCGCGAGCATGGCGAACACTCCGTGTCGGGAATGTCGTTGTATTCGCCGTCCGGCGGGCACGATTTCAAACGCCGAAAGCCCCGCCCGGCCCGCGGAATTGACCGGGGGTCGGGCGGGGCTTGATCGCCCGGGGCGGAGTCGGTTACTGGGGGGTCGAGGTGCTGCGGTCGTAGCCGTCGTGGCGGCGGAACATCGACTGGACTTCGGTCGAGCGGGCACCGGCGTCCACGGTGACGATGTACCGGCCGGCGTCCACTTCGCCCTCGTAGTATTCGGCGTCGTCCTCGGGCACGCCGAGGCCGATCAGGCCGCCGACGAGGGTACCGACCGTCGCCCCGGCCCCGGCGCTGGCGATGAGCGCGATCAGCGCCCCGCCGGCGATCAACGGGCCGACCGGCGACAGCAGCCCGGCGGCGACCGCCAACCCCAAGCCCGTGCCGGTCGCGGCCCCGGCGGCGGCCCCGATGCCCGTGCCCTCTTCCCAGCGCGTCCCGGTCGGGTCGTCCTGGAGGCCGCTGGATGTTTCGTGCTTGGCGACCACGCCGATCTGGTCGTCCGAGTACCCGAGGGACTTCAACTCGTTGACGGCCTTGTCGGCCTGGGCGCGGGTATTGAAGACGCCGACGGTCGTCGATTTCGTGGTGCTGGTCATGGCGGATTCCTCACCGAAGGGGGACCGGGACGCCCGCGAAGTGCGAGGCCCCGGGTTTCGGGGGAGATGCCGTGCAACGGGCGTGCCACCGGCGCACGGCCGCGACGTTTTTACCGGCGAGGGGTTATTTGACGTACCGGGACTTGGCGTCCCAGTTCTTCGTCGTCCGGCCCGCGGTCACGTCGTACTTCAGGTCCGTGGTGTCGTTGTACTTCGCCGGCAACGACTCTTCAAAGACCGGCGCGGACGGGCTGTTCGGGTCGTCGCCGTACAGCTTCTTCTCGCCGATCTTCTTGGGCACGCGGAGTTCGACCTTGCACGGCCCGACGGCGACGCGGACGGCGTACTTGCCGTCCTTGATTTCGCCGCCGGCCGGGGCGCGCTGGCCGTCGGTCGGGGTGAAGGTGATCGCCCCCATCGCGGCCGGGGCACCGTCCACCGTAACGACCCCTTCAACGTCGCCCATCGGCGGGCCGCTGTCGCAGCCCAGCACGGCAACGGCCAGCACGAAGGTCACGGCCATGCCGGTCAGTTTGCGGCCGGCGAGGAGAGTCGTCATGGGGGCGGTCCGTGGGGCGAGGGGCGAGAGGGGTTTCGGGCCGACGGGCGGGTCAATCGCCGCTGACGACTTCGCCGCCGTTCATGGTGCCGAGGGCCATCCAGGTGACGGGGGCGGTGCTGTTGCGGAAGAACCGGACGCTGCCGTCGGCCAGGCCGGCGTTCACCCCGCCGGTGTGCCGGCTCCGGGCCGCGGCGACCTGCTCGTTCCCGCCCCCGGCCACGGCGGGCATCAGGGGGTCGCCGGTGTTCTGGAACCAGCCCGAGGCGATGATGTCGGCCACGGTGCTGTTCGGCGGCGTGATCGTGTGGAAGCGGAAGACGCCGTCGTCGTTGTGGATGTCCCCGCGCCAGTCGTTGTCGGCGGGGGACTTGGCCATCAAGCTCTCGGCCAGCATGAGGGTGTTCGAGGTGCCGTCGCTGAGGCTGCCGAAGGTGACGGTGACGGGCTTCGAGCGGTCCCCGTCCTTGTGGGAAAACATCCCCGTACCGGTGCCACTGCCGACGACGGGCACGCCCTGGCCGTACCGGGTGTTGCCCCAACAGACCATGTAGTTGCCGCGGGTCCGCTGGTAGAATGTCGTGGTCAGGTCCACGCCGTTATCGCTCGGGCAGTAGTACCCCGGGACGCGCGAGCCGCACAGGCCGTTCATCGTGTTCCCGATGGTGCCGGGCGTCTGGTAGAAGTTGCGATTGAGGTTGTTCTGGCCCGCCAGCGCGCTCTGCTCGATGTAGGCCCACAGGCTCATGACCCACGTCTGCCGGGGTCCGCGCGACGACCCGATCGGGAACTTGCCCAGGGCGTCGTGGTGGCCGTGCATGGCCAGGCCCAATTGCTTCAGGTTGTTGGTACACTTCATGCGGGCCGCCGCCTCGCGGACCTTCTGCACCGCCGGCAACAGCAGGCCGATCAGGATGGCGATGATGGCGATGACGACGAGTAATTCGATGAGCGTAAAGCCGGGGCGGGACGCGGGCCGGGGCGAACGATTCATGACCGTCCTCCGAAAAGGTGGGAGAGGTCCGCCGCGGGGAGTGCGGCGTGGCCGGAGAATCCGCGGTCGTTTGCACAACCACTTGAAGCATCTCACTTCGTTATCACAATGTCAAGCGCGCTTCCACGCCGAGTCCGGATATTTTGCGGACGACCTGAAACCGCCCGGCCCCGGAGGCGTCTCGTCCAGTGTGGTGACCGCGGAGCTACTCACGGCCCTGGTGGACCGGCACGCGGCCGGCCTGGTGCTGTACGCGCGGCAGTGGTCTGCCGCCCCGGAAGACGTGGTCCAGGCGGCGTTCCTGAAACTCGCCCGCGCCGGCACCCCGCCGGACAGCCTGGTGCCGTGGCTGTACCGGGTGGTGCGGAACGGCGCGATCGACGCCGGCCGGGCGGCCCGCCGCCGGCACAAGCACGAGGCCCGCGCCGCCGAGCGCACCCCGTGCTGGTTCACCCCGCCCGACGACCCGACCGGGCTGGACGCCCGGGCCGCGACGGACGCCCTGCAAGCGATCCCGCTCGACGCCCGCGAAATCCTGGTCGCCCACCTGTGGGGCGGGCTGACCTTCGAGCAAATCGCGGCGACCGTCGGCGGGTCGGCGAGTACCGCGTACCGCCGCTACGCCGCCGGCCTCGAACTGCTCCGCGCGCACTTGAAAGTGACCCGCCCGATCCCCGCGACCGCCCCGAAAACCCGCACGCCGAGTTGAAGTGACCATGAGCGATCCCCGCTTCCCGCCCGACGACCCCGACGGCCCGCTCTGCGGCGGCGACCCGCTGGCCCGCGCCCTGGCCCGGCTGGCCCCCGCGCCGGCCGACCTGGCGACGCCGGTCTTCCTGTTCGCCGCCGGCCGCGCCGCCGAGGGCCGCCGCGTCGCCTTCTGGCAACGCCTCTGCCTGGGCCAAACCGCACTCGGCTGCGCCGCGGCCGCCGTCGTCGCCGTCTGGGCCGCGTCCCCCGCCGACCGCCCGGGCGAGCGCGGGCCGGTGTCCGGCGTCGTCGCGGGGTCGCCGGCCGAGGTCGAACTCGCCCCGCCGCCGCGCGAGGTGTTCCCGCCGTCCGCGGTGCCCGTCGAGCCGACCGGGTTCGCCGTGAAACCGACCGGCGACGAGCCGACGCTGGAGGAGCGCATCCGCTGGCTGCGGCTGCGGAACGACGTGCTCGCCGCCGGCCTGACGATGCTCCCCGAGGCGGTCCCGCCGCCCCGCCCGCCCGACGGGTTCGAGGACTTCCCGGTCCTCGGCCGTGGCGTGTTCGCCACGCCCCCCCGCCCCCCGCCTCCCCCGCCTGTCCCCGAGGACGACCGATGACCCGCCTCCTCGTCGCGCTGCTGGCCTACGCCGCGCCGCTGACCGCGCCCGCCCAGCAACCGGGCGAACCGCTCAAACTCGAACGCACCCTGCGACTCGTCGGGCCGAGCGTACCGACGTTGAAGTCCGAACTCCTGCCGCCCAGCCGCGACCGCACGCCCGGCAACGCCGCCCTGGGCTACCTGCGGGCCGCCACCCTCACTCCCGAGCCGCCGCGCGACCCGCTCGCCCGGCGAAAGCTCCAGGACCGGTTGGACGCCTGGGAAAGCCTGCCGGACGACCAGTTGCCCCCCGCCGAAGTCGCCGAGTACCTCAAGCCGTACCGCCCGATGTTCCGCGCCCTCGACGACGCCGCGCGGATGGCGACGTGCGACTGGCAATACCGCGTCGGCGGTGGGGCCGAGGAGGTGGCCGTCTCCACAAACCTGGTCCAGGGGCGGCGCGAGGCCACCCGCCTGCTCAAGCACCGCGTCCGGTTCGACATGGCCGAGGGCCGCACCGCCGACGCGCTACGAACGCTGCAAACCGGGCTGCAACACGCGCGGCACGTCGGCGAGGCCGGGAGTGCGATCGACCTGCTCGTCGCCGACGCCATCGCCATCATCATGCTCGCCCAGGCCGAGCACCTCACGACCCGACCGGGTGCCCCGAACCTGTACTGGGCGCTCGCCACCCTGCCGCATCCGTTCATCGACCCGCGGCCGTCGCTCGACGGCGAGTTGCGGCGGACGCTGGCCTTCTTGCCGCAACTCGCCGCGCTGGAGGCCGGGCCGGTGTCCGAGGCGGTCGCGTCGAAGGCGTTCCGGGACCACATGAAGCTGTTGGGCGGCGCGGACCTGGGGGCGGCCGGCGAACTCGACGACCCGCTCGCGCAGGTCGCCCAGAGTGTCGGGCTGACGCTGCTCGCACCGGGAGCCCGGGACGAACTCGCGGCGCGCGGGTGGGCCAGGGCCGACCTCGACAAGATGCCGCCCGCCCAGGTGGTCCTCGTCCGGGCGGCCAGCATTTACCGCGAACTGTGGGACGACCAGGCCGCGCTGTTCTACCTGCCCTACCCCAAGGCGGCGGTCGAGATCGAGGCACTGAAGGCGAAGTCCGCCCGGGCCTTGAAGGACCACCCCAGCGACCCCACCCTGCGGGTCTTCTTGCTGGTGCTGCCGACGGTCACCAAGGTACACGACGCGCACACCCGCGTCGAGCGCCGCCTGGCGCTGTTGCAGGCGTGCGAAGCGGTGCGCCTGCACGCCGCGACGCACGGGGGCCGACTCCCCGCGACGCTCGCCGAGGTGACTGTGCCGGTGCCGAACGACCCCGTCACCGCGAAGCCGTTCGCCTACGAGGTGACGCCGGCCGGCTATCGCCTGGACGCCCCGCCGCCGGCCGGCCAGACGCCGCACATCGGCAACGCCATCGCGCTCGCCGTCACGGTCCAACGGTAAATGCCGATGCCCCGCGAAACCGGACGGTTTCGCGGGGCATCGGCGTCGATGTCCGAGATGAGCTGGGAGGGGCTCGAACCCTCGACCTAGAGATTAAAAGTCCCTTGCTCTACCAACTGAGCTACCAGCTCGGAACTTCGGTTATGCTAACCGAGACGGCCCGGCCGTCAAGCCGGGTCGGCCGCGCGGCGATGACCCCGCCGATTTTCGCAGTCCGGATGCGCCCACGGGGGTGCCCCGAACACCCGGCGTCGGCCAATTGTCGCACCCGCCCCCGGCTTTGCACACCGCCCGCACTACCGGATGACCTTGCGCGAGAAGGCGACGATGAACAGGCCGAAGAGGAGGGTGCCCATGACCGACTCGACCATGACCGGGACGTTCATCCAGCCCATCGCCATTTCGCGGATGCCGCCCATGCCCGACGTGAAGATGGACACGCTCGTCGTCAGCCCGATCATCGTGGCGTTGGCGAAGTCGGTCTTGCTCGCGTCCTCGCCGGGGAACGGCAGCTTGTCCGTGTAGAACATCTCGACGTTGGTGCCGTAGACGAGGGCGAAGCCGAGGACGATGACGGCGGCCATGCGGACCGCTCGCAGGGGGTTCGTGCCGTACCCGCACCCGACATCGAGAAAGAGCCACTCGGCGAAGGTTCGCCACTTGGTCCACGGCCGCTTCCACGAACTCCCGGCGGCCCGCCGCTGGGCGACTTTGAACCGGTAGAAGGCCCAGTCCTCCTGGTCGAAGCGGTGCAGTTGCGAGTAGCTCTTCTTCAACAGGCCGTATTCCTGCATGGCGTCCAGGTGCCGGCCGTCCCGCTCGCTCTGCAAGCGGCCCTCGACCTGACCCGGCAGCACCCGCACCCGCTCGGCCACGGCGTTCACGAAGGCGAACGTCTGGCCCGGCCCGGCGTCGATGGCTTCCAGGTACGCGAAGTCGTGCAGCTTGGCCTTCGACAGGTCCACCAGCTTCTCGAACCGGCAGCCGTCGGCCGAGAACTTCTTCTCGACGTTCGCCCCGCGGAACAGGAAGTCGGCCAGGAACCGAGACTTCGTCAGCACGAACCCTTCCTCGGCGTGGACGCTGCGGAAGTCCGCTTCGGCGTGGAAGGTGCAATTCTGGAAGTCGCTCCAGGTGCGGAACTGCGCCTCCCAGAAGTGGACCTTGCCGTGGAACTCGCACCCGACGAAGCCGACCTTGCCCTTGAACTCGGCGTGCGCGGCGAACAGCTCGCCCGCCACGGTGAGGTCGCGGAAGATCGTCTTGTGGACGACCGAGCCGTCGATCTTGAAGCCCTTGGCGAAGGTCGTCTTGCGGTTGAACTGGGCGCGGTCGATGGTACACGCGACGAGGCTCACCGGTTCGGCGAAGGCCGCCCCGCGGAACTCCGGCTCGGCCAGCACGCACCCCTTGAACTGCACGGCGAACGGGACCGCCCCGACGAACTTCAACCCGCCGACGCGGGCGTTCGTGACCACCTTGCCTTCGCGGAGCAGGGTCATCGCCTCCTCGCCGGACAGCTCGACGCGGCCGGTCGTGGCGTCCCCGGTGCCGGCGACTTCGGGGGCGGTTTCGTCGGGCGAGACGTGCAACAATTCCGGCTCGGCCATCGCAAGGCTCCTTCGCAAACGGGCGCGCGGTCGCGTGCCAATGACTTAACAGGAGCGGCCGCCCCCCGCAAGAGTTCGCTCGAACCGGCCGCGGATTGCCCGGGGCCAGTAAAATACCCCGAGCGACCGTTCCCCACGACTGAAGAAGGTTCCATGCCGACCTACGACTACCGGTGCGACGCCTGCGACCACGAGTTCGAGGAGTGGCAGTCCTTCACGGCCGAGAAACTGACCAAGTGCCCGGCGTGCAAGAAGAATAAGCTGGTCCGGCTGTTCGGCAGCGGGGCCGCGATCGTGTTCAAAGGCTCGGGCTTCTACGACACCGACTACCGCCAGGCCGACGAGAAGGCCAAGAGCGAGCGGAAGAACGGCAAGCCGGCCAAGGACGGCAACGAGGCCCCCGCCGATGCCAAAGCCGAACCGGCCGGCGACGCCAAGGTCGAAGCGAAGCCGGACGGCAAAAGCGACGGCAAGGCGGAGCCGAAGGCCGACGCGGCGAAGGTCGAAGCGGCCGCCCCGGCCAAGGAATCGCCCAAGGAGCCGGGCAAACTCAAGACCAAGAAGGGGGCGTGATGGCGAAGTCCGTCTGCGTCATCTGCTCGACGCCCATGCCCGGGGAGTGGACGGAGTACCCGGAGTACCCGTTCTGCACGAAGCGGTGCAAGCTCATCGACCTGGGCCGGTGGCTGACCGAGGACTACAAAATCCCCGACGCCAGCCCGCCCCGCGACACCTCCACCCCCGGCGACGACGACGGGCGGGCGAGTACCGGGAGTAGTTGATCCAGCACGGCCAGCGCGGCCGGCCCGTCGTGCAGCAAGACCACGTCCCCCGACCGCACCAGCCGCACGGTTTCGCCGGCGCACTGCCGCGCGTCGGCCGCACTCCGGCAGCGCCAGTCGCCCGTGTCGAGCGACCAGTTCAAAACTTCGAGCGACAGCCGTCGCGCCGCCAGCAAGAACCCCGGCGGCACGCGGCCCAGCGGCGGCCGCACGACCCGCGGCGTCACCCCGCTGGCACTCCGCACGGCGGCCTGGCAGGCGTGCAACTCGCGCGTCGCGGACCCGACGCCGGCCCACGGCTTCCAGACCGGGTGCGTCATCGTGTGGTTGCCGACCGCGTGCCCCTCAGCGACGATCCGTGCGACGAGTTGGGGGTGTTCGACGGCGCGCTGGCCGATGACGAAGAAGGTGGCGGTGACGCCGGCCGCGCGGAGCCGGTCGAGGACCGCCGGGGTGTGGACCGGGTCGGGGCCGTCGTCGAAGGTGAGGTGGACCCGGCCGGCCGGGCCGTGCCGGCGGACGAGGGCTTCGGGGAGGAGTCGGCGCGGCAATCCCGGCCGCGCGGCGAACCTCACGCCCCGCTCCGCGCGGGAGCCTCGGCGACGCGCAGGGTCCTCTGCCAGCCGCCGTCCCGCCGTTTGAGGCCGCCGACCGTGACGAGCACGAGGCGGGCCGTCAGCACGACCGACCTGGCCACGCCGACGAACCCGCCGGTCTCGTAGTTGCCGCGGCGGATGGCGTACAGGTACGGGAGGGCCGTGAGGACGACGAGTGCCCCCGCCCAGACCGCCGCGACCTCGCCGAGTCCGGTCGGCAGCCACGGCAGGGCCGCGACGACTCCGGCGAGCGTCACGACCAGGTGCGCGAGCACGAGCGGTTTGCTGCTCAGGAGCTTGTGAACGATGCCGAAGCCCGGGGTGAACAGGGCGGCCCGCCAGCGGTCCCGCTGGGTGCCGAAGGCGGCCGCAGTCGGCGGAGCCTCGCTCCGCACTTCCGCGTCGAGAACGAAGCGGACGGCGACGCCGGCCGGCCGCAACCGCCCGGCGTACTCGGCGTCCTCGGTCAGGCTGTAGGCGTCCCACGGGTGCGCTTCGAGGACGGCCCGGCGAAAGGCCATGCCCGTACCCCGCAACCCGGTCGGGTAGCCGAGCCGGTCGAGGCCCGCCGCGACGGCGTTCTCGAGTTGCCCGCCGACCCCCGCGATCAGCCCCGCCGGCATGACCCGCGGGTTGCGGGTAATCACCGCCGCCTGGGCCACGTCCGCCCCGGCTTCGAGCGCCGCGACCAGCCGGCGGATCGCCGACGGCGAGAGTTCGCAGTCCGCGTCCACGACCATGACCACGTCCGTCGGCGTCTCCAGAATGCGGTCCAAACCGAACGCCAGGGCGAACCCCTTGCCGCGGTCCACGGCGTCGAACCGCTCCACGCACTCGGCCCCCAGCCCGCGGACCACCGCCGCCGTGCCGTCGGTGCAGTTGTCGGCCACGACGACGACGCGCACCAGGCCCGTCGGGTAGGCGGACGCCGCGACCGAGCGGATCGCGTCCGGGACCGTCCGCTCCTCGTCGTGCGCGGGGATGAGCACCGTGACGTGCAGGTGCGGGGGGCCGTCGGCCGTCGGCCGGCGCGTCGTCCAGCCCAAAAGTGTCAGCGTGAAGTAGTACAGAGCCGCACCGGATGCCGGCACCAGCCACAAACCCAACCCGACCGCGACGGCGTCCATACCGGCCCCCCGACCCGAGACAACCCCACACCGGCCGGCAGGTTACCCCGAACCGCCCCGGCTTGCCTAGCCCACCATCGCGGCCGGCTGGCCGCGTCGATTTTCACCCGGGTCAGGTGCGGCGGAACTGGCGGTCGAGTTCGGCGCGGCTGAACAGCAGCGAGGTCGGCCGGCCGTGCGGGCAGTGGCTCGAATCCTCCGCCAGTTGCCGCAACACGAGCAGGTGCGCGATCTCCTCGGGGGTCAGCCGGTCGCCGGCCTTCACGGCGGCCTTGCACGCCATCGTCGCCAGCAGATGGTCGAGGAACACTTCCTTCGTCGGCGACCGGTCCTTGCTCACCAGGTGATCGACGACGGCCCGCAGAATCTCGTGCGGCGCGCGGCGCTTCAGCAGTGTCGGGTAACTCGACAGGAGCACAGTGTTGCCGCCGAAGTCTTCGACTTCGAGGCCGAGTTCCGCGAGTTGCTCCTTGGCGTCCAGGACCGCGCACGCCTGCTCCGGCGGCAGGTCGATCGGCTCGGGGATGAGCAAGCGCTGCACTTCGAGCTTGCCGTCCCGGACCCGCTGGCGCATCTGCTCGAACAGGATGCGTTCGTGCAGCGCGTGCTGGTCGATGACGAGCATCCCGTCCGGGGTTTCCAACACCAAATAGGCGTCGTGGACCTGCAGCGCCGCGCCGCTGTCGATGGGCGGCAGCGGGAACGGCGCGAGCGGCGGTTCCACTTCCGGTGACACCGGGCTGGCACTCGCCGGCGTCTCCCACGGGGCGGGCGACCCCTCGGCCAGCGGCCGGCGCGGGCTGACCGCGTCGAAGTTCGGCCGGGCCGGGATCGGCCACTCGGCGTCGAGCGTCGGGGGCGTCGGGAAGTCGCGGCGTGGCAGTGGGTCGCGGATCAGGTCGGGGACGGTGAACTCGGGGGCGCGGAGTTGCGGCACGAGGTTCTCGGCCAGCAGCCGGGTTTTGACGGCGGCGCGGACCATCGAGTACAGCAGCGAATTCTCGCGGAAGCGGACCTCGGCCTTGGTCGGGTGGACGTTCACATCGACCTGGTCCGCCGGCACCGTCAGGAACAAAAAGCCGACGGCGTACCGGCCGGTCATCAGCAGGTTGCGGTAGCCCTCCTGGAAGGCGTGGCTCAGGCTGCGGTCGCGGAACCACCGGCCGTTGACGAACAGGTACTGCAACTTGGCGTTGCCCCGGTCGCACGCCGGGTCGGCGATGAACCCGGCCAGCCGCGTCGGGCCGGGCGGCGTCTCGACGAGGTAGAGCGCGTCGCGCACGTCGCCGCCGAAGAACAGGCCGATGCGGTCGGGCAGGGTGGCCGTCGCCGGGATTTCGTACACCAGCCGGCCGTTGTGCCGCAACACGATGTGCAGCGTCGGGTTGGCCAGGGCGACGCGGGTGACCGTCTCGCAGGCGTGGCCGAGTTCGGTGGCGACGGACTTGAGGAACTTCTTGCGGACCGGCACGTTGAAGAAGAGGTGCCGCACTTCGATCCGCGTGCCGACCGGCCCGCCCCACGGCCGCACGGGGCTGAGGACGCAGCCGTCGCACCGCACTTCCGCCCCGCGCGAGTCGCCGGGCGTGCGCGACTGCAACAGCACCTGCGCGACCCCGCCGACCGAGGCGAGGGCTTCCCCGCGGAAGCCGAGGGTGCCGATGCGGAACAGGTCGGCGGCCGTTTCGAGCTTGCTGGTGGCGTGCGTCACGAAGGCGAGCGGCAAGTCTTCCGGGTGGATGCCGTGGCCGTCGTCCACGACGCGGATCAACTCGGTGCCGCCGGCTTCGAGGTCAATCTCGATGCGCGTCGCCCCGGCGTCGATGGAGTTCTCGACGAGTTCCTTGACGACGCTGGCCGGGCGCTCGATGACCTCGCCGGCGGCGATAGCCGTGATGACGCCGGCCGACAGTTGGCGGATGCGGGGTGGCGTCACGGCGACTTCCGCAGGTGGGCGAGTTCGGCGAGCGCGTCGGCCAGCCGCGCCTCGGCCTCGCGGGCTACTCGTTGGGAGTCGCGGGCGACCCGCTCGGCGTCGCGGCGGGCGGCGGCCTCGTCGGCGAGCCGCGCCTCGGCCTTGGCGCGGGCCTCAGCTTCGACGCGCGCCAAGTTCCCGTTGGCGTCCGTCAACAGTTTGCCTGTCGCTTCGTCGCGGTACGCCAGCGTCAGGCCGTCGCGGAAGATCGTTAGGTTCAGCCGGCTGCTGAACACCCCGCCGTCGGCGTCCGGGGGGATCGGCCGGAGCTTGCCGCGGTCGTCGCGCCGGAAGCCCTGCAGCGGCGGATTCAAGTACTCTTCGTAGGGGTCGTACAGGAAGTACTCGGACACCTTCCAGACATCCTGGTAAATGGCGAACTTCTTGCCGATGTCATTGTCACTTGTCGAGCGCGAGGTGAACTCGAAGACGACCGCCGGGTACACCCCCTCGACCCAGGTCTTGAAAGTGTTTCGCCTGCCCTTCTCAATGCCGAACGCGACGAAGCAGTCGGGGGACAGGCAGACTTGGGGTTTGCCTTCCTGGTAGTACACGAGCAGGTTGCCGCTGACGTACACGTTGGGGTCGAGGGCGAAGTGCTGAATGAGGCGCGCCGTGGCCTCGAGCAACAGGTCGCGGTGCAGGTCGGTCTCGGCCATCGGCTCCCCGTCGCTGCTTGGGTAATCGATGGCCCCGGACGCCGACGGCGTCAAGGGTTGCGTGAGGATGCGAGCGTTCATGGCCACTCCCTTCTGGAACTACAGGGTCGGTCGCTTCGCCTCGTCGGCCTTTTTCCACTCTTGCAGCTTGCGGTACAAGGTCCGTTCGCCGATCTTCAACATTTCGGACGCCGCCTCGCGGTTCCCCTCGGTCATCGCCAGCGCCCGCTCGATGTAGTACCGCTCCACGTCTTCGAGCGGCTTGCCGACCAGCCGGTCGGGGCCGTCGTCCTCCCCGGCGGGGTGCGCGTAGGGGTCGGGGGCGACGCCGGAGTCCTCGGGTAGGTCGTCGAGGCCCAGCACGCCGTCGAGGTCGAGGACGGTCATGCTTTCGAGGACGTTGCGCAACTCGCGGACGTTGCCCGGCCAACTGTACGCGGCAAACGCCTTGCGGACCGCCTCGCTCACCACCGGCGGCTTCTTGCCGTATTTGACTGCGAGTTCGCGGGTGAAGTGGTTCAACAGCAGCGGCAAGTCCTCGCGGCGCTCGCGCAACGCCGGCAGCCGCAGCACGCCGACCTTGAGCCGGTGGTACAGGTCGCGGCGGAAGCGGCCGTCCTCGACCATCGCCTCGATGTTCTTGTTCGTCGCGGCGACGATCCGCACGTCCACGCGGACGGGGTCGTTGGCCCCGATGCGCGTCACCTCGCCGTTTTCGAGGACGCGGAGCAGTTTCGCCTGCAGGGTCAACGGCATGTCGCCGACTTCGTCGAGGAACAGCGTGCCGTGGTTGGCGTGCTCGAACCGGCCCTTGCGCGCCCCCTTGGCCCCGGTGTAGCTGCCCTCCTCGTGGCCGAACATGTCGTCGTCGAGCAGGTTCTCGTTGAGCGCGGCGCAGTTCATCGCCACGAACGGCCGGTTCTTGCGCGGCCCGTTGGTGTGCAGGGCCTTCGCGGCCAACTCCTTGCCGGTGCCGTTCTCGCCGAGGATCAGGATCGGGGCCGGGCTGGGCGCGTACGCCTTCACGAGTTGGACGACCCGCTGCATCTTCGACCCGTTGCCGACGATGCCTTCCAGCCCGAACCGCTCGTCGATCTGCTGCCGCAACTCGCGGTTGCTCCGGGCCAACTTGACGCGCTCGGCCGACTTGCCGACGATGGCCCGCAACTCGGTCATGTCGATCGGCTTCAACAAGTAGTGCGCGGCCCCGAGTTTCATCGCCTCGACGGCCGTCTTCACGTCGCCGTACCCGGTGATGACGTACACCTCGGCGTCGGGCAGGTGTTCGCGGACGCTGCGGACGATGGTCAGCCCGCCCTGCTCGCCGAGGTCGGCCATGCGCAAGTCGGTCAGCACCACGTCGAACTCGTCGTGCTCGATCCGCGCCGCCCCGGCCTTGCCGCTGACGGCCGTCGTGACGGCGTGGCCGCGGCGCTCGAGGCTCTCGGCGATGGCCGCGGCGAGGTGCCGGTCGTCGTCCACGACGAGGACGCGGAGCGGTTCGTCCGCCAACGGCGTCGCGGGCGGGGCGGGCGACGGGGCGAGGCTGGTGGCGGCCATGCGAGAGTCTCCGGACGGTACGACGGGCGCATTTTACGCCGCCCCGCCCGGCGGACGACGGCAAACCGCCCGGCTCAGGTCAGCCCGAGCAAGTCGTCGTCGTTCGCCGGGACCGGCGGCGGGTCGAAGATCGGCTCCAGCGACTCGGCCTCCAGCACCACCGGCGCGGCCACTAGGGTGGGCGGCACGTCGGCGGCGGGCACGGGGATGCCGCGGCGGCAGATCAGGCACGGCACGACCTTGCCGCGGTCCGCCGCCTCGACGAGCATGTACATCCGGCACGTCGCCGCCGGGCACCGCACAGCCACGACCATGACACCCCCCTCGCCGTCGGTGAAATGCGACCCCGGTCTGCCCGCTAGTTGTCGTCGATTTGGGCCAGGGACTGGAACGCCTTGCCTTCGACGTAGGCCAGGAACGCGCCGCCGCCGGTGCTGACGTGCGTCATCTTCGCGTCGAACCCGAACTGTTCGACGGCCTCCGCCGTTTCGCCGCCGCCGACCACCGTGACCGCCGGGCTGGTCGCCATCGCTTCGGCGATGCCGCGGGTGCCGTGGCTGAACGCCGGCTGCTCGAACCAGCCGACCGGGCCGTTCCAGATCACCGTGCCGGCCGTGCCGATCTTGGCGGCGTAGGCGGCCAGCGTCTTCGGGCCGATATCGACGCCCTCGTACCCGGCGTCGATGGCCCCGGCGAAGACCTTCGTCGCGGTCAGGTCGTCGGACTTCGCGGCCAGGCAATCGACCGGCAGCGTGATCTTGCCGCCGACGTACTGGAGCAGGGGTTTGACGGCGGTCAACTCCTCGTCCGAGACGCGGGTCGAGCCGACATCGACGCCCTGCGCTTTCAGGAAGGTGTACGCCATCTTGCCGCCGATGATGAGGTGATCGACCTTCGAGAGCAGCACGTTGATGAAGGCGAGCTTGTCGGACACCTTGGCCCCGCCCATGACGGCCAGCACCGGCCGCTTCGGCGACCCCATCAGCCCTTCGATGATGTCGAGTTCTTTGGCCACGAGCAGGCCGACGGCCCGCGGCTTCCCGGCGGCCTTGAGCGCGGCCGGAACGGCGACCATCGACGCGTCCTTGTCGTTGTGGCAAGTGCCGAAGGCGTCGTTCACGTAGGCGTCGCCGAGGGCCGCAATCGCTGCCGCGAACCCGGCGTCGTTCTTCTGCTCGCGCGGGTCGAACCGCAGGTTCTCCAGCAGCACCACGTCGCCCGGCTTCATGGCCGCCACCACCGCCGTCACGGCCGGGCCGACGACCTCGCCAGCGGCCTTGATGACCGGCTTGCCGAGGAGTTCGCCGAAGCGGGCCGCGACCTCGTCCATCGTCAGGTGGACCCGCTCCTCCGGGGTCGCCTTCTCGGGCCGGCCCAGGTGGCTCATGGCGACGACCGACGCCCCGGCCTTCAACAGCGCGGCGACGGTCGGCAGCGCGGCCCGGATGCGGCGGTCGTTCTTCACCGCCCCCGTTTTCTTGTCGAGCGGCACGTTGAAATCGACGCGGATCAGCACGGTCTTGCCGGTCAGGTTCGGCAGGTCGGCGAGGGTCGTCTTGGGCATGGTGCGAATCCGGGTGTCGGAGGTCTGGCGAGGTCGAAAGGGATTTTTACGGAGTGCGGCCGGGTCGGCTACGCGACGCGGACCGGCACTTCGGTGAAGTCGGTCGCTCCGAGTCGCCAGGCGCGGACCCCGTCGGTCCCGGCGATGACGCACAGAACCCCCTCGCCGTGCGGATTCTCGCGGAGGTCGGTGGCACTCGGCACGGCCGCCGAGGTCGGGTGCGAGTGGTAGACGGCGACGAGTTCGACGCCCGCCGCCCGCAGTGCCCGGTCGGCCGCGAGCATCGACCGCGGCTCGGTGCGGAACGCCGTCGGCGACGCCGACTCGTTGACCACCGGAACGGCGAGCGACACGACCCCGTCGAGTCCGCCGAGGATGCCGCAACACTCGCACGGCGACTCGTCCCGGGCGTGGGCGAGAATGGCATCGAGGACCGTGGCGGGCAGCGTGAGCATCGGTTCTGCGTTGTGGGCAATCGGTTGGCGGGGACTTTTTACGCCGGATTCGGCGAGGGACCGACGGGATTCGGCTGCCGACCTGGTCGGGGCTGCGGCGGGCGGGCCATAATCGGTCCATGCGACTTCCCACGTTCGAGCGGTTTTATGGCGTCGATTTCAGCGGCGCGAAGAAGGCCGGGGACACTATCTGGGTCGCCGAGGTCGTGCCGACCGCGGCCGTCCCGGGGTACGCCCTGACCGCGCTGAATTCGCTCACCGCCCTGTGCGGCACCCCGGACCGGGCCGTCGCGCACCGGCACCTCGTCGAGCGCGTCCTCGCTTCGGACCGGGCGCTGTGGGGGTTCGACTTCCCGTTCGGCATGCCGGTCGAACTGTTCCCGCCGGACACCCCCTGGGCCGACCAGTTCGCCTTCCTGCGCGAGTGGGGCGACGAGGCGTATGCGTGCGGGCTTGAGTGCGTCCGCCGGGCGACCGCGTTGCTCGACCGGAAGCACGTCCGGCAAACCACCGACACTGAGGCCAAGGCCCCGTTCGACTCCTTCCACTACCGCACAAGCCGAGACGGGGCGGTTCCTCGAAAATGCCGCGATTCATAGCGTTTTCGGCGTTGCACGCTTCGCACGGATGGCACGAAACGGCACGGTTCGGGCGGGTTTACTGCACGAATCCTGCACGGCGCAATCGGTGTCATCACGTTACATAGATGAGCAAGTATAAATTTTACTATATTAGTAAGAGACAGGTTTTTTGGCGAACCGTCCTATTGAGGCAATTCGGTTTAATTTATTCCGGGAGCGTAATATTGCGGACATAGTAGTCTTTTGAAAACCCTACTCCGACAATATTCCCATGTGATATGATAGGCAGACTTTGAGTTATTTGCCGGAAATTCGCCTTTTTTCGTCTGCTAAACGTCTGCTGAATCGTTAGGATCTACCGACCTACCCGGACAAGGTGCGTGAGGATTCAGGGCAAGGCATCTTGCCTGGCACGCGATCTCGGGTTAGGCACCTTCGGAGTCAAGACATGAACTCTCGGTACTCGGCGGCGACGATGTTCTTAGCTATTTCCTGCTTGCTGGCGGGGTACTCTGCGAGCTTGTACGCGCAGGTAAAAACGACCCCGAAGGCGGCAGCCACTGACTCGGGTTGCTACTTCAAAACGTGCGATTACTTCAGCTATACCGGACGGACGTGTTACGACCAGTCGAATGGTCAGGCTCTCCCGGCCGGTACGGCCTGCACTTTGCTCGTTGGTGGAGAGCAAAAGAACATCTGTGCCGACACTGCCGAAACGATCTGCTATTACGACTCTGCCTCCATCCAAAAGTGCTTCGGGACGTTTAATGCTGGGGCGAGTTCGTGCTACTTCACGACTCTAAACTGCTCGCCCTGAGGTCAACGAGAATAACGGCAGCGTGGCGTGTTCCGACCTGCGGGACCCGCCACCGGCCGCGATATCCTTTCATTCCATGTGGTGGGCAGGCAAGAAATGCCGGCACGCCATCCCACACGAAATTGCGGAGCAAAATGGACATGTGCCGTCTTTGGCTTATTGCTTTTCTGACGGCAGGGTGTTTCGCTGCTCGTGGGGCTGCCGCCGACGATCAATTAAATCTAGTCGTTGAAGCGCACTCGTCCGCAATGGCTCGGATGCAGTCAGTCTACTTCAAGATGACGGTCAATCAAGACCGCCCACATTTGCCACCGAAATTCAACTGCGAATACTGGCGGACCGGCGAAGCCCAAGCCATCCATTCGTTCGAGGCCGGTATCCGGATCGACACGTACCTTAGCCCCCACCGGATTGTCGCAGTCGTTCGTGATCGAGACCGCAGGACGGGTTCGCCTGCACCGGTTGCAACTGTGATGGCCAACACGCCCCCGGTCGCGCTGTCGTACTCGCCGTGGCGAGAGGCGTTGTGCGGTTTTAACTCGGATCGCGGCCCTGGGTCGCTCGGGCTAAAAGAATACGTGTCGAGCATGAAATCCCCTTTACTTTCTCGTCGAGGAGGTTTTTCCGTTATCAACTCGGCCGACGGTGGCTCCACCATCGTCATCGATCCTGACGCAAACTACATGATTAGATCAATTAAGAGTACATTTATCGTGCCCTACGCTAGTGGCAATTCGAGTACACAGACCACGAGTCAAGAGGTCACCGAATTCACCGAGGTGATCCCGGGATTGTTCTTTCCCAAGAAGACCACGCTTATTCAAATCGTGGATGGCAAACAGGTAGCGACTTCGGTGGCACAGTTTAGCGATGTGAAAATTAATTCCCCTATCGACCCGAAGACAATTGAGCCGCAGTATCCGCCTAATACTTTGGTTTCAGATCGTATTAAAGGTTTAGAGTATAAAGTCGATGAATCCGGTCGGCAAATCGGCCAAGCCGTTCCGCTCGAAACTCGCGCCGCTGGTATCGTGACCGCATCGACAGCCCAAGAATACTCGACAGCAACCCTGGAAGAGCCGCGCCGTGATGGTTGGTGGTTGCTGCCTGCGGGCCTTGCGACATTCTGTGTTGTTTTGGCTGTTATGGCAATCCGGTACGGTCGCGCCAATCGGGCGTGATGACACTTTTGCTCTGACACAATGGACTCTGACCCATGCGACACCGTTCGTTTTTCGGGCTGTTTGGGCTTCTCGCCGTCATAATGGCTGGCTGTATAATTTTTCGGGTATATGACTCGAATAAGCGTGCGGCGGTGGTAACCGGCCCCGTAATGGAGTGTCCCGGAGAGCTCAATCTCGGTCTCCAGGAGAATTACCAGGTCGCTCGGGGCAAGTTAGTTATTGCCAACCGCGGTGACGAACCACTCCACATCGGTGAAGTCCGCACGAGTTGTACGTGTACTGGCCTGGAACAGGAAGGCACCGACGGCCAACTAACGAAAGTGACGACCGTGACGATCCCTCCGGGTTGTGAAAAGTGGTTCACCGTCCGGCAGGCGATAAACGGTCGGGTCGGGGAGCCTGTTGCCAGTTCGCTTCACTTCCAAACGAATGACCCCGCGTGCTTGGAAAAACGGATCGTAATCGCCGTACCGACCGTGACGGGTGGGGTTGAGACAGGGCCTCGCCAAGTGGTATTCGGCGACGTCCGTGTGGGCAGGACTGCGGCGACCGTGGTGGACGTGATCGACCGATCCGCGTTTCCTCGCCGCGTCGCTAAAGTTATCTCCCGCATGCCCTCAAAAGTAACGGCTACTTTATTGCCACCACCGCCGAAAGTCGCTGTCGGTTCCCCGGCGGCGGAATTAGGCGGTACCGTCATCGCGCGGGTCGAAGTGCGTCTGAACACAGATGAAGACGGCCCGCTCGATGCTCAGATCGAAGTATTGCTAGAAGGAAGCGAGAAGATAATTCCGACGATAATTGTTGTAAAGCACGCATCCAGCGTCCTGTCCAACTCTTACCTTCTACGCTCGTTATTCCCCTAAAATTCTCTTCCGATAGTGCTTACCGCGCCAGCACAATGATTAAACTCAACGGAGTCGGTAAGGCGAGTCTCGAACTCCTTGAGTGCCCGAAAGGTTTTGCTGTGGAGTTTCCGCTTCAGTTAGATGATGGGAGGCCGGTTCCGGTCCGAGTGTCATACGCGAGTGATCCGTTGGGAGCAGCACAAGGCCAACCACCGGGTCGTTCGACAATTAAGTTCCGCGTAAAAGCGATTGAGGAGATGTTTTCTGTCGAACTTACAGTTTTGATTCTTGCGGAGTCTGACTAATGATTCGGCGTGGCGTTACGCTCCTCGAAATGATTGTGGTTGTATCGCTGTTGGCATCGCTCGTCGGGCTGGCACTGCCGGCCGTCCAGTCTGCGCGAGACTCGGCTGCGCGCGCTTCTTGCCAGAACAACCTTCGCCAAGTCGGCCACGCGCTTCACAACCATCACTCGGCGTTCGGACGTTTGCCACCACACGGCGGCGGTGACGGCCTCGGCGTCACCAAGACACGGTCCCCAGACATCCTGCTCAGTTGGATGGCTCACGTGCTACCTTATGTTGAGCAGGACAGCCTCTGGGATGTATCAGTAGCTGCCTGTAGGGTTGATCCCCATCCTTATGCGAATCCTCCGCACACTGGTTACTCGACAGTAATTAGGACTTACGTGTGCCCTGCTGATTCGCGTCTTCTGTCTCCATTAATGACGCCTCGCGGAGGGGTTGTCGCGTTCACGTCTTACATCGGGTCGTCGGGTTCCTTCGGGTCGGGTGCTTTGTCGCTACCCGGCGGGCGGATTCAGGCGGCCCCTGGTGCCCTTGGAGAAGCTCCCGGCGCGACGTTTCAAGCGTTTACGGACGGCACAAGTCAAACGATCATGGTGGGAGAGCGGCCGCCGCCAGACACTTTGCAGGCTGGAGGGTGGTATCAGCGATTTTACAACCTTGAACGCTATGGTGGCCCGAATGCGGAACTCTACTACCTAAGCGGATCCGTGGTGGCGAGTGATCCTTGCGCCGTTGGGGAGTATGGTCCCGGTGTTCTAAAAAACCCTTGTGACAGAAGCCATTTTTGGAGCCTGCACCGCGGAGGGTCAAATTTCGTCTTTGCCGACGGTTCCGTGCGCTTCCTCGGCTACTCGGCACGTAGTGTCATGTCTGCCCTGGTAACCCGTTCGGCCGGTGAAGTGGTCGAGATTCCGTAGCCGCTTTGTAATACCCCTCTTCGCGGCGGCGGCGCAGGCCGTGCAAGCGGCCGACCATCGGGCCGTCGCCCGGCACCCCCGCTACCGCCGCGAAGGCCACCTGTACGTCTGACCGCGCGCGGCGGTCAGGGTGAACTTGCGGCGGCGGGGAACAGCGTGGTATACCCGGGGGCTTGAACCGTCCCCAGGGTGCGCACGGATGTTCGCGGTCGGGTTGCTCCTCGCCACACTCGCCCTCGCTTCGCCCGCCGACCCGGCGGCCGAGGACGCCCGCGCCGTGCCGCCGCCGCGCCTGCGGGCGGGGGACGAACTGCACTACGCCGGTGAGGTGATCGAAGCTTCGGAGCGGTTCGACAACCGCTTCCGCAAGAAGTTCGATCTCGAAGTTCGGCTGCTGGTGTTGAACGTCGGCCCCCACCACGCCGACGGGGCGTTGCTCACCCGGCTGAAGCCGCGGCTCGACCCGCTCATCGCCGGGCCGGCGACGGCGGTCCTGGGCCACGACACCGCGCGACCGGCGCAGCCGGCGACGGTCCGGGTGGACCTCGTCCGCATCGACGGCCGGGGCCGCGTGACGCTGCTCGTGCCGACGGCGGCGACTCCGAAGGGGCTGGGGGCCGTTCTGGACCTGAGTCAACACGTCGCGGCCGGGCCGTTGCTGCCGCTGCCACTGGACGGCCCGCCGCTCGTCGAGGTGGGGTTCTGCGTGCCGCTGCCGGTCAAATCGGCCGGGGTCGGCACGACCTGGGACGCCGCCGACGGGACGCGCCCGCCGGTCGCCTGGGCCGCGCACGCCGACAGCTTGTGGAACGGCGGCCGGGTGCTGGAAGTCCGCGGCCTGCAACAAAGTGAGGGCTTCGACCGGCCGCTGGAAGCCCGCGGCGGGTGGCGGCGGACCGAGCGCGTCCTGATGAGTCCGGCCGACGGCACCGCCTGCCGGGTCGAACGCCGGGTCGAACGCCGCCAGGGGACCGCGACCCTCGGCTGGGTCGAGGTGACCTACGACTTGCAGCCGGGCACGCGGCTCACCGGCGAGCGGTTCGAGCAGCAGGCCCGCGAGGCGCAAGCGGCGTACCTCCTCGGCGTCGAGTTGACGGCCCTCTTGGCCCGCCGCGCGCCGCCGGCCGAGTTCACGTCGCGCGGCGTCCGCGTCCGCCAGTTCCTCGAAGACCACCCGGCCGGTAGCTTCCGCGAGGCGATTCAAGCCGCCCAGCGGCGCTACCTGGCGGCGGCGAGCGGCGCGCAGTTGCCGGTCGCGGTCGTCGCCCCCGGCGTCCGCCCGGAGCCGCCGCGGGTCGGCGGCGTCGCCCCGGACTTCGTCGCCCCGTGCGTCCCGGACGTGCGGCAGACGCGGCTGTCGTCCCTGCGCGGCAAGCCGTGCGTACTCGTCTTTTACCGGCCGAATTCGACGACCTCCGCGGCCGCCCTCGGGGTCGCCGAAGCCCTGCACGCCCACGCCGCCGGCCGGGCGAACGTCCTGGGCGTCGCGGTCCTCGAAGACCCGACGGCGGCCGACCGCCAGCGGGCCGACTTGAAGCTGACCGTGCCCCTGGTGGACGGCCGGGCGGTCGCCGGGCTGTACGCCCTCGACGCCTACCCGAAGTTCCTCGTCCTGGACGCCCGCGGGGTGCTCGCCTGGCAGTTCGACGGCCACGGCTCCGAAACCGGCTTCCTCGTCCGCGAACAGCTCGACCGGCTCACCGGCCCGGGGGGCGAGAAATGACGGACTTCGAGGTGCCGAACCCGACCAAGGCGTGCAGCGTCAGCGGCCGGGTGCTCGCGGCCGGCGAGAAGTGTTACACCGTTCTGTCCGAAGAAGCGGGCAAGTACGTTCGCAGGGACTTTTCCGCGGAAGCCTGGCGAGGCGCGCCGCCGGGCACGGTCGCCTTCTGGGCCGGCCGGGTTCCGGCAAGTGACCGGCCGCGAAAGCCGACGTTCAACGAAGAGCTGCTCGTCGATTGGTTCCACCACCTCGCCGGGCGGACCGAGCCGGACCGGGTCAACTTCCGGTACGTCGTGGCGCTGCTGCTCATGCGGCGGAAGCGGTTGAAGTTCGAGGACGCCACGCGGACCGACGCGGGCGACGGCGTAC
>JAYTSV010000091.1:0-6700 GCA_043745465.1 Fimbriiglobus sp.
GCGTTGCGAAGAACGGGATTCAGCTCAAGGTGCGTGCTCGCGTCACCGTGCGAACGAACTTGAATCAACTGATCGGCGGAGCGACCGAAGAGACGGTCATCGCTCGCGTCGGCGAGGGAATCGTTTCGGCGATCGGTTCATCGGAGTCGCATCTCGATGTCTTGGAGAATCCGACGTTGATCGCGCACGCCGTGTTGGCAAAGGGTCTGGACGCGCAGACGGCGTTCGAGATCGTCTCGATCGACATCGCCAACCTCGAACCCGGCGAGAACATCGGGGCCAAGCTGGCGGCCGAGCAAGCCGCCGCCGACCTGCGGGTCGCCCAGGCCGAGGCCGAGAAGCGCCGCGCCGCCGCCGTCGCCCGCGAGCAAGAGATGCAGGCGCTCGTCCAGGAGAACCGGGCCAAGGTCGTCGAGGCCGAAGCCCAGGTGCCGCTGGCCATCGCCGAGGCGTTCCGCAGCGGCCACATGGGCGTCATGGACTACTACAACATGAAGAACCTGCAGGCCGACACGACGATGCGCAGCAATATCGCCGGCATGGGCACGCAGAACAAGGACGGCGGGCGGTAACCCGACCGCACCCGCGGCTTCGAGGAGGAGCAGTCCATGAACAACGGCATCCTGATCTTCATCGCCTTCGTGGTCGTCTCCAGCACCATCGCGGCCATTTCCGGCTGGCTGAAAAAGCAGCAGCAGGAGGAGCAGGCGCGGATGGCCCGGGAGCGGTCCGGGGCGCGGGCGGCCCGGCCCGACACCGGCGTCGATACCATCGACCGGTACGTCGCCGAGATCGAACGACTGCGGCAGCGCAAGGCCGGCGGCGTGCCGCCGAAGGCCGCCCCGGCGACGTTCGACGCGCCCCGGCCGGCCCGCGTCCTGACCCCGCCGGTCGTCAAGCCGGCCCGCCGCCCCCGCCCGGTGGACGGCCCCCCGGTCGTCAAGCCGGTGCAAAAAGCGCGGCAGGCCCCGCCGCGATTGGAAGACCTGCCGGTCGCGCCGCGCCTGGCCGTCTCGCTCCAGACCGCCATCGTCGTGCCGGGGGGTTCTCTGTTCCCCCAGGCGGCCGAAGAGGCGGCGACGGCGCGGCCCGAAGTTTCCCGGGCGAAGTTGACCGACGTGCCCCCGTTCCTGGCCCTGCTGTCGTCGTCCAAAGGGTTGGCCACGGCGATGGCGATCTCGGTCGTCCTCGGCCCGCCCCGGTGCAAGCAACCCCACGTCTAAACCGTCCCCGCACTCTCCACGGAAGAAGATCATGGCCGAAATCGAACTGCCCAACCCGCACGAGATCGAAGAGAAGGCCGCCAACCCGTTCACCCGGACGGTCGCCTTCTTCGTGGCGATGTACGCCGTCGGACTGGCCTTCGCGTCGTTCGGCGGGAACAACTGTGCCAAGGAAATGTTCCTGCTCAAACAGGAGGAAGCGCAGGCCGAGAACGCCGCGAAGCACGACGAGTTCAACACCTGGAACCAGTTCCAGGCCAAGTCGATCCGCGAGGCGCTCAACCGCATCGAGCGCGAGCGGTTGGACGCCGAGAAGGAACTCGACCCCACGGCCTTCGCCGCGTCGCCGTTGAAGGTCAAGTTGCTGGCCCGCGCCGCCGGCGAAGAGGCCCGCATGAAGCTCGACAAGGACGAACTCGCCGCCAAGGCGAACAAGTTCCGCGCGGACGGCGACGACAAGGTCCACAAGTTCCAGCACGAGTTGAAAGTCGAGCAGCGCAAAGACCCGTACTTCGACTTCGCCGAGGTCGTCTTCCAACTGGCCATCGTCCTGGCGTCCGTGGCCATGCTGGCCGAGAAGCGGTGGGCGTTCGTCGCGTCCGCCGTCCTGGCCCTCCTCGGCCTCGTCTTCACCGTCAACGGCTTCTTCCTGCTGCTCAAAATCCCCGGCATGGAATCCGGCCACTAAAGCCGCGGAGCCGCGACTACGTCTCATCGTCCGAAAGCTCCGCGAACCACTCGGTGTGGTAGCCCGAATACACCCGGCCAGTCGTGGGGTCGGCGACGACGCAGTGCCCGGGCATGTTCGGGATGTCGCCGAAGAAGACGTACACTCCGCCCGGAACGAACGGGTATTGGCTGTGATATTCGGCCGGCACCAAATCGAACCGGAATCGCACGAGGCTGTACTGTCGGGGCATGGTGAGTGGCATTCCGCAGGCGTGTTTTGTTAGCCCGACGCGCGAGCGAGGGACGCAAAGGTCGTTGGGAATGTTGGCAGGTGGTGACGGGACGGTCGTTGTCCCCAACACTGTCAACCACCTTTGCCTCGCTCGCGCGTCGGGCTAACGCGCCTGCGGCGGAGCCGTCAATCTAGCGTCTCCCGGTTCACGTAGTCGGCGACCATCGCCGGCGTGACTGCCGACGTTCTGTCGATCAACGCCCAGCCGATGGAGTTGATGACCCGACGTGCTCCGGGATCGGGCGTCGGAATTTCGCCCTTGTGCAGTACCCCCAACAGGTGCGGCGGGGCCGCGTCTGTCGGCAGCAGGCTGTTGTTCAACACCACGATAAAAGCGCGGTTCGCCGGTAAGTCGAGTTCGGTCGTATAGGGCGCGAGTCGCCGGACGCCGTCGGGTTGCATCGGGTTGTGGTCGCGCAGAAAGTCGGCGACGGGTTGCCGGGCGTCTTCGGCGGCGCGGCAGGCGTCGGCGACGAAAAAGCGACTGCGCACCGTGGACGCCTCGTAGCCGAGCGTCAGCAGGGACTCTTCCGGTGCGCCGTCGCGGTGAAACTTCGTCGTCACCTGCTGGTCGAACCGCCCCAACCGTTCCGGCCAGAAGTGTCGCGGCCGCTGGCACAGGGTCAAGGCCGTGGCGACGGTCAGCAGCCGCGAGCGCAGTTCGGTCGAACTCGGCTCGTCGTCGAAGGCCACCATCGCGAAGCCGGGACGGTCGGTCGCCACCCGCCAGACGGCGGCAAACAGCCGCGGCCAGACGGCGGCCGTCGGGTCGGCGTCGAAGGCGAAGCGGTAGTCGGCCACGCCCCACGGCGGCCGCGTCACAACACCCTCCGGCCGGCCATCCGCACGTCGCAGGCGACCACTTCGTTGCCGAGCCAGCCGTCCCACGCGCCGTGGTCGGCGATGTCGATGCCGTCGAGTTGGGCGTCGCGTTGCAGGCCGGTTTGCAGGTCGCTGAGGAGGTCGCCGTCCATCAGGGCGGGGAACTGCGTGAGCTGGCGGTGCAGGACGCGGTAGACCAGTTTGCGCTCGGCCAGCGGGTAGTCGTTCATCGGCGAATCACTCCGGGGGAATGGCGTCACGACCATTTTATGCCGGGCCGTCCGGGGTCGCGCCTAGAATGTGCAATCGTCGTGACCGCCCGTTTGCCCCGCGAAGGAGTCCGCAGTGCCCGCACCGCGACCGACCAACTTGAAGCAGCTCCGCGAGTCGGGCTGGGTGTCGAAGACCGTCAAGAACGAACTCCGCGACAACTTCCTCGCCGCCCTCAAGCGCAAGGACGTCCTGTTCCCCGGCATCGTCGGGTACGACGAGACCGTCGTCCCCGAGATCAACATCGCCGTGCTGGCCGGGCACGACATGCTCTTCCTGGGCGAGAAGGGCCAGGGCAAGAGCCGGCTGATGCGCACGCTGGTGAACTACCTCGACGAGTGCGTGCCGTACCTCGACATCCCCGGCAGCCCCGTCCACGAAGACCCCTACCACCCGATCACCCGCGCCGGCCGCGAACTCCTCGCCGGGACGCCCGAAGCCGAGGTGCCGGTCGCCTGGTGGGCGCGCAAGGACCGGTACGCCGAGCGGCTAGCCCCCGGCACCAAGTTCGCCGACATCATCGGCGAGATCGACCCCGCGAAGCTGGCCACCGGCACGAGCATGGGGGCCGAGGACGCCCTGCACTTCGGCCTCATCCCCCGGCTGCACCGCGGCATCTTCGCCATGAACGAAATCCCCGAACTCGACGAGCTGATCCAGGTCGGCCTGTTCAACATCCTCGAAGAGCGCGACGTGCAGATTCGCGGCTATCCGATCAAGTTCGACCTCGACGTGCTGATTTTGTTCAGCGCCAACCCCAGCACCTACAACCGCTCCGGCAAGGTGATCCCGCAGTTGAAGGACCGCATCGGCTCGTTGATCCAGACGCACTACCCGGCCGAGCGCGACCTGGGCATCCAGATTTTCGAGCAGGAGGCCGGCATCGACTTGAAGGGCGAATTCCCGGTCGTCGTGCCGCACTTCATGAAGGAGATCATCGAGCAGGTCAGCATCTCGGCCCGCAAGTCGAAGTACGTCGATCAGTCGAGCGGCGTGAGCGCGCGGTTCAGCATCGCCAACTACCGCACGATGGTCGCGTCGGCCCGGCACCGCGGCGTCGTCCTGGGCGAGTCGCCGGCGGTGCCGCGCATCTCGGACCTGGGCCACCTGCCGGCGTCGAGTTTGGGCAAGCTCGAACTCGACCTGATGGGGTCGCACCAGATGGGCGAGAAGCAGGTGCTCGAAGCGATCGTCGCGGAGGCGGTCGGCAAGGTCTTCCAGGAGTACGTCGAGGAGCACGGCCTGGGCGAGATCGCCGAGGTCTTCGGCAAGGGCGTCAAGATCGACGTGGGCGACATGCTGCCGTCGGCCGAGTACGCGGCCCGGCTGAAGCGGGTGCCCAAGGCGTGGGAGAAGGCGTTCGAGGTGAACCTGGGCGAGGGCGACGGGATGCGGGCGTCGTGCGTCGAGTTCGTCCTGGCCGGGCTGTACGCGACCGACCGCATCAGCCGGCAGGCGAAGCACGGCCGGATCAGCTACGAGACGTGATGGTTGGCGGCCGCGCCGACCGTACACTGACGGCGACACTCCCCCTCCGAGGTCGCCATGCCGGACGTTTTGCTCGAACGCGCGCCGCTGAACCCTTCGCACGCCCCGGTCCACGTGCGCGACATCCTCGCGCCCGTGACCTCGCCCCGCCGCACGCACAAGATCATCGCCGTCTTGCCGGCCTACAACGCCGCCAAGACGCTGGCCGCGACCATCGCGGACGTGCCGCCGGGCAGCGTCGATGAAATCCTCCTCGTCGATGACGGCAGCCGGGACGACACGGTCGCCCTGGCCCGCGCGATGGGGCTGACGGTCATCGTCCACGAGAAGAACCGCGGCTACGGCGGCAACCAGAAGACCTGCTACGACTACTGCCTGAAGCACGGGTACGACATCGTCGTCATGATCCACCCGGACTACCAGTACGACGCCCGGGTCATCCCGCACGCCGTGAGCTTCATCGAACTCGGCATCTGCGACGTGGTCCTGGGCAACCGCGTCCGCTCGCGCAACGAAGCGGTCGCGTGCGGGATGCCGTGGTGGAAGTACGTCTGCAACCGCGGCCTCACACTGTTCGAGAACCTGGCGCTCGGCCAGAACCTCGGCGAGTTCCACTCCGGCTTCCGCGTCTACCGCCGGTCGGTCCTGGAGACGGTCCCGTTCGAGCGGAACAGCGAGGACTTCGCCTTCGACACGCAGTTCCTCGTCCAGGCCGTCCGCTGCGGCTTCCGTCTGTCCGACGTGCCGGTCCCGGTCCGCTACTTCCGCGAGGCGTCGAGCATCAACTTCCGCCGTAGCACGACCTACGGCCTGATGACGGTGAAGACGGTGCTGCAATACTGGCTGTGGCGACTGGGTGTGCCCAACCGGCTGTTCGCGCCGAAGTGAAGGCGAATCTTGTTAGCCCGACGCGCGAGCGAGGGTCGAGCGGTCGAGGGGAATGTTCGGGGTCGTTGACGGTACGGCCGAGGACTGCTTGCAATGTCGAGCACCCTTCCACCCTCGCTCGCGCGTCGGGCGAACGCGCCTGCGGCGGGCAAAACGGTTTCGTTCGCCGGCCCACGCATAAACTGAGTCGATAGCGTTCAACGGGAGTGGCTGCGATGGCGGACGGGATTGTTGGGATCGACCTGGGCACGACGAACAGCGAGATCGCCGTCGTCGAGGACGGCAAACCGCGCGTACTGAACGTCGATGGAGACCCCATCTTGCCGTCGATGGTCGGCCTCACCGAAGACGGCCGATTGCTCGTCGGCAAGCCGGCGCGCAACCAGTACGTCGTCGCCCCGGAACGCACCGTCAAGTCGATCAAGCGGATGATGGGCGAGGACGCGACGGTCACGCTCGGCACGCAGAAGTACCGGCCGCAAGAAATCTCGGCGATGATCCTGCGCAAGCTCAAGGACGCCGCCGAGAAGGAGCTGGGCCGGGCGGTGACGCAGGCGGTCATCACCGTCCCGGCGTACTTCAACGACAGCCAGCGGCAGGCGACCCGCGAGGCCGGCGAGTTGGCCGGGTTGGAAGTCGTGCGCATCCTCAACGAGCCGACGGCGGCGGCGCTCACTTACGACCCGACGCCGGACAAGCAGGAACGCTTCCTCGTCTACGACCTCGGCGGCGGCACCTTCGACGTGAGCGTCGTGCAGGCCGAGAGCGGCATCTTCGAGGTGCTGAGCAGTCACGGCGACACCAAGCTCGGCGGCGACGACTTCGACGAACTCCTGCTCAATCACCTCGCCGACGACTTCCTCGAAACCTACGGCGTCGATCTGCGGCTCGACCGCACCGCGCGGGCGCGGCTGTTGCGCGCCGCCGAGAACGCCAAGAAAGCACTCTCCGACCACGCCTTCGCCAAGGTCGAGGAGGAGTTCATCGCCGAGAAGGACGGCGTGCCGGTCCACCTCTCGACCGAGATCGACCGCAAGGACTTCGAGAC
>JAYTSV010000092.1:0-24938 GCA_043745465.1 Fimbriiglobus sp.
TGCACGCGCCAGCCGCTGGCCGTCTCCGGCGGCCCCAGGATCGCCGGCGGCGCGTCGGGGTGCAGTTCGACGACGCAGCGGTCGAGTTCGCGAACGCCGCAGCCGATGCCCTTCAGCACCGCCTCCTTGCACGTCCAGCCGCGGAAGAAGCCCAGCGTTTGGACCGCCTCCGGGAGTCCGGCGAACTGCCGCCGCTCCGGCCCGCTGAAGTAACGCTCGACCAGCCCGGCCGCCCCCGGCATCTCACGCAGCCGCTCGACATCGACACCGACCGGCGTGTCGGCCAGGGCGATCAGCACGACCCCGTCGGTGTGGCTGACGTTGAACTGCAACTCGTGGCCACCGCGAAGCATCGGCTTCCCGTCGGCGTTGGCCACGACCTCGACCTCGCGCGGCCCGCACCCCAAGTTTGCCGCCAGCAGCCGGCGCAAGGCCGCGCGACTGCGGACGAACTGCTCGCGCGCCCCGGCGTTGCGGTAGCGCGTCGCCCGCTCGCCCTCCTCGGCCGTCAAGTCGCGCCGCAACTCGGCCTCCTCGCCGTCGGCCAAGCCGGCGTGCCCGAAGGCCCACGTCCATACTTCGACGGTGCCGGCCGGCCGTGGTGTGGGCGTGTCGTCGGGGAACGAAAAACGCCGCACGACCACCCGGTCTTGCGGCGTCGGCTGGCTCTCGGTACGTCTCGCGGTCATGAACCTCATCCTACTCGCGCTGGTGTTCGGGGCCAGCGACCCCGGCCGCCTGGACGCCCCGCTCTCGCCCATCGAGAGCACCCTGCACGACCGCGGAAGCGTCCGCAGCGGCCCGAGTTTGACGGAGACGCTGAGGCTGACGCACCGCGGCGAGCCGGGCACGGCCACCGTCACCGGCGTCGAGGCGTCGTGCGGCTGCACGGCCGCGACCGTCACCGCCCGGCGACTCCGCCCCGGCGACGCGACCGACTTCGCAGTCAGCGTCAACACGCTGACGCAGCCGGCCGGCGTCCACACCTGGAAAGCGACCCTGCGTTACCGCTTCACGCCCGACGACCCGCAGGCGAAGCCCCACGACTTCGACGTAACCCTCGCCATCCAGGCCGACCTCGTGCGAGAGGTCAGCGTGACGCCGCCGGCGTTGGCGATTTCGACGGCGACCGAGGCGCGGCAAACCCTCACGGTCACCGACATTCGCGCCAAGCCGCTGACGGTCCGCGCCGCGACCACGGCCAGCCCGCACGTCACGCTCACGGTCCGCCCCGCGGTGACGGCCGGCGGCGTGACGGCGATGGCCGTCGAACTGCACGTCACGGCCGACTACCCCGCCGGCAGTTCGCAGGAGACGGTCACCCTCACGACGGACGACCCGGCGTGCCCGGAGTTGCGCGTCCCCGTGCGGATCGTGAAGCGCGACCGCGACGCCCTGGTGCCGTCGCCCGAAGTCGCGGCCGTGCGCTTCAGCCCCGGCCAGGAGACCGCCTCGACGCTGGTGCAAGTCCGCAGCCCCGCGCGGGGCACGCTCCGCGTCGAGGCCGCCGAGTGCGACCACCCGGCGGTCAGCGTAAAGTTCGCCGCGTCGTCGGCCCTCGTCGGGACCTTGCGCGTCGTCGTCGATCGCGCGAAGGCCGGCGGCCGGCCGGGCGAGGCGTTGGTGCGCGTCCGCTTCGCGGAGCCGGCCGGCGCGACGCTCGTGCTGCCGGTGCAGTGGTCGTTCCCGGAGTGACGTGATCGGTAGGTCGGAGAAAGAGTTTTGCCGCGGAGACGCAAAGGGCGCAGAGAAAACCCAATTCGAGTTGGACCACCTCCCGCGCATCCGCTTCTCGTGAGCATCCTGTTTGACAAGGTTTGAACACCGATTGGGTTTTCTCTGCGCCCTTTGCGTCTCTGCGGCAAAAATGTTTTGGCGTTTGCGCCATCAGTTGTAGGCCGGGTTCGCCTCGGGGATCGCGCCGAAGGGGATGCGCATCGGGGCCGTCTCCTCGGAGCCGCTCAGCGCCCCGAAGTAGACGGAGTTGCGCCCGAACGTCTTGTTGATCGAGTCCATCGCGTGCGACAGGGCGTTGCGGCCGCGGTCCTCGTCGAACAGCGACGGCGTCGCCGCCTGGGTCGGCTTCAACTTCGTCAGCACCAGATCGACTTTGATCGGCGTGAGGAACTGCGGCCGGCGCTCCCAGAGCACCGCGAAGGCTTGCAGGATGGTCAGCGTGTCCTGGCAGAGCAGCAGGCCCGTGCCGGCCTCCCAGCGCTGGTAGCCGAGGTACGACACGCCGATCGAGAGGTGCCCGGCCCAGTGGTCGATGTCGCGGAGCCGGCCGGCCGCCTTGTGGATCAGCCGCGCGAAGACGCCCCGCGCGCCGATCTCGTCCCGCAAGTCGGGGGCCAAGACGTGCGACTGGCCGAGCGTGCGGCGCACCGTCGGCTTCTCGTAAACCTCGTCGCCGCGGAGTTGGTGGAACCAGCGCTCGCCGTGGATCTTGCTGCCCCAGACGAGGGAGAGCTGCTTCACGGTGAGCGCGTAGAGCTGCTCGACGCTGAAGACGTTGTAAATGTTCAGCCGCCGCTCCATGCGCGGGCCGATGCCGGGGAAGTCGATGAGTTTGAGCGCGAACAGGCGGTGCGGCAGGTCCTCGGAGTGCAACAGCGTCAGGCCGTCCGGCTTCTGCATGTCGCCGGCCATCTTGGCGAGCAGGCCGTTCGGCGCGACCCCCACGGAGCAGCGCAGGTAGTCGCCGACCTTGTCGAGAATCTCGCGCTTGATCGCCCGGCCGATGCGCATCGCCTTGGCCGGCTCGCGCTCGTCGCCGAGGAGCTTGCACGCCATCTCGTCCACCGACAGGACCTTCTCGACCGGCACGCAGCGGCCGACGGCCCGCACGATCTTCTCGTGCAGTTCGACGTAGCGTTGCGGCCGCGCGGCGAGGCACACCAGGCCGGGGCACATCTCGCGGGCGCGCCAGACCGGCGTGCCGGTCCTGATGCCGAACTTCTTGGCCTCGTAGCTCGCCGCGAGGCAACTCGTCGTCTCGGCGTTGACCGCGACCACCGCCACCGGCCGGCCGCGCAACTTCGGGTTGTCTTGCTGCTCGACGGAGGCGAAGTACGCGTTCATATCGACGAACAGGTAGCGGAGCGGCATGGCGCGTCCTCCCGGAGTGAGTGGAAATGCGTTCACTCCAGGCAGATACATGGCATTCCGTACACTAGCAAACCGGCGGCCGGAGAATCCGCCCGAATTGTCAAGGTCGGTGGGGGGAGCTGTGTCGGAGAATCCGGATGGGCAATGTGAGAAAGCGGTTTCTCGCCGAGATGCCAGCGCGTGATCTGAGGCTCTTGCTAGACTGAGTGGGAGACACCCACCTGTCGTTAAGGTCGGTTCATGGCGACCCCTTAGAAGAACACCCATGGCGGACCCGAAAATCGACCTCACCGGGGTCGCGATCCCCGGCACCGACGGGGCGATCCACCAGTACGCCTATAAAGAGGCGGTCGAGAGCGGCTACTTCGACGCCAAGCGCCACGTCACGTTCGTCAACGGGATGAACAACACCGGCCGGGACCACGCCGAGTCGGCGCTGGCGCTGTCGTGGGTGCAGATGTGTACGGTGACCGGCGTGTTCAACCGGTCCGGGGGCGGGTGGAAGGACTTCTGGCAGTGCGTCGCCGACAAGAACCAGTTCGACGGCCCGGTGTCGTTCTCGGCCAAGAGTGCGGTCGCCGTCGGGTCGATATTCGGCACCCGGACGCCGGTCGAAACGGCTCGAAACGCGCTCAGCCGCAACCCCGCCCAGGTCACGCTGTTCGACCACCTGCGCCGGCACCGGCGGCGGGAAATCTTCGCGCACAGCCAGGGCAACTTGATCCTCAGCAACGCCCTCCAGGCGATCGTCGCCGTGGACGGCCCCGGCGGGATCGGGGGCTACAAGGTGTACACGTTCGGGTCGCCGGCGGTGAGCTGGCCGGCGGGGCTGACGAAGTACGAGAACGGCTTTACCTGGGACCCGGTGACCTTCCTGGCCGGGTTCGACGCGAGCTGGTCGATCTCGAAAGTCGGGATGCCGAAGGGGTCGCTGAACCCGATCACGCACGGCTTCCTGGAGTACCTGAAGTGCGACCCCGCGTTCACGGTCAACCGCTTCCGCTGGGGCAGCCTGTGGGCCACACTCGACATGGACGAGGAGGGGCTGGCGGAGTGCCTGGCGGCGATGGGGAGCAACACCCGCCGTGTCTTCGCGATTTTCGAGCACCTGAACAAGAAGCACACCAGTGACGCGGACGACGTGGCCGTGTTGTACGTGGGGCACTTGACGAAGTCGCCGGGGTTAGCCGCGGCCGTGAGGGCCGACACGCCGCTGACAGACCTGCTGATCCGGGTGATGGACGAGGGGTACACCAGCGACGACGAGAAGAAGGCGATCGCCTTCCTGCGGGGGAAGTAGAAAGTTCTCGTGGCGAGCCGTCGGCGTGAGCCGGGGGTTTCTCGACGCTCGCCGGCCGAGAGACCCCCGGCTCACGCCGACGGCTCGCCAGTGGCGGCGCGGGGGAAGCGGACGCGGAAGCACGCCCCGGCGTGCGGCGTCGAGACGATCTCGAGCTTCGCCCCGTGGTGCTCCAGCACGACCGCGACGAACGACAGCCCCAGGCCCATGCCGGCGCTGTAGCCCTCGTACAGGGCGTTGTCGCGCTTGGTGCTGAAGTGCGTCCGCAGGCAGTTCTCGAGCACCTCCGGCGTCATGCCGATGCCGTTGTCGCGGACCTCCAGTAGCACCTCGTCGCCCTCGACGGCCGCACGCAAGCTCACCTCGCCGCGCCAACTCGCCGCCTCGATGAGCTTCTTGCGGCGGGCGTCGCCGTCGGCCGGGGGGGCGGCGCGGGCCTGCTCGCGCAGGGCGTTACGCTGCTCGAAGGTCGCGTCGCGGGCGTTGAAGACGAGGTTCTCGACGGCCTGCTGCAAGTGCGAGGCGTCGCCGCGGACCAGGGCACTGCCGGGGGGAACGTCGGCGGCGATGCGCAACTTCCACTTGTCGCGGCCGGTGTCGTCCCAGGTCTTCGCGGTGGCCCGCACCAGCTCGAAGAGATCGACGCGGGTCATCTCGGCTTTGCTGGGGTCGCGGCGGACGGTGCGCAGGATCTGTTGCAAGCGCTCGGTTACGGTGCCGAGGGTCGCGCGGACCTCGCCGAGCATCCCGGCTTGCGCCGCCGGCAGTCCGTCGGCTTCGAGGCAGCGGGCGAGCAGGTCGTTGGGCCGCACGAGCAGGTTCTTGATGTTGTGGGCGTAGGAACCGGCCATGATGCCGATGCCGGCGTAGAGCTGGCTCTTCAACTCGAGCGCGGCCCGCTCCGCCTCCTCGCGGGCGTGCTCGGCCTCGCGCTGCTGGAGGCGGGTCTCGAGCAACTCGATCTCGCGGTGTTCGGCCTGCGCCAGGGCCGTGAGCCGCTGCAAGTCGCGCTCGCGCTCGCGCGTCAGGAACCGCGCCACGAAGAGCGTCGCCAGCAGCGTCGCGGCGACGAGGACCGCCCCGGCGACGAGGTTGACCCGGCGGCGCTCGGCCTCGCGCAGTTGCAGCTTGTTGAAGGCGTGCATTTGGTACTCGCAGCGGACGCGCGCCCGCGGCTCGCCGGCGAGCGGGGCGTAGTCGAGTTCGCGGACGCGCGACTGCTCCTGCTGCCCCTGCGGCCGCGGCCGGGGCAAAGGCGACTCCCAGGTGACGCGCGCCTCGGGGTAGCCGGCCGCCGCGGGCAGGACGACTTCGAGCTTGTAGATCACCGGGAAGCCGGGCAGTTGGCTCAGGTACGCGCGGGTCGGCTCGGTGAGGCCGCGCATCTGCTCCTCGATCTCGTCGCGCTTGTCCTGAAGCCGCTGCGGGTCGGCCCCCGTGGGGTCCTCGTCGCGCTGGCGTAGGTAGTCGCGGGCCAACTCGGGGAGTGTCTTGCGGAAGTTGCGGGCCTCGTCGAGCCACTCGCGCACGAGTGCCTCGTCGGCCTCCTCGGACCAGCCGGCGCGGCTGTAGATCAGCCCGGCGAGCCAGCCGACCAGCACCAGCCAGACGAGGATCGCGGGGGCCAAGCCCTCGGCGTAGGCCCAGGTCGGCCGGCGGCGCGGCGCTTCCCCCGACGCGGGCGTCACGAGCCGCCCCCCGCCGCGGCCGCCCGGCCGGGGCGCTGGTCGATGTCGAGCGTCGAGACCTTCTCCCAGCCGCGGCGGGCGGAGCGGCGGTACACGTCCAGCGTCGCCTCGGGCAGCGCGTGCGGCCCCGCCTCCGGGGGGTTGGGCCGCAGCACGACGACGTACTCGCCGGAGCCGCCGCGGCGCTCGCCGGACGGCTCGAAGAACGGCGGCGCGAGGGCGTGCAGCCGGTGGCACAACTCCGCGGACCCTGCGGGCGGCGCGCCGGGCGCGCCGAACACCCCCTCGGCCAGGACGCGGCCGAGTCGGGCGAAGTGCAAGACCTCCTCGGTCGTGTTGGGCGGCCGCAACTCGTAACCGGCCGGCGGGGCACTTCCGGGGGCGTCCCACCCGACCGGGTCGTTGTGCGTGAACAGCACCACGGGCACCGGCAGGGCGTGGACCGGCCAGGCGAACTCGCCGTCGCGCGTGAAGGCGTTGACCGGGATGCCGTCGCCGGTGACGACGACGAGCCGGTCGCGCAACTTCGGCTCGCCCTCAAGCACGGCCCGCAACAGACGCCGCGCCGGGGTCGTCACGGTAGGGAGGATGAGCAGGACGCGGCGGGCCGGGTTCTCGCGGCAGACCGCCAGGATCGACTCGGCGACGCGGGCCTCGTGGGAGTTCGGCGTGGCGAAGCTGCCGATGCTGTAGCGCACCTCCCAGGTGTCGCGCGGCAGCTTGCCCTGCAGGGCGTCGCCGAAGCGGTCGTGCAGGTCGGTCGAGAACGGGTCGTCCTTCCAGACCACGCTCAAGACTTTAGGCGGCTCGCTGAGCCGGGCGTGCAGGGCCGTCGCCGACGCGGCCGCGCCGAACGCCTGCTGGCCGGGCGTGGCGAGCAGGTCGGGGTTTTGCCGCGCGAAGTCTAGCACCGCCTCGGCCATCTGCCGGTTCGTGAAGCAGAAGCGGAACGACAGGTCGTCGTACACGTCGATCAGGGTTTGCGACGGGCGGCGCGCCGCGCCGGCGGCCTCGTCCGGGCCGGGTTCGAGTTCGTCGGCCGTGGCGGTCGTGAGGAACAGCAGCGGGCGTTCGCCGGCCCACCCCTTGCGGCGATTGAGCGCCCGCGCCAGGTCGGCGGCCCGGTCGCTCGACCCGCCGCCGATGACCGCGACGGGGGCCGGGTCGCGCTCGGCCAGGGCGTTCACCCAGTGGTCGGTCGTGGCGTCAGTGGTCAGCTTGTACCAGCGGACGCGCAAGTGGCCCGGCCGGCCGGCCATCGCAAAGACGACTTCGGGCACGCCGCTCGCCGCCTCGTTGAAGGCGTTCGTGTCATCGACGCTCAGGCCGGGCACGGCCATCTGCGCGCGGACCAGGCCGGAGACGAAGCGCTCCCAGGTCGTGCCGTTGGTGCTGGTGTGCAGCCACGCCATCTCGACATCGCCCGACGGCACAGACGCGGGCCGCGGCCGGCCGGCGGGGCGGTCGATGCCGGGCAGCCGCACGCCGGTCGCCAGCACCGCGACCGGCAGGCAAATGGCGGTGACGACGAGGAACCAGCCGAACCGCGCGAGCATGGGCCGCCTCGGGACTGAATTGGGGGGAAGTCTTCGCGACACGCTCACTGTAGCGAACGCCACGGCGGCAAGACTACGCGGGCGGACGGTCATGCGGGAAGGGGAAGTTGCGCGGGCCGCGTCGCGCCCCCTTGCTCCCGTCGGGGCCGCAAGTACATTGGGGCAATCTGTCGGGAGTCCCCGCGGGCCGGGCCGACCGGTCGTCGCCAAGCAGGAGTTTCGCCGTGCCCCGTCTTCGTTGGCTCGCCGCCACGGTTCTCGCCAGCGGTCTCGTGACCGCCGGCCTCGCCCAGCCCCCGGCCACGCCGGCCCCCGCCGCGCCGCCGGCCGCCCCGCCCGCCACCCCGCCGGCTACGCCGCCGGCCACTCCCCCGGCGACCCCGCCCGCAACGCCGCCGGCCACTCCCCCGGCGACACCGCCAGCCACTCCCCCAGCGACCCCGCCAGCCACTCCCCCGGCGACCCCGCCGGTTACGCCGCCTGCCACGCCTCCGGCAACTCCGCCGGCTACGCCGCCGGTCGTGGCCCCGCCCGCTACGCCGCCGGCCGTCGCTCCCGCGAGTGACAAGCCGCAGTTCTTGACGAAGTTCGAGGCCAACAAGCCGTTCTTCCAGCGGCTCACCACGCGCGTCGAACAGACCCTCAAAGTCCAGGGCGGCTCCGACGTGCCGCTGAAGCACGAGCAGACCTTTTTCTTCAAGTGGACGCCGGTCAGCGAAGACAAGGGTAAGTGGACCGTCAAGCAGACCATCGAGGGCGTCAAGTTCAAGCTCGACATCGCGGGCCAGACGATCGATTACGACTCGACCGACACCAACCCGTCCGGGGCCGCCGGCAACCCCGGCCTCGCCGAGTTCTTCAAGAACCTCATCGGCCTCGAGTTCACCGTCACCTTCGGGCCGAACAACGCCGTCGAGAAGGTCGATGGCCGCGAGGACGCGCTGAAGAAGCTCTCCGCGATCAACCCCCAGATGGAAGCCGTCCTCAAGACCATCCTCAGTGACGAGGCCCTCAAGGAGATGACCGACCCCTCCGCCGGCCTCGCCACCGCGGCCGGCAAGGGCGTCAACGAGGCGTGGGAGAAGAAGTCGGTGCTGTCCCTCGGCCCGATCGGGTCCTACGACCGCACCTACGCCTACACCTACAAGGGCAAGGACGCCGACCCGGCCAAGAAGGAACTCGACCGCGTCGAGGTCAAGCCGACGCTGACCTACAAGCCGCCGGCAACGGGTACTGAGAGCCTGCCGTTCCGTATCAAGGCCGGCACGATGACGACCAAGGAAGTCAAGCAGGGCTACATGCTCTACAACGCCAAGACCGGTCGCACGCAAGAGGTCCGCTTCAACGTGATCCTCGAAGGCGAACTCGACGTGACCATCGGCATGGCCGACACGAAGGTGAAGCTCTACCAGGACCAGAAGAACGAACTCGACACCGGCGACGTGTCGTTCCTCCCGGCGAAGAAGTAACGCCGATACCGCGGTTTTTCCACGCCCGGCGGCCACCCCGCCGGGCGTGTGCGTTGACCCATCCGGAGTGACCGACGTGATCGCCGTCCTCGGTTCGCGGGGCCAACTCGGCCGCGACCTCGTGCCCCGGCTGCCCGGCGACGTGCGGCCGCTGACCCGCGCCGACATCGACCTCGACCGGGCCGAGACGGTCGCGGCCTACTTCGCCGCCCACCGCCCGGACCTGTTCGTCAACTGCTCCGCGTACAACCTCGTCGATCAAGCCGAGGCGGACCCCGACGCGGCGTTCCGGGTCAACGCCTGGGGCGTGCGGGAACTGGCGGTCGCGTGCGCCAAAGCCGGCGCGAAGCTCGTCCACGTCAGCACCGACTACGTGTTCGGTCTCGACGCCGACCGAACGTCGCCGCTCACGGAACTCGACGCGCCGGGGCCGGTCAGCGTCTACGGCGTGAGCAAGCTCGCCGGCGAGTACGTCGTGCGGGCGCACTGCCCGCGGCACCTCGTCGTGCGGACGTGCGGGCTGTACGGGGCGTGGGGCAGCGGCGGCAAGGGCGGCAACTTCGTCGAGACGATGTTGCGCGTCGCGGGGCAGGGCAAGCCGCTGCGCGTCGTCGCCGATCAACACTGCACGCCGACGTATACCGCCGACCTGGCCGACGCCCTCGTGCGGCTCATCGCCGCGGACGCCCAGGGGCTTTACCACCTCACGAACGCGGCCGCGACGACCTGGCACGACCTGGCCGCCGAGGCGTTTCGCCTGACCGGCACGGCCGCGGAACTGACGCCGATCCCGACCGCCGAGTACCCGACGCCCGCGCGGCGGCCGGCGTACAGTGTGCTCGACTGCGGCAAGGCGGCGGCGTCGGGCGTCAGCCTGCGGCCGTGGCGCGAGGCTCTGGCGGCGTACCTCGACGAGCGTCGGCACAAACCGGTGACGTGAACCCTTCGCACGACGCGCGGGCGGTGGTACAATCGCGGCTCGCGGGGCCTTAGCTCAACGGTTAGAGCAGTCCGCTCATAACGGATTGGTTGCCGGTTCGAATCCGGCAGGCCCCACTCGAATCGTCCGCCGACAGCATCTCATCCAGCCGCCGTTCGACGGCATCGACCGTCTCTTCGAGGGTGGACGTGCCGGCGGTCAGGCCGACCCGCTCGAACCGCGTCACCCAGTCGGCGTCGAGGTCGTCCGGCCCGACGACGTGGCACGCCGGCAGGCCGAAATCGGCGACGCGGCGGGCCAGTTCGACCGTGTTGTTGGAGTTCCGCCCGCCGACGACCACGACCGCCTCGACGCGCGGCAGCAGTTCCGCGAGCGCCCGCTGGTGGTCGCGCGTCGGCCGGCAAATCGTGTCCGCGTCACTCACCTCCGCGTGCGGGTTGAGCCGGCGAATCTCGGCGAGAACGCGCGCGGCCAACTCGGGCGGCGTCGTCGATTGGCAGATGACGCCGAGCCGCGACGCGACATAAGTTCGTACTGCCGCGACCGTCGGGACCACGTCGTGCGAAGGCACGTCCTCGACGATGCCGCGGACTTCGACGTGCCCCGGCTTGCCGACGACGATCAGGTGGTACCCGGCGGCGGCGAACTTCATGGCCGCGGCGTGGACACGCTTCACCAGCGGGCACGTCGTGTCGATCAGCGTCTTCCCGGCGTCGGTGAGCCGGCGGCGTTCGCGGTCGCTGATGCCGTGGGCGGTGACGAGGACGCGCGGCGTCTCCGGCAGCGCGTCGCGCTCGGCTTCCCCGACCATGCCGAAGCCGCGGACGCGGAGTTGGTGCAGCACGACCTCGTTGTGGACGAGTTCGCCGTGGATCGTGACGGAGTGCGGGGCGTCGATGGCCCGCATGGCGGTCAGCGCGTCCCGGACGCCGAAGCACATGCCGAGGACGTTCGCGCGGATCACTGGCATGGTCGTGCCCTCATAAAGTTTGCAGTGCAAAGTTATGGTAGCGGAAATAGCCCGGCGGACAACGCCGGGCTTTTCGATGCGTCAACCGGCGGTGAAGCCGAGCCGCTCCGCCGGTGCCGCCGTCGTTTCTTCGGCCTTGGCGCTCGCCAGTGCCCCGGACACGATCGACTCCAGGACGGCGAGGTAGCCGAGGAAGCGGGTGCGACCGGCGTCCGTGAGCCGGACGAGCGTCTGCGGCCGGCGGCCCTTGTGGCCCTTCCAGATCTCGACCAATTGCGCCTCTTGGAGCGTCTGCAGGTGGCGGCTCAAGTTGCCGTCGGTGAGGACGCACAGTTCGCGCAACTCGTTGAACACCAGGCCGGTGTCGTGGGCCAGCAGCGATGTCAGGATGCCGAGGCGGGCCTTTTCGTGCAGCACGCGGTCGATGCCGTCGAAGGCGTACCGGCCCGGCTCGTCCGGAGTGGTGATCGGTTTACTCGTCATCGGCCCGCTCCAGGTGCCAGTAAAGAATCCCGGCCGTGGCGAGTTGGCCCAGCCCGAACGGGACGGCCATGCCCCACGGCGAGTAGCCCGAATTCGTCGAGTGGACGGCGAGGTTGAGCGTGCCGCACACCAAGTAAAAGATCGCTACACCGACGATCGGCTTCGGTAGCAGGCGGCACGAGGCGAAGATGCCCAGGCTGAACAGGACTTGCCACAGCCCCGGCAACATCCAGCCGACCTCCGGGGCGTGCCGGGCGACGACCAGCGTCACCAATCCCCCGGCGGCCAGGCAGGGCATGAACTGCGCGACCGCCAGCCGAGTGAGTTGTTGGCTGAGCGGTTGATCGACTTGCCGCCAACGCCACCAAATGCCCGACCCGGCCGCAGCCACGCCGGCGACTGCCGTCGAGAGCCAGAGTGCGAGGTAGCCCGGCAGGTGATTGCCGGGGTCGGGGACGAGGAACGGCTGGGCGAGCGCGACCAAGACCGCCAGCACGCCGGACACGCCGACCGGGACGGCCCGGTAGCCGCGGAAGCGCTCCATGACCGCGACCCGGGCGCGGATCTCGGCGATGTGCGAGAGCGCTTCTCGGAGTTCCACGTCGCACCTCCCGGACCGGACTTACGGCTTTGCAACAGAAAGTAACAAGTCGCGGGGTGGGCCGCAACCGGAATCGCGGCTATTTCCCGAGCGTCTTCTTGAACAGGTCTTTCATGGCCGTCCACGACTCCTTGTCGGCCGCCTCGTTGTACGCCATGCCGTCGATCTTGTGCTTGCCGGCGTCGGGCACGGTGAAGCTGTGGACCGACCCGGCGTAATTGCGGAAATCGAGATCGACTTTCGCGTCGGTCAGCGTCGCGGTGAACTTGTCGATCGACTCCTCACTAATGAAATTGTCCTGCGCGCCGTGGTTAATCAGCACCTTGGCCTTGATCGCCTTGGCCTGCTCGGCGGTCACCGCGGGCAGGGCCGAGTGGAAGGTCACGACCGCTTTCAGGTCGGCCCCGGTGTAGGCGAGTTGCAGGGCGGTCGAGCCGCCGAAGCAGTAGCCGATCGCGGCCATCTTGGTCGCGTCCACCTTGTCCTGCTTGGCCATCGCGTCGAGGGCGGCCTTGGCCCGGCCCTGCCAGACGGCCATGTTTTTCCGCACGTCGCCGGCCATCTTGGTCGCGTCCTGCGGGTGCTCGACCGTCTTGCCGTCGCCGTACATGTCGCACGCGAACGCGGCGTATCCGAGCTTCGCAAGGGCGGCCGCGCGGCCCTTGGCGTACTCGTTCAGCCCCCACCACTCGTGGACCACCAGGACGCCCGGGAGTTTGCCCGCGAGCGCGTCGTCGAAGTACAGTTCGCCCTTCAGCGTGACGCCGTCGAACTTGTAATCGACGGGCACTTTCTTGACATCCGCTAAGGCGGTGCCGGTCAGCGCGACCAGAGCGACCAGGGTCAGGATACTTCGCATTGGAACGACCTCGCACGGGGAAAGAAGTGCAGTTCAGGTTACAACATCGGCGACGGGATGTCACTTCTCGGTAGGATACTTCCGCGGGCCGACGGCCTTACCTTCTAGTCCCCCAACGGCGACGCCATGCCCGACCCATCGCGGCCGAAGGTCGCCGTCTACGCCGCGGGGTTCGACCCGCCGACGGCGCACCACCGCCGCACCGCCGAACTCCTCGCGGGACTCTCCGAGCGGGTCATCGTCCTGCCGGACGGGCCGCGACCGGAGCGGGCCGAAGACGAGAGCCTGCCGATCCACCGGGCCGTCATGGCCGACCTGAACTTCGCCGGCCTGGACCGGGTCCGCGTCGAACTCGGCGACCTCGAACGCAACCGCTTCACCCCCAACCACGAACTCCCGGCGCTGCTCGGCTTGTCGCCCCACGAGGTCACGCACGTCGTCCCGGCCGCGCTCGTCGCCGGCGGTGCGGCGGGCCGGTCGCGCGTCCAGGGGGAGTGGGCCGTGGGCGCGGAGTTTTGGCGGACGGCGCACTTCACCGTCCTGCACACGCCGCACGCCGCCCCCCACCCGGGCGACCTGCCGCCGCGGTCGCAGTGCCTCGAAGTGCCGGCCCAGACCTCGACGGCCGAGGTCCGGTTGCGCCTGCTCGAAGGCCACGCCGCGCCGGGGCTGCTGATGCCGCGGGTCGCCGACTACGTCCGCCGGCACGGGCTGTTCCGCGCGACCCCGCCGGCTAAGGACGGCGTCTACCGGCCCGGCGTGCCGCGCCTGCGGGTCGTTCACGACGAGCGGAACCCGGTGTCGAATGCGCTGGCCGCCGAGTTGAAGCCGCACGAGCACCCCGACCCGGACGTAATCGTCGTCGTCGGCGGGGACGGCACGATGCTCCGGGCGATCCGCGCCCACTGGCGCGAACGCCTGCCGTTCTACGGCGTCAACACCGGCCACCTCGGCTTCCTGCTCAACGACCGCGCCCAGGTCCGCTTCTGGGAGCGCGACTTGCGGCTCTACCAACTGCCGTTGTTGTGGGTCGAACTCGTTAGCGAGACCGGCGAGCAACTCGAATCGCTGGCCTTCAACGACTGTTGGGTCGAGCGCCGCACCGGGCAAACGGCCTGGATCGAAGTCTCCGTCAATGGGGCGGTGCGGATGCCGCGGGTCGTCGCCGACGGGATGCTCGTGGCGACCGCGGCCGGCAGTACCTCTTACGCCCGCGCGATGCGTGCCACCCCGCTGCCGTTCAACACGCCGCTGCTGACGCTCGCCGGGTCGAACGTGTTGAAGCCCGAGTTCTGGCAGCCGGCCGTGCTGACCCTCGACAGCGAGGTGACCGTCCGCAACCTCGACGTGAGCAAGCGGCCGCTGCAAGGCTTCGTGGACGGCGTCGATTACGGCCGCGTCCGCGAGATGCGCGCCCGGGTCAGCAAGATCGCCGCGGTCGAACTGCTCTTCGCCCACGAGCACGACCCCGTCGCCAAGTTGGCGATGCTGCAATTCCCCCAGCCGCCGGCGTGACTTTCCAAGTTTTGGCGTGGCAACGGGCACCGCTTCTGCGATGATGCGGCTCTGCCGATCCGCCCTCCCCGGGTGCCAGTCATGCTCCGCGTCCTCGGTTCCCCGAAACACCTGTGCGACGGCACCACCCGCCGCGACGCGATCGTCGCCGGCGGCTTGACGCTGTTCGGCCTGACCCTCGCCGATTACGTCCGCGGCGCGGAGCCGAAGCCGCTGAGCGCCGACCGCTTCGGTCAGGCGAAGTCGTGCATCTTGCTGTTCCTGTACGGCTCGCCGAGCCAACTCGAAATGGCCGACATGAAGCCGGACGCGCCGGTCGAAATCCGCGGCGAGTTGAAACCGATCCGCTCCTCGCTCCCCGGGTGCGACGTGTGCGAACTGCTGCCGCACACGGCCAAGGTGATGCACAAGGTCTCCGTCGTGCGGTCGCTGACGCACAAGTACCCGCTGCACGGCGTGTCTTTCGCCACCAGCGGCGTGCCGGACATCGACGCCCCGATGGAGTTGAACCGGCACGACGTGCGGCACTGGCCTTTCATAGGTTCGGTGGTCGGCCACCTGGCCAAGCGCGGCAAAAACGGTCGCAACAAACCGGTGCCGGACAACGTCGCCCTGCCGTTCCCGTTCAGCAGCAAGCGGACCGGCGAGGTGCAGCGGGCCGGACCGTATGCCGCCTTCCTGGGGTCGCAGCACCACCCGCACTTCACCGAGTTCGTCGGCAAGGCCAACCGCAAAATCACCAAGACGCTGAACGAATCGACCGTCGAGTTCGACGAGCCTTACGTGGGCACCGATCCCAATTGCTACTTCACTCTCGGCGAAGCGACCCGGCTGCCGCCGGAGATCACCATCGACCGTCTCGACACCCGCAAGTCGCTGCTGACGCAGTTCGAAGAGGCCCGCCGCACGCTGGACAAGCAGACCTTCGCCGGCCACGAGGCCCACCGCGCCGCGGCGTTCGACATGATCGCCAACGACGCCAGCCGGCAGGCCCTCGACGTGCGCAAAGAGCCGGCGGCCACGCGCGAACTGTACGGCCACACCCTCTTCGGCCAGTCCTGCCTGGCGGCCCGGCGGCTGGTCGAGGCGGGGTCGAAGTTCGTGACGGTCTTCTGGGACGAGTTCGGCCTGGCCGGGTCCGGCTGGGACACCCACTGGGAGCACTACCCGCGGCTCCGCAACGAACTCATGCCCGGCTTCGACCGCGGCTTCTCCGGACTGATCACCGACCTCGACCAGCGCGGCCGGCTCGACGAAACCCTCGTTGTCGTGCTTAGCGAGCACGGCCGGACCCCGAAAATCACGCCAGACCGCGGCGGCGGCCGGGACCACTGGTCGCAAGCCTACTCCGCCTTCTTCGCCGGCGGCGGGGTCGCGCGGGGCAAGGTGATCGGCAAGACGGACAAGATCGGCGGCACCGTCGTCGATAACCCGGTATCGCCGAAGGACGTGCTAGCGACCGTCTACCACCTGCTCGGCATCGACCTCGAAACGACCCTCACCGACCGCCTCGGCCGCCCGCAACCCCTGGCCCCCGGCGCGAGCGTCGTGCGGGAACTGCTGGGGTGAAAATTCGAATAACTTTACTTAAGTATCTCAGCCAATTATATTACTTTTGATCCTATTGCATGTCTCGCACAGTAATTGAATATTTCTTACAGTATTACTGCCACCTCTTGAAACAGGAATGATATGATCGTACTCTAATTTTTCGTTGTTTCCGCATTCGGTGCATCTCCCTACATCGCGTCTCCATACTTCACGCTGTACATCCTTTGAAATAGAAGTACGCAAAAATAAAGGTTTGGTCGCAATAGTTACAGTTAGGGCTGGTGCAGTAGAAGGTATGCAAAGCGACAGAGGCATGATATCTAGATCAGTGTTGCACAAGCTGCAAAAATAACCGCTGAAGCAGGTTGAGAGTGTACCACACACCATGCGGCGATTGCATAATTCGTTGTCCAGGATTATACACTCTGCATATTGATGTTTGTCATCTAAGATCATTTCACAAGTAGTATTGGCCAAAGATGGCAGTCTGCCACAAATTAGTATAAGAAACTTTGTAGAACAATGGACGCATACCGTTTCAGTCCCTAATAGTTGTAGCGGAGCGATTGATTGATATTCGCAAAATGTACAACAGATTTTAATATATTTAGTGATAGTGTGAACCTGCTAATGTATAATAATAACAATATGTAATGTCGTTCTGTGTAACGCAAGCATATGTGGGGCTTGGTTGAGGTCACGGCGAGGATCATAATTGCCCGTTGTTAGCCGGATTCGATAACTCGTCGTATTCCTCCATCTCGTCCCAACCGATCGACTTGCCCGCCTCCCAGGCTAGGGCGAACATTTCGTCGCGGGTCCACTCGCTATCGTCGTATGGCTCGTCAGCCACTTTGTCCGCATCACCCATCACGACACCAGCGCCTTCACCACGTTGGCCTTCTCGACGCCGGTGAGCTTCTGGTCGAGGCCCTGGTAGCGGAAGGTAAACTTCTCGTGGTCGAGGCCGAGGAGGTGCAGCATCGTCGCGTGCAGGTCGCGGACGGCGACGGGGTCTTTGATGATGTTGTAGCTGAAGTCGTCGGTCTCGCCGTAGATCGTGCCGCCCTTGGCACCGCCGCCGGCCATCCACATCGTGAAGCAGCGGGGGTGGTGGTCCCGGCCGTAGTTGGTCTTCGAGACGCCGCCCTGCGAGTAGATTGTCCGGCCGAACTCGCCGCCCCAGACGATCAGCGTCTCCTCGAACAGGCCCTTCCGCTTCAAGTCCTGGACGAGGCCCCAACAGGCCTGATCCACGTCCATGCACTGGCTCGGCATCCGCGCGGCAATGTTGCCGTGGTGGTCCCAGTTGTTGTGATAGACCTGCACGAAGCGCACGCCCTTCTGAACGAGCCGGCTGGCCATCAGCGCGGTGTTGGCGAACGTCCCCGGCTTCTTCGCGGCGTCGCCGTAGAGCTTGAAGGTCGATTCGTGTTCCTTGGTCAAGTCGGTCATCTCCGGCACGCTGGCTTGCATGCGGAAGGCCATTTCGTACTGGGCGATGCGCGTCTTCGTCTCGGGGTCGCCGAGTTCACGGCTGGTCAACTCGTTCATCGCGTTGAGGCCGTCGAGCGTCTTGCGGCGAATGTCCGCGGAGACGCCGGGGGGGTTGTTGATGTAGAGGATCGGGTCGCCGGCCGAGCGGAATGAGCAGCCGGCGTGCTCGCCGGAGAGGTAGCCGGACTGCCACAAGCGGGCCGAGATCGCCTGGATTTGCTCGGTGTTCGACGGCGTGGCCACCATGACGACGAACGTCGGCATGTTCTGGTTCAGCGAGCCGAGGCCGTAGGAGGCCCACGCGCCCAGGCACGGCTTCCCGGTGATCTGGTTGCCGGTCTGCATGAAGGTCACGGCCGGCTCGTGGTTGATCGCCTCCGTGTGCATACTGCGCACGAAACACATGTCGTCGGCCATCTTCGCGGTGTACGGCAACAGCTCGGTGATCCACATGCCGGACTTGCCGTGCTGCTTGAACTTGTACATCGACGGGGCGATCGGGAAGCGCTTCTGACCGCTGGTCATGGTCGTGAGGCGTTGGCCCTTGCGGATGCTTTCGGGCAAGTCCTTGTCGTAGTACCAGCGCATGGCCGGCTTGTAGTCGTACAGGTCCATCTGGGACGGGCCGCCGAGCATGTGCAAGTAGATGACGTTCTTCGCCTTGGGGGCGAAGTGCGTCGCCGGCAACCCCGCCCCGAAACCGGTTTTGACGCCCGCCGACTTGACCGCCACATCGGCCGCCGCCCGGCCGCCGATGAGCGACGCTAGCGCGGCGGTGCCGAGCGACAGCCCGCCGGAGGCGAAGAACTGCCGGCGGGTCTCGTGCAAGCGGAGGTCGCCGAGGCTCGACGTGATCGACCAGTCGCGCGGGTTTTGTGCCATCGAAATCACTCCGGAAGAGGGGAGGGGGGTCACTTGCAGAGGACTTCGTCGAGGTTCAGCAGTTGGTTGACGACCATCGTCCAGGCGGCGAGTTCGGCCGGGTCGAGCTTGGGGTCCGGCTTCGAGTCGCCGACCGCGATGAGCTTCTTCGCCTCCGCCGGGTTCGCCTTGTAGGACGCCGCGAGGTCGGCCTGAATCTTCGTAACGATCGCGGCTTCTTCCGCCTTGAACGACCGCCCGAGGAGCTTCTGGCTCAGCAATTCGAGCTTGCCGGGGGTCGTCGCTTCGGCCGTCATCGCTGTCTGGGCGAGGTGCCGGGCCGCCTCGACGAACTGCACGTCGTTCAGGGTCACGAGGGCTTGCAGCGGCGTGTTGGTGCGGTCGCGGCGGACGGTACACGTCTCGCGGTTCGGGGCGTTAAAAATCTCCATCGATGCCGGGGGCGCGGCCCGCTTCCAGAAGGTGTAGACGCTGCGGCGGTACAGGCTCTCGCCGCTGTCCTGCTTGTAATCGCGGGTGTCGCTACCGGGCATGGCGACCGCCTCCCAGACGCCGATCGGCTGGTACGGCTTGACGCTCTTGCCGCCGATCTTCGGGGACATCAACCCGGACGCGCTGAGGGCGTAATCGCGGATCATCTCGGCGTCCATGCGGAAGCGCGGCCCGCGGCTCAAAAACGTGTTCGCCGGGTCTTTGTCGAGCTTCAGCGGCGAGGTCGTCGCGGCTTGGCGGTAGGTGTTCGACATCAGCATGAGCTTGAACGTCCGCTTCACGTCCCAGTCGTTCTCGCGAAAATCGACGGCCAACCAGTCGAGCAACGCGGGGTGGCTCGGCTGCTCGCCGGCGATGCCGAAGTCCGCGGCGGTGCGGACGAGGCCGGTGCCGAACAGTTCGGACCAGAAGCGGTTGACCGTTACCCGGGCCGTCAACGGGTGGTCCGGGCGCAACAGCCACTGGGCGTAGCCGTAGCGGTTCTTCGGCAGGTCGGCGGGCATCGGCGGGAGTGAAGCCGGGGTGCCGGGGGCGACCTTGTCCTTGCGGCGGTCGTATTCGCCGCGGTCGAGGACGTACGCCTCGGCCGGGGTCGTTTTCTCGGCCGACACGTGGGCCACCGTGCCCCGGCCGCGGTAAGCGGTTTCTTCCTGCTTCAAGTCTTGCAGCGACTTCGAGAGGGTCTTCGACGCGGGGTCCGTCGAGGCCAGCCACCAGTTGAACACCTCGTCCACGTCGGCCGGCTTCCGCTTGGCCGCTTCCGTGTCGAGGACGGACGCGATCCGCGGCGCGACGGCCAGGGTGTTGACCTCGTTCGTCGTCAATTCGCGGCTGTAAAGGCGCAAATCGGCGACGCCGAGGGCTTTGGCATTCTGGCCGGGCGTGCGGCGGCCAATGGTTAAGAGCGCGTCGGTGCGGATGGTCGGAATCGTGCCGGCCTTGTTCGCGTCGTTGCCGACGCTCTCCGCCGACACGTTAACCGGTTGCGGCTCGCCGTTGACGAAGAGTTTGAGGCCGGCGGCCTTGCGGCTGCCGTCGTAGGTGACGAAAACGTGGTGCCACTTGTTCGGGTCGAAGCCGTTCTTCGTCGAAACCTTGATCGCCTTGCCCGGCCAGGCATCGACCAGGTGCGCGGCGAACTTATCGTTTTCGAGGAACAAGTCCCAGCCGCGGTGCGCGCTCGCCACGTCCATCTTCGAGACGATCGCTGCCGTTTGGCCGCGCTGCGGGACTTGGACCCAGGCCCCGTAGGAGAACGGCTTGTCGATCTCGAAGTCGCCGACCTCTTTGGGGAACGCGATGGCCCCGGGGCCGGTGGCAGGCGGGGTCGTCCAGGCGACCGAACCGCCGAACGGGCCGGGTTTCCAGGTCGTCTCCTTGGGCAGGCGGAGCGCCCGGGTCGTTCCGTCGAGGGTGTACAACTCGGTCGTTCCCTTGCCGCCGTTGAGGGTGGCCCGGAGGCTCAGGCCGGTCTCGGTCGCCTTCGCCAGGATGTCGGCCGGGCGGGTCGCCTTGGTCCACGCCTCGAAAGCCGGTTTCGCCGTCGTCTTGCGGCCTTCGAGTTGCTTCTTGGCTTCCTGAATGCGGCCGTCAATCGACGCCCACTTTTCGCGGTCGGCGTCGGTCGGCACGAAGATGATCGGCGGCGTGTCCTTGATGTTCCCGTCCATCGCCGCCTGGACCGAGTTGTTGAAGTACGCCGACAGCGAGTAAAACTCCTTCTGCGAGACCGGGTCGTACTTGTGGTCGTGGCAGACGGCGCACCCGGTCGTCAGGCCCATCCAGATCGTGTTCGCGGCGTCGGTCCGGTCGCGGGTGTACAACACGAGGTACTCCTCGTTGATCGCCCCGCCCTCGTTGGTCGTGATGTTGCAGCGGTTGAAGCCGGTGGCGATGCGCTGGTCCAGCGTCGGCTTCGGGAGCAGGTCGCCGGCGAGTTGTTCCACTGTGAACGCATCGAACGGCTTGTTGGCGTTGAACGCCTTGAAGACCCAGTCGCGGTAGGCCCACATCTCGCGGTAGTTGTCGAAGTGGATGCCGTGCGTGTCGCCGTACCGGGCGGCGTCGAGCCAGTAGCGGCCGCGGTGCTCGCCGTAGTGCGGCGACGCTAACATCTTATCGACGTACTTCTCGTAAGCGTTCGGCGCGGCGTCGGTGACGAAGGCTTCGACCTCCGCAGGCGTCGGCGGCAGGCCGGTCGCGTCGAGGGCGACGCGGCGGGCCAGCGTGCGGCGGTCGGCCTCGCCGTTCGGCGTCAACTTCCGCTTCTCCAACTCGGCCAGGACGAAGGCGTCGATGGGGTTGCGGACCCATTTCGCGTCCTTCACCGCCGGCACGGCGGGCCGCTTCGGGGCGAGGAACGCCCAGTGGTCCTGGTACTCCGCGCCCTCGGTAATCCAGCGTTCGAGCGTTTTCTTCTGCAAGGCCGAGAGCTGCTTGTGCGACGATGTCGGCGGCATCAACTGCTCGTCGTCCTCCTTCAAGTGCAACCGGTTGACGATCTCCGACTCGGCCGTCTTGCCGGGGACAATCGCCCCCTTTTCGACGGCCGACTCCCGCTTGTCGAGCCGCAGTTTCGCCTTGCGGGCGGCCCCGTCCGGGCCGTGGCAGGCGAAGCAGTTCTCGCTCAGGATCGGCCGGATGTCGCGGTTGTATTCGAGCTTGTCCGCCGCCGACGCAGTCCCGCCGATGGCGAGCAAGAGGACGGCGAGTGACGCGCGCGAAAACGACGTGGCAGCGGTGGGCATGGGGAGCGACCCTGGAGCGGAAGGGAAGGTCGGAGCGGAATTCGCAAGTTCAGGCAGGCTACGTCATTGTACCAACGCTACGACGACGCGGGCAAGGGATTCGCGCGGGACACACAAAGTTCGCCGCAATCCGGTTGCGGTCGGCCGGCGGGTGTGCCACGATGCCGGCCATGAACATCCCCCGGCCGCCCATTCGCGTTTTGATCGTCCTGGTGCTCACGGCGATGGCCGCCCTTCTGTATTTGGAGCGGGTCTGCGTCAGCGTCGCTGAGGGGTACATCCGCGAAGACTTGCGCATCGGCACGATGCAGATGGACGCCGCGTTCGGGGCCTTCTTCATCGCCTACGCCCTAGGCCAGGTCCCCGGCGGCTACCTGGCCCAGCGCTACGGCCCGCGGCTGATGCTGACTTTCTCGATGGTCGGCTGGTCGGTCTTCGGCATCTTCATCGCGCTCGCCCAGGACTTCCCGACGCTCTTCGCCTCCCGCTTCCTGTTGGGCCTCTCGCAAGCCGCAGCATACCCCACTGCAGCTCTCCTGCTGACGCGCTGGGTACCCGACCACCGCCGCGGCTTGGCGAACAGCATCGTCACCTTCGGCGGCCGCTTCGGCGGCGCAGCCGCGACCGGGCTGACTGGCTTCCTAATCATCGCCTTCGTGCCGCTCTCAACGCCGGCAACAGTCACGGTGGACGACCTGTATGCTAACGGTATGGGACTCGGCTGGCGTCCCGGCAGTAAGCCTTCGATGGAATTGTGGGCTACGTGGGAGACGAATGAACAACTCGTAGAAGCTACTAACCGCTACATACGTGGCGAGGTAGACATCCTTCACGAGATTGACAGGCATGCGATCCCCTTGACCTACGACGCCCGAAGGATTTTCGACAAGCCCGAGCATGATCGCACAGCGGAAGAGTCAGAACGACTACGCCGACTTGTTCTTGAGGCATTGTCCTACGACGCGATCCGCAAACTCCACGGCAAAGGTTGGCGGCCCGCACTCCTAAGCTATGGCCTCCTCGGAGTCGTCGTCGGAGTCGTCGTCTGGCTCGTCGTGCGGGACTCGCCGAGTCAACACCCGTGGGTCAGCGCCGCCGAAGCCAAGTTGATCGCCAACGGCATCGTTCCGAAGCCGCCTATTCGGTCGTTCGCGGTGCCTTGGCGAGCGCTGGTGACGAGTCGCAACCAGTGGCTGTACTGCGGCATGTCGTTCTTCTCGAACTACGGCTGGGTGTTCCTGATTACGCTGCTGCCGCGCTTCCTCGACGACCGGTACAAGGTGCCGCTCGATCAGCGCAGCTTGATGACGACGGTGCCGTTGTTCCTCGCGGCGTTCGGCATGATCGCCGGCGGCGTCGTTACCGACTGGCTCACGAAGCGTCACGGCAAGTGGTGGGGTCGGGCACTCCCGATGGGCGGGATGAAGCTGCCGTGCGCCGTGCTGATGGCGGTCGGCCCGTGGCTGCCGGAGGCGTGGATGTTCGTCGCCGCGCTGGCGCTGGTGGCGGTCTGCCAGGACTTCGGCGTCCCGGCCGTCTGGGCGTTCGCGCAGGACACCGGCGGCGAGCAGGTCGGGCCGGTCCTCGGCTGGGGCAACATGTGGGGGAACTTTGGCGCGGGCGTCGCGCCGTTCGTCATGGGCGTCATCGCGGCCCAGGCCGGCTGGACTTACGCACTCCTCAGTGGGGCGTCGGCGTTCGCGGTCAGTGCGGTCTGCGGGCTGATGGCCAATGCGGCCTTGCCACTGCACGAGAAGGCCGTCGAGTCGGCCGAGTAAGGCATGAAAAAAGCCCCGCGGCTGCGGCCTCGGGACGAACGGTTGTCAGTCGGGCCGCCACCCTTCTGGCAAGTCGTTCGTCGCGTGTGCCGATCAGCCGCGAGGCCTGAGCGGTGAGAAAGCAAACAGGGTGCCACGGCGAGACGGCCCGTGACACCCTGCAATTTGTAGCGTTTCAATGGGCGAACCGGTGACACGGGCGCGACCGCTGGGCAATCGTCGGCCAGCGCGACGCATTTTTAACCGGCGGGCTGATCGACCCCTCCGACGGCCCGGTCGCGCCGGGCGGTCACCTTGCGGCCGCGCAGACGGATGCCGGACAGGGATTCGATGGCGAAGTCCGACACTTCCCCGGGCACATCGACGAGGGTGAAGCGCTCGGCGATGTCGATCGGCCCGATGTCCCGCGAGCCGATGCCGACTTCGCTCTCGATGGCATCGACGATGTCGCGGCGGGTGACGCCGACGTCTCGACCGGCGCTGATGAAGATGCGGGCCATGCCCCGCGCCGCCGTCCGGGAACCAGGGCCGGGGCCGGCATTGAAGTTGCCGCCGCCGTTCCCGGCGGGTGCGTTCATCGGGCCGGCGCTCGGGCCGCTGGTGTAATTGCCGCCGTTGAAGCTGCCCTGGGGAGGGCGGCGGTCGTTGCCGCGCGGCGCATTATAGTTCGGGCCGTTGTTCGGCCGGCTGTCGCGCATCATCGGCACGGGGATTTCTTCGGTGATGTCGTCCGGCTTGCCGGCGGAATGGGCGAGCTTGACCGCCGCGAGCGCCAGGTCCACGATGGAGAACTTCTTGCCGATGAGCGGTTCGAGAACCGCCTTGTACTCTTCGAGGCCGCCGGCTTCGACGAGTTCCTGGATTTCATTGCGGGTGCGTTCGAGCCGCTTGGCCTGCAGTTGGGCCACGTTCGGCAGCGTCTCGACGTTGATGCGGGTGCGGGCGATCCGTTCGATGTTGCGCAACTGAAACTGCTCGCGCGGCTCGACCATCGTGATGGCGACGCCCTCGCGGCCCGCCCGGCCGACCCGGCCGATGCGGTGGATGTACGTCTCCGGGGCTTCCGGCACGCTGAAGTTGATGACGTGCGACAGGTGGTGGATGTCGAGGCCGCGGGCCGCCACGTCGGTGGCGATGAGGAGGTTGACCGCGCCGTTGCGGAACTTCTTCATGACGCGGTCGCGCTGCTCCTGCGACAGACCGCCGTGCAGCGACTCGGGCTTGTACCCGCGCTCGTTGAGCGTGTCCGACAGGCCGTCGGCGTCCATCCGGGTGCGGCAGAAGACCAGCGCCGCCGAGGGGTTCTCGAAGTCGATGAGCCTCGCAATCGCGGCGATCTTGTGGTCGCGGTGGACGAAGTACGCCGTCTGGCGGACTTGCGGGGCCTCGCCGGGGGCCGTCTGCACCTTGGCGATCTCGACGCGGGTCGGCTTCTTCTGGTGCTTCTCGGCCATCGCGGCGATGCGCGGCGGCATCGTCGCCGAGAACAGCATCGTCTGCCG
>JAYTSV010000093.1:0-24423 GCA_043745465.1 Fimbriiglobus sp.
GGGGATCGCATCGTCATCCTCACCGACACGAACGGCGATGGCAAAGCGGACGAATCGACCGTCTTTTATCAAGGCACGGACCTTTACGGACCGCTCGGCGTACTCGTCCTTCCGCTGGCGAGCCCCGACAGTAAGGGAGGGGAGTCCGGAAAATTTCCATGTCGCGTGCTCGTCGCTCAATCCCCGGACATCCTCGAATTCACCGACAAGGACGGCGACGGCAAGGCCGACGGCCCGCCCAAGAAATTCCTCACTGGCTTCGGCGGCTTCGACCACGACCACGGCGTTCACGGCCTCAACGTCGGCCCCGATGGCAAGCTCTACTTCACCGTCGGCGACCAGGGCGTCAAGGGTTTGCAAGCGGCCGACGGCAAGGGTCGCAAATTTGTCAGCAACAACAGCGATTGCCAGGCCGGCACCGTGTGGCGTTGCGATCTGCAAGGCAATAACCTCGAACTGATCGCTCACAACTTCCGCAACAACTACGAAGCCTGCGTCGATAGCTTCGGCGAAATTTGGTGCTCCGACAACGACGACGACGGCAACCAGCAAACCCGCATCTGTCACGTCCTCCCCGGCGGCAATTACGGCTACTTCCCGCGCGGGGCCGGCCAAAGCCACTGGCACGAAGAGCAGCCGGGCATCGTCCACAAAACCTTGCGGACCGGCTTCGGCTCGCCGACCGGCATCCAGTTCTACGAAGGGAACTTGCTGCCCAAGCAGTACCACAACACGCTCCTACACACCGACGCCGGCCCGCGCGAGTTGCGGGCGTTCACGCGCAAGCCGAAGGGCGCGGGTTACGAACTCGACAAGGTCAACATGCTGACCAGCACCGACAGTTGGTTCCGCCCGTCGGACGTTTGTACGGCCCCGGACGGCAGCATCTTCGTGTCCGACTGGTACGACCCCGGCGTCGGCGGCCACGGCATGGGCGACCACACCCGCGGCCGCCTGTACCGCGTCACCCCGGCGGGGCACATGGGCTACAAGGTGCCGGCGGTGAATGTGGACACTGTTCCCGGACTGGTTGACGCACTTGGCAACCCTAACTGCACGGCGCGCGCAGTAGTTGCCGCGATTTTTGACAGTATCGATGTTTTCAAAGGTTTGAAGATGCTCGAAGGCGGTTCTTTCGACAAGCCAGATTTCCTATCTTCGCACGTCGTCAAGGCCGACCCCGTGTTGCAAGCTCGTGGGGTGTGGCTCAGAGCGCGGGGTTACGAGAGGATGCTTGGCGACGAAAAGTACACGAGTTACGACAGGGCGGGGCCGTACCTAAGTATTTTCTTTCAGGGTGGTCCTCCGGAGTATATTGCTGGTGACTCCAGGCTACCGTTGCTCGCGCTGCGGGCTTTCTACAACAATTACCAAGGGCTACTCCCAGCGCACGCCCGCCTGATCCGCGCCCGGAACAGGGCGCAACTTGGTGCGCCACCGGACCCATTGGTTGGTACTCCTGGCAACGTATTAGGCATTCCTAACGAGTGGAAACTAGTTAACCGACCGACGGTGTATCGAGAGGTTCTGTTGGCGCTCAAAGACCTCTCGGCAAAGGAAGTCTCCCCGTGGTTCTGGCACCTCGCCAGGCTTTACGACGGGCAAGACCTGACGTACCGCGCCGCGTTGAACATCGCCTGCGGCACCGACCCCGCGCGGCGGGACGCGATTCTCGCGGACTTCGGCACGCACTTCCCCGAGTGGAACGACAAGGTCGCCGACCTCGTCTGGGAGCTGCGGCCCAAGTCGATGTTGCCGAAGATGGGCGAACTGCTCAAGGACGCCAAGCTCACGGCGACGCAGAAGGCCCGCATCGTCGATATCCTCGCGGCCAGCCCCGAACTCGACGCCGGCAAGTCGATGCTCGCGCTACTCACGTCGGAGCAACCGGCCGAGGTGAAGTCGCGGGCGCTCGAGAACCTGCGGCTGTTCCTGCCGACCAAGTGGGGCGGCCTCGCCAAGTCGGGCGAACTCGCCGCCGCGACGACGGCGATGCTCAAGACAGACGCGACCCGCCTGACGGGGTTGCAACTCGTTGCCGCAGCGAAGTTCAGCGCCGGCCGGGCCGAGGTCGCCGCCATCGCCCAGGACGCCAAGCTCGACACGGCCACCCGCGTCGAGGCGATCCGCACGCTGGGCCAACTGCCGTCGGCGGAGAGCTTGAAGGCGCTGATGGAGGTCGGCAGCCCGGAGAACCCGCTCTCCATCGACTGCGTTAAGGCCATCGGTTTGATGCTGCCCAACGGCTCGAAAGTGGACCCCACGGCGAAGGAGGCGTTCGACGCGCTCAAGAAAGCGGTCCTCGCGCCGAAGGCATCGCCCGAACTGTCCCGCGCCGCGCTCACGACATTGGCCGGAAACCGCGCCGGCACGCAGTGGTTGCTCGAAGCGAAGCAGAAGAACGAGTTGCCCGACGCCTTGTCGGCCGACGCCGGGAGACTGCTCCGCAACTCGCCGTTTCAGGGCGAGCGCAACAAGGCGTCGCTGTTGTTCCCCGCGCCTGGCAAGCTGAACCCCAAGAACCTGCCCAGCCCGGCGAACCTCGCCAAGCGCACCGGCGACGCGGCCAACGGCAAGAAGCTGATGGCGGCGTCGCTCGTCAGCGAGTCGCAGTGCTTGAAGTGCCACATGGTCCGCGGCCAGGGCGGCCAGATCGGCCCGGACCTGAGCATGATCGGCAAGAAGGGCAGCCGCGAAAACCTCTTCGAGAGCATCCTGTTGCCCTCGAAAGCCATCGCCGACCAGTACGTCTCCTGGGCCGTCGCCACCGCCGACGGCCAGGCGATTAGCGGGCTGCTCGTCGGCGAGACGGAGACGACGGTCACGATCCGCGACGCCAACGGCAAGGATTACGCGATTGCCGTGAAAGACATCGAGAAGCGGGCGAAGTCGCTCGTCTCGATCATGCCCGAGGGCCTGGCCGCGACGCTGACCGAAGACGAACTCGTCGATCTGGTCGAGTACCTGACGCAGTTGCAAACCGCGTCGCTGACGCCCGACTCGTGGCTGATCGCCGGGCCGTTCCCCGCGGCGAGCATGGAGGCGGCTTTGGCCCGCGACGACAAGCCGGCCGACTGGCGACTCGTCAAAAATGCGACGGCTTACTTCGACCTTGCTGCCTTACACGGCGACAAGAGCGCGAACTCGGCGACCTACGCCCGCAAGGAGTTCGACTCCCCCGCGGCGCAAGACGCGACGATCTTGCTCGGCACCGACGACGGCGCAAAACTCTGGGTCAACGGCGTCGAGGTCTACACGCACAGCCAAAGTCTCGCCGCCGCGCCGGAGCAACACAGCGTGAACGTGAAGCTCAAAGCTGGCACGAACACGGTGACGCTCAAAGTCGCCAACGGCAACAACCCCCACGGCTTCTACTTCGCCATCACCACTGGGCAGGAGTTGAAGGCGAAGTGACGGCTCGCCGCAGGCGCGTTAGCCCGACGCGCTAGCGAGGGTCGACCGGTCGAGGACATGCAGGTAGACGTTGACGGTACGGTCAACGACATTGAACATTGCCCCCGACCGGTCGACCCTCGCTAGCGCGTCGGGCTAAAATGTTCCGCGCCTGCGGCGGAGCTAGTCGAGCCTCGCCACCAGGCGACTCACTATCAGGCAAACGACGCCGTACAGACACAGCACGCCGCAGGCGGTCAGCACCCGACCGACCTGCGGCGTTGCCACGTCCGGGTTGAGCAGTTGGGAGTAGGCGTCCAAAGCCCAGGCGTGCGGCGTCAACAGACTCAGCTGACGCAAGTTCTCCGGCAGCAGTTCGCGGGGTAACAGCGAGCCGCTGACCCCGGCGAGGACGATCACGAGTAGGGTGCCGTAGACGGCGACTTGCGTTTCGGTCCGGGCCAACCCGGCGACGAGCATCGACAGGCCGACGGCGGCGACGCTCGTCGAGACGACGACGGGGACCAGCAGTTCCGGGCGGGAACCGAAGGTCATGCCGAAGATCAACTTGCCGCACGCCAGCAGAAAAAAGCCCTGGAACAGCGACACGGCCAGGCACGGCAACGCCTTGCCGATGATGATTTGCGTCCGCGAGATCGGGGCCAGCCGTAGCCGGACCAGCGTGCCGTGGCGGCGCTCGGCGACGAACAGCCAACCGACGGTCAGCAGCAGGAAGAAGGCGAAGGTGACCGTGGTGCCGGGGACGAGCATCTGGTACTGCACGTCCTTGGGGTCGGCGTAGACGGTGCGGTTCTCGCCGCGGGTCGGGGCCGCGGCGGCCGGCTTGCGCTGGACGGCGAGTTTGAGCGGCACGACGCCGAACCCGGCCACGGCCCCGTGGACGCTGAACTGCCGCTTCGACTCGGTCAGGCCGGACCACGTCTTGGCGTTGAAGTCGTACTCCGAGAAGAAGTCCGAGATGCCGCCGCGGATGCCGTCGCCGAGGCGGGCCTTCGAGAACCCCGGCACGCGGTAGGCGATCCCCAGCGCCGGGATTTTCTCCTCCATCTTGACCATGAAGCGGTCCGTACCGATCAGGTCGAAGGCCTGGCCGATCATCCACGGGATCACGACCCGCAACAGCGACACCTGGACGACCTGCTGGATCACCGACGAGCCGACCGGTTGCGTCGGGTTGGTCAGGAACTCGACGCCGAGATCGTCGGCCTTGACGCCGTCGCGGAAGAGCGGGTTGATGGGGTCGCGCTTGAACTCCCCGCCGACGAACGAACACCGCTGCGCCCGCCGGCTGAACTCCTTGCCTAAGATCACCACGGCCGACCGGTCGCCGCGCTCGACGAGCCGGGCCGCTTGCTCGCGGGTGGGGATGCGCTCGACGCGGATGTTGGCCGTGTCGGCGAGGTCGTCCAACAAAATCTCGCTCCACGGGCGGTCGGGAAAGGCCCGCGGCTCGTCGCCCAGGCCCTCGTCCTCGACGACGACGGAGATACGAATTTTCGAGTCCGGCTTGTCCGTGAAGACGCGGCCGAGGGTCAGCCCGAGGATGAGCGTCACCACCAGCGGCATGACGACGAGAATGACCGCGGATCGCGGGTCGCGCAGCAGCAACCGCAAGTCTTTGAGGGCGATGGTCAGCGTCGGCATCGGGTCAGTCTCGCAGGGCGGAGCCGGTCAGCTTGAGGAACACCCGCTCCAGCGTGGGGGGCACCACGTCGAGCGCCGCCATTTCCAGACCGGGCCAGTGCCGCAACGCGGCGAACAGGGCCGGGCCGTCCGCCGCGTCCAGCTCGACGCCCATAGCCGTCTGTCGCCGTCCGGTAACGCCCGGTAACGTTTCCGGGACGGCCTGGGCCGTCGTGACGCGGGCGGTCGTGGGCAACTGGCGCAGCAGGTTCGTGACCGTATCGCAGGCGATGACCCGGCCGTGGTCGAGAATCGCCAGCCGCGGGCAGAGGGCCTGCACTTCTTCCATCGAGTGGCTGGTGTAGATCACGGTCAGCCCGGCCGCGTTGAGCCGCCGGACCTGGTCGAAGATGTGATTGCGGGACTGCGGATCGACGCCGGTCGTCGGCTCGTCGAGGATCAGTAGGCGCGGGTCGTGGACCAGGGCGACGGCGAGGTTGAGCCGCCGTTTCATGCCGCCGGAAAAGGTGCCGACGCGGTGATTCGCGCGGTCGGCGAGGGCGGCGAGGGCGAGCATTTCCTCGGTTCGCCGCTTCAAGCCGGTGCCGTCGAGACCGTAGAGCCGGCCGAAGAAGAGCAGGTTCTCGCGGGCCGTCAATTCGGGGTACACGGCGAGGTCTTGCGTCGCCAGGCCGATCGCGCGGCGGGCCTCGGCGTCGCGGCTCGTGAAGGCCTGACCGAACAGTGTTACGCCGCCGGCGCTAGCGTCAGTCAGGCCGGCGAGGACGGACAAGAGCGTCGTCTTGCCCGCGCCGTTGGGGCCGAGCAGGCCGAACAGCTCGCCGGCCGCGAGGTCGAAACTCACGCCGCGCAACGCCGGGGTGCCGCGGTAGTGTTTTTCGACCGCGGTGACGGTGAGAATCGGAGGCTCCATGCCGACTATGATAGGGCACCGCCCCGGCCCCCCGACAGGAACTCCGGATGAAGCCCGCCGAACCGACGTTCAACGACGCCCGCGTCCGCCCGGCGAACGCCGCCGCGATTAACCGCCGCGGGGCCTACGTCGTGTACTGGGCGCAAATGTCCCGCCGGCTGGCGTCGAACCACGCCCTGGACTACGCCATCACCGCGGCCCGCGAGTTGGGCAAACCGCTCGTCGTTTACGAGGGCTTGAAGCTGACGTACCCGTGGGCCAGCGCCCGCTTCCACCAGTTCATTCTCGAAGGAATGCGCGACAACGTCGCCGAGGCCACGCGGCGCGGGGCGACTTACTGGCCGTTCGTCGAGACGCCCGAAAACCCCGGTCGCGGCCTGGTGCGGAAACTGTGCGCCAAGGCGTGCCTGTTGGTGACCGACGACTACCCGCAGTTCATCGTGCCGGCTCAGATCGCGGCGGTCGCGGCGGCGGTCGAGGTCGCCGTTTACGCCATCGACGGCAACGGGATCGTGCCGCTGGCGAAACTCGGCCCGCCGACGAAGGCGGCCGCGCACCTGCGGCCGAAGATGCACAAACTCTTCGCCGAGGCGTGGCTGAACAAGGCCGATACAGAACCGGACTTCGCCGCGATGCCGCACGAAGACCTGACCCCGCCGTTCGAGACGTGGACGCCGCCCGAAGATTTGGCGGGGTTCGTCGAGTCGCTGCCGATCGACCAGAGCGTGCCGGCGCTCAAACACGTGCAGGGCGGGCGGGTCGCCGGGACGACCCTGATGGGGCAGTTTTTGAAGATCAAACTCGGCCGCTACACGACCGAGCGGAACAAGCCGGACGACCCCGAGCGTAACTCGGCCAGCGGGCTGAGCGCGCACCTCCATTACGGCCACGTCGGCATCCAGGACATCTGTGAAGCGACCTTCGCCAAGGTGCCCGGGTGGACGGTCGATCAACTCAACTTGAAGACGCGCAACAAGGACGACTTCTTTTGCCGGGACGAGAACGTCAACGGCTTCCTCGACGAGGCGATTACCTGGCGCGATGTCGGTTATCAATGGCACTTCATGACGCAGCGTGCATTGAAAGGACAGGGCACCGTCAGCCGGCAAGCCGACGCTGACGCGCAGCCGTCGTTCAACTTCGAGACGTTCGACTTCTCGCCGCTGCCGGAGTCCGGCACCCTCCGCGCGGCCCTGCCGGAGTGGGCGATGGCGTCGCTCGACAAGCACACTCCGGACGCGCGGACCCACACCTACACGCTGGCCGAGTTCGAGTCGGCCAAGACGCACGACGAGTTATGGAACGCGGCGCAAAAAGAACTCGTCGTCACCGGCCGCATCCACAATTATTTGCGGATGCTATGGGCGAAGAAGGTGCTCGAATGGTCCGCGACGCCGGAGGAGGCGTACCGCGTGCTGGAGCACCTGAACAACAAGTACGCCATCGACGGTCGCGATCCGAATAGTTACACCGGGGTGCTGTGGAGTTTCGGCCTCTTCGACCGGCCGTGGCCCCCGGAGCGCAAGGTCTTCGGCAACATCCGCTACATGACCTCCGACAGCACGGCCAAGAAGTTCAAGCTCGCGGCGTACTACCAGTTCATCCGCTGCCTCCCCCGCATCGCCGACGTGCGCGCCGGCGTTGCTACAAGGCGAAGCCGACGCCCGCCACCTCTGGCCCGAGTCCCCCGCATCGCCGACGTGCGCGCCGGCGTTGCTACGCCGCCGGCGAAGCTCTTCGAGTGATTGCGAACCGCAGTTCCCGGCGAGCGGCGGCGCAGCAGTGGCGGATCGACGGCAATTGTTTAAAACCACTCTTTCTGGCCGACCTGATATGTCTCGATGAAGTCTTCGTCAGTTTTCGTGAGGTAGATGATTCCCTCAATGATCCCGATCGGCATCGCCAACCCAGTACAGCACGACAGCACTAGCATCAGAATTCCCGGAGTCGTGTACCCGAGATAAAACTTATGGGCACCTAAACCTCCCAGAAGGATTGCGAGTAGGCCTGCGACTAGCTTTTTGCTCTCGATGTCCGACGAGCGGCGCTTCTTCTTTTTCTTCTTCCGTGGCCGGTCGTCCTCGTCGTCCTCCTCGTCGCGGCGGCTGCGGCGGCTCGGCCGGTCGTCCTCGTCATCGTCGTCGCGCGACTCTTCCCGCCGGCGGCGACGGCTGGGGCGTTCGTCCTCGTCGTCGTCCGCGGCGACGAGCGGCCGCTTCTGGCCACTGCCGACGTTGACCGACGCCTTCGACCCGGCGGCGCGCGGCTTGACGGCGCTGGCGGCTTCGGCGGGGTAGACGGTCCGGCAGGTCGGGCACTCCACGTCGAGGCCGATGTCGCCGGGTTCGACGGACAGCCGCGCGCCGCACTTCGGGCACGGGGATATCTCGACCGCCGCGCCGTCCACCACCGGCGGCGGCGGTAACGGCGGCGGGACTTCCGCGGCGGGCTGCCCGTTCGGCGCGTGCGGGATCGTGAACTGCGAACTGCACTTGGGGCACTTACCGGTCTTGCCGGCCTTGTCGTCGCTGACGTTGAACGTCGCCTCGCAGCCGGGGCAGGAGAATCGGATCATGGGGGCCTCGAAAGGTTGAGGGGCGAACCGCAAGGGGTCACTCGTCGGGGTGGTCGTAATTGCCCGTGTAGTAATCTCGGACATCCTCGTTGTTGGCGAGTACCAGCCCGACGATGCCGAGGACCAGATTGATCATGTCGAAGTTGAGGATCAACAAAATCTGCAAACCGAGCAAGACCGTCGGCGGGCCGGCGCTGGTGTCCCGGCCGTTCATCATGGCGGTGCCGCGGATGATGGCCAGGATGCCCCAGACGACAGATAGGTAAAAGCCTGGCCAAATGCAACAGAGGCCGAACGAGCTGGCGACCATGATCAGCGACTGGATGAACGAGTAGATGCCGCCGACGAGCAACAGAACCCCGATGGTGGCGATGTTCCCCGGCTTACTCGGGCGACGACTTCGCCGCCGCCGGGGCCGGTCGTCCTCCTCGTCGAGGTCGTCGTCGGTCTCGTCGCGCCGCTGACTCTGCCGCGCGGGCCGGGTGCGGGACGACGGCCGATCGTCGCGCGGCCGGCGGGGCAGGGGGGGGGTGCGGTCGGCCGGCTCGGCGAGGAACCGGGTGACGCAGTACGGGCACTCGACGGTCGTGCCGAGGTCGCCGCGGGCGACGGCGATGCGCGCCTGGCAGCCGGGGCACGGCTGGACCTCGACCGATTCTTGACCGGGTGCCGCGTCGGCGGCGGGGATGGCGAACTGCGTGCCGCACTTGGGGCACTTGCCGGTCTTACCGGCGTTGGCGTCGGGCACGGTGAAGGTGGCCGCACAGCCGGGGCATTCCAAGTGGATCAAGGCCGCATCTCCCGAAGTCTCGTCCCGCGATTCTGTCTCTTCGCTCCGCACCGCGAAATCTTTCACGCGGCTACTTGGCGTGGGGCGGGTCGGTGAAGCCGCGCGACAGATTCTCGCACTCGGCGACGGTCATTTCGCCCTCTTGTACCCACAGCCGGTACTTCACCTTTAACGGCGTCGTCGGGGTGATGTCGTAGACGAAGTAGCTGCCGAAGCGGCCGTAGTCGCGCTCGCTGAACCGGGCCTCCTTGGGGTTCTCCGGCCGGTCGAGGTAGACCGCCGTGTACCGCTTGTCGGCGACCTTGAACGACATCGCGTTCCAGGGCAGGTTGACCGGGCCTTGTTTGGTCTTGGGGTCCCAGTTGCGCGTCTTGCCGGGCAAATCCTTCCCGTCCGGGCGGAGGTAGTACGTCTCCTTGGCGTACTTCGTGGCCGTCTCCATCGCGGCACGGAAGTGGACGCCGGCGTGCTGCGGGTCGCCGTCGAGCGTCACCTTCGGCAGCTTGGTCGTGACGACACTGGCGAACTCGATCAGCGTCCCGCCGGGGACGGCGAAGGCTCCGACCTCGCGCGTCTCCTCGGCGAAGAGCAGGCCGTCCTTGCCGTACCAGTTGATCGCCGAGCGCTGCCGGCCGACGACCGGTCCGGCCTCGGTAGCCAGCGTCTTCTCGTGTTCCGTGTAGACCCCGTCGCGGCCGTGCCAGTTGTCGGCGGTCTGGCCCGCCCCGTACTTGATCGTCATCCAGCCCATGTACAGGCCGCGGTGGTGCGGGTACTGCAACGACTTGTCGGCGGCGTGGCCCGCGCCGTTGGTGAGCAGAACCTTGCCGGTGGCCGGGTCGAAGATGTGGTGGAACGGCTTGAAGGTCAGTTCGTGCGTGTCCTTGGTCGTGGCGTCGTGCTTGGCGTTCATGTAGCGCAACACCGGGCGGCCATCAAGGAGCAGATCGGCAGGTTTGCCCGGCTCTTCGGTGTAACTGAACACCTTGAACCCCTCCGGCTTCAGTGTCGAGGTCGTGACACTCAGAGTTTCGCTCGCTTTGATGGCCGGGGCGACGAATTGCAAGCGGGAACCCTTCGCGTCGCTCAGAAGGTCGGGTGCGACAACTTGACCGACAACTTTTTTCCCGTTCGACAGGGTGACGGACATCGCCAGTTCGGAACCCTGAGGGGCAGGGATGCTTACGACCACGTTGGTCGCGTCGGCCTTGCCGCCGACGATCGTGATCGGCTCGGCGGCGGACGCGAGGCCCGTCGAGAGTACGAAAGTCAGGGCGAATCGGTACATGGCAGGGCACTTCCGGGGGGAGGGAGTTCAGGTGTTGCCGGCGACGAATTTCTTGGGGTTGCCGGGGGCCAGGACGCCGGTCGGCCGCCACAGGATCGCTTCCTCGATCTTGACGGCCAGTTCGAAATCCTTGTCGGTGATGCCGCCGGCGTCGTGCGTCTTGAGCTTCACCCACAGCTTGCCCCAGGTGACGGCCAGGTCGGCGTGGTGGTACGCCGCTTCGCACAGGAAGCCGACGGCATTGACGGCCATCAGCGTCTGCGGCCAGCCGTCGGTGGTGAACTTGCGGCGTAGCCAGCCGCCGTCGAGGTGCCACCCGGTCAGGCCGAGGTCGGCGAGTTTCGCGGCGATTTCGTCGTCGGTGTAGATGCGGTTCTCGGTCGGCATGGCATTCCGATTCGGGGGTGGGGTAGAGCCTACCATACCAATGTTCGTGGGGAAGTCGTTAGCGTGTTACGGGTCGAACCGCTATAACTCCGACACCCGCCGACATGGAGCGTACCGACGATGACCGCCGCCCGCGACCGCGTGAAAGAGTTGTTCCTGGCGCGGGCCGTCGCCTTCGGCGAGTTCACGCTCGCGTCGGGCAAGACCAGCTCGTATTACATCAACTCGAAAAAAGTCCTCTTCCACGCCGAAGCGATCGCGCTGATCGGCGAATTACTGGCCGACGCGACCGCCGACCTGGAATTTGAAGCCATCGGCGGCCTGGAGGTCGGGGCGATCCCGATGGCGGCGGCGGCGCTCACGGCGTACCACCGCCGCGGCTTGCACCGCGAAGGCTTCTTCGTCCGCAAGCAGGCCAAGGGGCACGGCAGCCGGGAGCGCGTCGAAGGCGTCGTGAAGTCCGGCGACCGCGTCGTCGTCATCGACGACGTGCTGACCACCGGCGGCAGCGTCGTTCAGGCCGTGGAGGCCGTCGAAGCGTTGGGGGCGAACGTGGTCCGCGTCGTCTGCATCTGCGACCGCTTGCAGGGCGCGCGGGAAGCCCTCGCCGCCTACGATTACCGGCCCCTGTTCACCGTCCGCGACTTCGGCATCACCGCTTAAACCGCCCGAGGACTCGCCCATGTTCGCCGCGTTTACTCTGACCGTCGAGAGCCTGGGTACGAGCCTTTTCGCCGCGGCTCTCTTCGGGGCAGTGGGCATCGCGCTGCTGATGCTCGGCTACAAGGTGTTCGAGTGGATCACGCCGAAGCTCGACGTGGAGAAGAAGTTGCAAGAGGGGAGCGTCGCCGTGGCGATCACCGTCGCCGGCCTCTTGATCGCCATTGCCATTGTCCTGGCTGCCGCCATCCACGGGTGACCCGCCATGAAGAACGACGCTCCGCCGCCCAAGAAAAGTCGCAGTATCACGATGGCCCTGCTCGGGGCGGTCACGTTGTGTAGTTGCTGCTGTTGCCTGCTGCCCGCCCCGCCGGACGATCCCGCCGGCGACTCGGGCGGCAGCAGTTTCGACGAGGTTCAGGAGTTCGCCGCCGACGGTACCCCGACGACGGGGACGACCGGCCGTACCACCACCACCTCGAATACGACCCACACGAGTCACGGCCGGTCGTACTACGGCGGGCCGTTCTGGTTGCCGCTGTTCTTCGGCGGCGGCTCGACCTCGCGCGGCGTCGGGCCGGGCGTCAACTCGCCGTCGCGCACGCAGTCGCCGGGGGGCGGCGTCTCGACCGGCGGCTTCGGCGGCACCGGCCGGTCGATGACCGGTAGCGGGGGCGGGAGCAGTTCGTCGTGAAACACCTCACCATCGTCGTCAAGCCGTTCCGCGCCGAAGCGGTTCTCAACGTCATCGCGGAGAGCGGCGTCGAGTTGTGTACTGTGCGTGAGGCCAAGGGGTTCGGCCGGCAAAAGGGCTACCTCGGGCTGTACCGCGGCGGCGACTTCAGCACCGCCTATCTGCCCAAAGTCGAGATCACGGTGACCGTCAAAACGGAACTCGCCGCCGAACTGGCGGAGCGGGTCGCCAAGGCCGCCCGGACCGGCCGGATCGGCGACGGCAAAGTTTTCGTCGTTCCCGTCGCCTGGCCCGTCATCGACTTTTGAGCGTGCGGCGGGAAAGGCAACTTCACCCCCGGCCCCTTTGCAAATGTCGGTTAATCTTTGTGTACGTAGGGCTCGGCTAGGCCGTGTGGACAGTCCAGTCCGGCAAGCGTCGAAACCCCTGGATTTCAAGGTGCTTAGGCACCGTGAGCGCGGAGCGGTTCTACCGGGAAGTCGGCCCGGTGGACGTGTTCATCGAGTCCTTCGGCAACGGTTTCTCCCTACCTAGCCTCGCGCGGCTCTGGCCGCGTCAGGCCGGCTACCGCTGGCATCCGCTGACCGGCGAACCGATCGCGGACTGGCAGGACGATTGGCTGGTGGTCGCAGACCTAAGGAGGCGACCCGTTCATTTTGTCGAGGGGTTCGAGAATTGTCCTCCACGACGAACACGGCCGAGGTTTCTGGGAGCCGAGCGAACTGTTCCCGAACCCCGACACGATGGACGCGTGCCTCGCACATCTCGGTTCGCTTGTCGCCTCGGCACGCGAAAGCTTCACTGATGAGGACTGCAACATCCTCCCGGAGTGGTTCGATAAAGCGGTCGCGGCGCTTCAACAACTGCTCGGCTCATCGCGTTCCGCAGGAACTGTCCTTGACGCGGTCGGCTGGACGTGAGCCGGACGCCGTCATGCGCTGCCGAGTCTCCGTTACTTCACCGACTGCTCGCGGACCGTCACGTCGAAGCGGTTGCGTGTCTCCTCGGGGACGTCGGTCGCCGGCCGTAGGCGGACGCTCATGGTGCCGACGGCGGTGGCGAGTTTGTACGTCATGGTCAGGGTCCGCTCGCGGTAGCCTTCGGCTTCCGTCACGTCGCTCACTTCGCCGTCCTGGTTGGTGACAACCTTGCGCAAATCGGACCGCAAGTTGGCCATGACGGCGACCTGTTCCGGCACGCTCAACGCGACCGGAGCGGCCGGCGGCTTGCTCGCGTCGAAGGTGACGGCGACGACGTTTTCGTCCCACGATTCGCCGGAGTTCCGCGCGACGGTGCCGTCGGTCTTCGTCTCGACGCGGGCGACCGTCCAGCCCTCGGTTTCGAGCGCCTTCCGCAACAGCCCCTCGGCCTTGCTGAGGAGCGAGGTTCGCACTGCCGAGACGGGCACCGGGTCAGCGGTGCGCTGCGCGGAGGCGCAGCCGAGGCAGAGGGTCAGCAGTACGGGGAGGAGTCGCGGCATGGCCGCGTGATAATCGCGGCCGGGGCGGATGTCGAGGTCACTTCGCGCCGTCGAGGAGGTGGCCGAGTTTGTCGCGTTTGGTCCGCAGATAGTCGGCGTTGTGCTCGCCGGGGGCGATCAGGATCGGCACCCGCTCGACGATTTTGAGGCCGTGCCCTTCGAGGCCGATGACCTTGCGCGGGTTGTTCGTCAGCAGGCGGATTTGCCGGACGCCGAGGTCGTGGAGAATCTGCGCGCCGATGCCGAAGTGCCGCAGGTCGGCCGCGAACCCGAGGCGGTGGTTGGCCTCGACGGTGTCGAGGCCCTCGTCCTGTTGCAGTTTGTACGCCCGGAGCTTGTTCAACAGACCGATGCCGCGGCCCTCCTGACGCATGTACACAATCACGCCGCGGCCGGCCGCGGCGATCTGCGCCATGGCGTAGGCGAGTTGCTGGCCGCAGTCGCACTTCTGGGAGTGCAACACGTCGCCGGTCAGGCACTCGCTGTGCATGCGCACGAGGATCGGCTCGGGCTGTTCGGGGACCGACTCCCCGGGGGCAGGCGGCACGCCGACGCCGCCGAGCGTGAGCGCCAGGTGCGGCTCGGGGTCCACGAGCGACGAGTAGGCGATCAAGTCGAAGGTGCCGAACTCCGTCGGCAGCGTCAACTCGATCTCCCGGCGGACGAGCTTTTCCTTGCGGCGGCGGTACTCGATCAGCTCGGCGATGCTGCACAGCTTCAAGCCGTGGACGCGGCAGTACTCCCGGAGGTCCGGGAGGCGGGCCATCGTGCCGTCCTCGTTGAGGATTTCGCAGATGACCCCGACCTCGCGCAGCCCGGCCAGCCGGCACAGATCGATGCTCCCCTCGGTGTGCCCGGCGCGGACCAGTACCCCGCCGGACTTGGCGATCAGCCCGTCCACGTGGCCCTTGTCCTTGACGAGGTCGGCGGACTGGCTGGCCGGGTCGGCACAGACGGCGATGGTGCGGGCGCGGTCGGCGGCACTGATACCGGTCGTCACGCCGAACCGGGCGTCGAAGTTGTGCGTGAACGGCGTGGCGGTGGGGTCGAGGTGGACGCCGGGGAGGAGGTCGAGGCCCAGACGGTCGGCGTAGTCCCGGGAGAAGGTGACACACAGCCGGCCGCACGCCTCTCGGATCATGAAGTTGACGGCGGCGGGCGTCACGGCTTCGGCGGCCATGACGAGGTCGCCCTCGTTCTCGCGGTGTTCGTCGTCCACGAGGACGATCATGCGGCCGGCCTTCAAATCGGCCAGGCCTTCCTCGATCGTGTTCAACGTCGTCGGCACGGGGTCGGTCACGGGCGGGTCTCGCTGGGGGCGTGGGGGATCAGTGTCCGCCACCACCCATCATACCGCCGCCGCCGCCCGGCGGACCACCCGGCGGGCCGTCGCGGCTGACCGCGACGGCTTTCAAGTCCGATACGATCCGGGTCACCCGCCACGGCACGGCCCTGGACTTGTCGATGATTTCTGCCGGCGGCGCGTCCAATTTCGGGTCGGTCGCGGCGGCGTCGCGGAACCGGTTCAACTCGGCGACCAACTCGGCCTCGGCCCCTGCTGCAACCTGGAGCAACACTTTAGCGCGGGCCGTCGGGGCCGGTTGGCCCTCCTGGCTCAGCACGAGTTCCGCGGCATGGGAGAGCTTGACCTTGCCGTCCGAGAAAGTCAGCTGCGTGGCGGTATCGGTGTTCATTTTGAGGCCGATCCCGGCTGGGGTGAGCCGTTGCGGGTTCGTCCAGGCGTCGCGGAAGGTGCGGCGGTCGTTGTCCGTCAACGGCTTGCCGTCCGGGCGGGCGAACAGTTCGGCCAGCGCCTGTTCCGCGCCCGGTGGCACGGCCGGCCAAATGCCCATCGACCCCGCGACCGCCATGCGGCCCGGGGTGGTCGTCATGACCGCCTCGGCCAACTTCGCCGTGCTCACCATGTCCGAGTTCGGCAGGACGTAGCCGGCGAGCGCGATGTTCGCCGCCCCGGGCTTGCTGAGGGTGAACATCATGTCCGACGCGAATTGCCGGCCGGACTGTTCGACCCCCTCGACGAACCAGCCGTAGGGCGTCAACTTGCGGCCCTTCACGTAGCCTTCCTTACTCGGGACGACCATCCAGCGGCGCTGGCGGTTGTCCTCGATTTCGGCCCGCATCGGCACGACGAGGTCGAAGTCCCCTTCGGGACAGGACATGCGGGCTTTGATAGTACACGAGATGAGCCGGGGCTTCTGATCCCAGTCGATCAACCCGGTCGTTTTGAACGCGACGCGGCCGGGGTTGCGGGTACAGACGCGGGCGAGGTCGGTCGAGCGGAAGTTGAGGACGAGGTCCTTGAAACTCGCGTCCATGCCGACCGCGTCCGTCGAGTTGGCGACCGAACTGCGTGCCCCGGGCGGGATCATGGCGTAGATCGCCGCGTACAGGGCCGGGTCCTGGGCGTTCGCGGCGTCCAGTTTCCCGAGGGGGGCCGAGAAGGCGAGGAACTCGCGCTCGGCGTCGTTGCGGACGGCGAATTCGATGGCGAACAGGTATGTCGCGTAAGTCAGCCCGCCGACGACGGCGATGTACCAGCCGAGGTTGGCGTACCGCAAGCCGGCCCGAGTGCCTTCCGACCCGAGGATTTGCCGGCGGGCCACGAAGGCCAGGATCACGACGAACACGGGTAGCACGAGGAGGCGCGGCTCGATCAGCGATTGCTGCTTCGAGAAGGACGTGATCGCCAGCACGACGGTGACGACGACGAAGGCGACGGCGACGGCCAGGGCGGCGACGGCGGTCCACGAGATGGGCGCGTAGCCGTCCGTGTTGCCCGTGGTGCTGGAGAGCAGCTTCGGCGAAACGTCAGGCTCGGCCATGGGGAAACCCGGTGAGGCGCGGGGCGGGGACTGTGCAAGTCACTACGCCGCACGCCCCCGGCCGGTTCGCCGTCCGGTGCCTCGGCGTCAATCGTCGTCGTCGTCGGCCGCGGCGGCCGGGGCACCGCCGGCCGGCTTCGCGGTCGCCGCCGCCCCGCCGCCGAAGTACGGCGTCGGCAGGTTCATCGTGATGGTCATGTTCGTCGTCTGCACCTCGCCGGTGGGGTCGAGGTAGATTTTATCCTGCATGATCTCTTCGATGACGATGGCCATCTTGTTCGGCGTCCGCAGGTCCACCAGCGGCTTCGCGCCTTTGTTGAGCGCGCCCATCCGCTTTTGGATCAGCGTGGAGAGCTTGAACCGCCCGCCCACCTTGTTCACGATCGCTTCTTCCTTCAGTTCGTCGAGCATCGAGTGGTCCTCGTTTAAGAAATCGTCCGTGGGTTCAATCGCCGCCGCTCCAACTCGCCGCGGACGACGGCCTCCAGGGCCGCGACCGCCTCGTCCAGGTCGTCGTTGACGATGCGGTCGTCGAACTCGCCGGCCCGGGCGAGTTCCTCCCGGGCCGTCCGCAACCGCCGCTGCACCTTGACCTCGTCTTCGCTGCCCCGGCCCCGCAGCCGGGCTTCCAGGGCCGCCTCGCACGGCGGCAGCACGAACACCGACCGGTGGCCGCCCGGGTCCAGCCGCCGCACGTTCTCGGCCCCCTGCACGTCGATCACCAGGACGACGGCCGTGCCCGCCTCCCGGTACGGCCGAACCTCACTCCAGGGCGTGCCGTAAAAGTCCACTCCGTGGACGACCGCGTGTTCCAGCATCCGCCCCGCGTCGATCGCTCGGCGGAACTCGTCGGCCGTCCAGTAGTGGTAATCGACCCCCGGCCGTTCCCCCGGCCGCGTCGCCCGGGTCGTCGCCGTGATCGCCCGGCGGAGGGGCAAGGTCGTCGTCTTGAGCAGGCCTTCGACCAGCGTCGATTTGCCGACCCCACTCGGGCCGGAGACGACGATCAGTGGGCCGAGTGGGGTGGCAGTCATTCGACGTTTTGCACCAGTTCCCGGATTTTTTCGAGCGTGACCTTCATGTCGAAGACGAGCTTCGAGACGGTCACGTCGCCCGCCTTCGACCCCAGGGTGTTGACCTCGCGGCCCATCTCCTGGGCGACGAATTCCAGCCGGCGGCCGGCACTGTCGGACTCGGTGCGGACGATTTCTTCAAACTGCACCAGGTGGGCCGTCAACCGGTGGACCTCCTCGGCGACATCGGTCCGGTCGGCGAACAGGGCGATCTCGCGGATCAGTTGCTCCGGCTCGACCGTGACCCCGGCGTCGGCCACTGCCTGGCGGACGCGGCCCAGGAGGCGGGCGCGGTAGTCGCTCATCACCTGCGGCAGGTGTTCCCGGACCGCGCCGAGTTTTTCGCCGATGAAGCGGTGGTAGCCGAGCAGTTCGGTCGCCATCGCCTGGCCCTCGGCCTTGCGGGCGAGGTCGAGCTTCGCCAGGGCCGCTTCCGTGGCGGTCGCCACGGCCGGCCACTCGTCGTCGGAGACTTTCGCCCCACTGTGGCCCGACTCGGGGGCGACGCCCGGCAGGCCCAAGGCGGCACTCGCCAGCGGCCCGAGTAAGGCGGGGTTGCCGAGTTCCGCCGCGACCGTTTCGAGTTGGTCGAGGTACGCCTTCAACAAGGTCGTGTTGAGCGCCTGCCCGCCCTGCCGCGCCGGCCGTTCGACGCGGACCTGGACGAGGACCGTGCCGCGCTTGACGGACTTGCGGATGAGCTTCTCGAAGTCGGCTTCGAGGAGCGGGTACGGGTCGGTCCCGCGGACCGTCACCTTGAGGTGCCGGTTGTTGACGGAGCGAATCTCGATGCCGACGGCCAGGTCGGGCGTTCTCGCGTCGGCCGACCCGAAGCCGGTCATGCTGAGCAGCACGGGTCGTTCCTCAGTTCAAGCGGGCCGAACGGTCACTCGCCGGGGGCGATAATACTCGGGACGACATTGCCGTCCACGCCGTCGAGTTTGGCGACCTTGACGTGAATCATGATGACGACGATCCAGACGGCCGCGAGGTAGAGGGTCACCTTCATGAGCGTGTCGCCGGCCTTGGAGCCGAAGGCGCTGGACCCGCCGGCCCCGCCGAAAGCCCCAGCCAGGCCACCGCCCTTGCCGCGCTGGATGAGGATGATGAACATCAACATCAGCGAGACGACGACGATGAAGAGGTTCAACAGAATTGAGCCGGTCGAGGCCGAGGCGAACAGTGTCACGGGTAATCAACCTCCGGGAACGGGAGCACGACCGCTCCATCCGTCAAAACGGTATGATAGGGCCGCGCGGCCCGACCGGGAAGGGGCTTCGGCGAACGATTCGGTCAACCGGCCGCGTGGACGATGGCCAGGAACGAGTCGGCCTTCAGACTCGCCCCGCCGACGAGTGCGCCGTCGATGTCCGGCTGGTGCAGCAGCGCCGCGGCGTTGTCCGCCTTGACCGATCCGCCGTATTGAATCAGGAGTTTCGTCGCGGCGTTCTCGCCGAAAATCGCCGCGACTTTGCCGCGAATGAAGGCGTGGGCCGCCTGGGCCTGCTCCGTCGTGGCGACCTTGCCCGTGCCGATGGCCCAGACCGGCTCGTAAGCCACGACGACGCGGGCCAGTTGCTCCGCCGTCAGCCCGGCGAGGCCGTGCGTCAGTTGCCGGTCGAGAACCTGTTCCGTCTGGTTCGCTTCGCGCTCGGCGAGCAGTTCGCCGACACAGAAGATCACCGGCAAGTCCGCGGCGAGGGCGGCTTTGAGCTTCTTGTTGAGGAGTTCGTCGCCTTCGCCGAAACCGTGCCGCCGCTCACTGTGGCCGATCACGACGAACGAGCAGCCGGCGTCCTTGAGCATCCCCGCCGAAGTCTCGCCCGTGAACGCGCCTTCCTTCTCGGAGTGGCAATTCTGCCCGCCGACCTCGACCGCCGTACCCTTCACGGCCTCGATCACACTCGTGAGCCACGGAAACGGCACGGCGACGCCGACGCGGGTGGTTGAGCCGGGCTTCAAGCCCACAGCGACGGCCTTCGCCAACTCGACGGCGGACTGCCGGGTCGTGAACATCTTCCAGTTCCCGACGATCAACTTCGGACGATTCATCGAAAACTCCGGGGCAAAATCACGACTTCGGTTCGGGCACGGAGAATTCGCGGCCGAGCGCGGCGGCCAAGCGGCGGAGGTCGCCCATGAGGTCGAGGAACTGGTGCGGCAGCAGGGCTTGCGGGCCGTCCGACATCGCCTTCTCGGGGCAGTTGTGGACCTCGACGTGGACCCCGTCGGCCCCGGCCGCGACGCTCGCCCGGCACATGCTCGGGATCAGGTCGGGCCGGCCGGTCGCGTGGCTCGGGTCCACGATGATCGGCAGGTGCGACTGGCCCTTGACGTTCGGCACGGCGGACATGTCGAGCATGTTCCGCGTGCTGTCCTCGAAGCTGCGGACGCCGCGCTCGCACAGGACCACGTCCTTGTTGCCCTCGGCCAGGATGTACTCGGCCGACATGAGGAGGTCTTTGACGGTGGCGCTCATCCCACGCTTCAAGAGGATCGGCTTGTTGGTCTTGCCGCACTCCTTGAGCAGGTCGAAGTTTTGCATGTTCCGCGCGCCGAGTTGCAGCATGTCCGTGTACTTACAGATCAGGTCGATCTGCCGCGGGTCCATGATCTCGGTGACGACGGGCATGTCGTACTTGTCGCCCACGTCGCGGAGGATTTTGAGGCCGTCCTCGCCCATGCCCTGGAAGGCGTAGGGGCTGGTGCGCGGTTTGAACGCCCCGCCGCGCAGGATGTTCGCCCCGCCGGCTTTGACGTAACGCGCGACGGTGTCCATCGTCTCGTAGTTCTCGACGGCGCACGGGCCGGCGATCATCGCCATGCTGCCGCCGCCGATGCGGACGCGGCCGACGTAGACGATGGTGTCCTCCTTCGAGAACTCCCGGGACGCGAGCTTGAACGGCTTGGTGATCGCCAGCACCTGCTCGACGCCCGGCATCGCCGAGAAGTTGGCCGCTTGCGGCTTGCGCTCGTCGCCGATGACGCCGACGATGGTGCGGCTCTCGCCGCGGCTGACGTGCGGGGTGAAGCCGAGTTCCTTGACCGTCTCGACGATGTGTTCGATCTGGGTCAGCGTGGCCTCCGGCCGAATCACGAGAATCATGACGACAGCATCCTTCGTTCCGACGGGCAGGGCGGGGAGAGCCGGCGGGGCCGGGGGTACTTCAACTGTATCAGCCGGGCAGGGTCGTACAACCTCGGCCGGGGGTCACTCGGTCGTCGGCTTGGCCGCCGGGAACGAGCCGAGAATCTGCACGGCCTCGCACATTTCTTCGAGGGTCTTGATCGTCTTCTTGACCTTGGCGTCCTCGGTGTGGCCGTCGAAATCGACGAAGAAGATGTACTCGCCCTTGGCTTCTTTCGTCGGAAACGACTCGATCCAGGTGAGGTTAATCTTGTTGCTCTTGAACACGGCCAGCACGTCCGCCAACGCCCCCGGGCTGTGCGCGACCTGGAACATCATCGCCGTCTTGTCGGTCCCGGTGCGGCCGGAGTCGTGCGCCGCGATGACCGCGAACCGCGTCTCGTTCTCGGCGTGGTCCTCGATGTTGTTGAACAGCACCCGCAAGCCGTAGCGGACCCCGGCCTGCCGGCTGGCGACGGCGGCGGCGTGCGGGTCGGTCTGGACCAACCGTGCGGCGTCGGCCGTACTCGACACCTCGTGCAGGGTCGCGTGCGGCAGGTTCTTGCCCAGCCAGTGCCGGCACTGCGACAGGGCTTGCGCCTTCGAGTAAACCCGGCGAATCTCCATCTGCTCCGCGTTCGAGAGCAGGTTGTGGTGGACCCGCAGGCGAATCTCGGAGCAGACCTTGATCGTCGGCGTCCGCATGAAGCAGTCGAGGGTGTCCGCGATGCGGCCGTCGGTCGAGTTCTCCAGCGGGACGAGGCCGTAATCGACGTGCTTGCGGGTGACTTCCTCGAACACCGCCTGGATCGAGCCGACGCGGACGTACTCAACCGCTTCGCCGAAGCGTTCGATCGCCGCGAGGTGCGAGTAACTGTACTCTGGCCCCAAGAAGGCGATGCGCTGGACGCGCTGCAGTGCCCGGCAGCCGCTGATGAGTTCCCGGTAAATGGCCCGCAAGGTGACCGGGCCGAGCGGGCCTTTGTTCGACGCGATCATGTTGCCGAGGACTTCTTCTTCCCGGGAGGCGCTAAAAATCTCCCCGCCGACCTCCGACTTGACCTTGCCGATCTGGGCGGCGACGTTGGCCCGCTTGGAGAGTTTCTCCAGGATTTCCAGGTCGAGCTTGTCGATCTGCGACCGCAAGGCGGTCAGGTTGGCGGACTTGTCGGGTTCGGGTTTGCGGCTCATGGAACCGATCGGGTGGGAGTTCGCGGCGCGTTTCGATGTCCAAACTTTATAGACTCGGTGCGGGGCGTCAATCGACTGCGGACGGCCGAAGGAATCCGCTGCCGCAGAGTGTGAGGTTTGGAGCGATTGCACCAGCCCGACGCCCGTCCCGCCGACACCCGAGTGCCTGCCGAAATGGCGTTTCAGTGGCCTTCGCTCTCTGGGTCGGCACCAACGAATCTGCGTAACTCCCGACCAATCCGTGATTTGTGGGGTTCAGATTGCGACGGGCCGGAGTCTGGCATCGTGCTTGCAATGGAGAGAATCCTCACACCATTTGTGCGGCCGGACGGGCTTCGTCTCGCCTAAAATGGTGTGCAATTCGCCAACACCGACACCGAACTTCCCAGGAGTAGACTCATGGCCGAAGAAAAGATCATCGGAATTGACCTCGGCACGACCAACTCGGTCGTCGCCGTCATGGAAGGCAACGAAGCGAAGGTCATCGCTAACCAGGAGGGCAACCGCATCACCCCGTCGGTCGTGGCCTTCGCCAAGGACGGGAACCGCCTCGTTGGGGACCCTGCCAAGCGGCAAGCCATTACCAACCCCACCAAGACGATCTACTCGATCAAGCGGTTCATGGGCCGGCGGCACAGCGAGGTCGAGTCCGAAGAGAAACTCGTCCCGTACAAGATCGTCGGCGGGGCGGCCGACCTCGTCAAGGTGGACATCGACGGCAAGCAGTACACGCCGCCGGAAATCTCGGCGATGATCCTGCGCAAGCTCAAGGAGGCCGCCGAGGCGTACCTCGGGCACACCGTCCGCAAGGCCGTCATCACCGTCCCGGCGTACTTCAACGACGGCCAACGGCAGGCGACCATCGACGCCGCCGCCGTCGCCGGGTTCGACACCGAGTGGGAGATCGAAGACCCGAAGACGCAGAAGAAGACCAAGCAGCGGATGCGCATCATCAACGAGCCGACCGCCGCCGCGCTGGCCTACGCGATGGACAAGAAGAAGGACCAGAAGATCGCCGTGTTCGACCTCGGCGGCGGCACTTTCGACATCTCGGTGCTCGAAGTCGGCGAGGACGGTGTGTTCCAGGTGAAGTCCACCAACGGCGACACGCACCTCGGCGGGGACGACTTCGACCAGGTCGTCATCGACTACATCGCCGAGGAGTTCAAGAAGGAAAACAACGTCGATCTGCGCAAGGACCCGATGGCGATGCAGCGGCTTAAGGAAGCCGCCGAGCGGGCCAAGAAGGACTTGTCGCAGCAGGCCTCGACGGATGTGAACCTGCCGTTCATTACGGCCATCGACGGGGTGCCGAAGCACCTGATGCTCTCGATCAGCCGGACGCAGTTCGAGCGGATGGTCGATCATCTGTTCGAGCGGTGCAAGAAGCCGGTACTGACCGCGCTGACCGACGCCGGGTTGAAGACCTCGCAGATCGACGAGGTCGTCATGGTCGGCGGTATGACGCGGATGCCGAGGGTGCAGCAACTCGTCAAGGAAATCTTCGGCAAGGAAGGCCACCGCGGGGTGAACCCCGACGAGGTCGTCGCCGTCGGCGCGGCCATCCAGGGGGCGCAACTGCTGCTCGGCTCGAAGTCCGAACTGCTGCTCCTCGACGTGACCCCGTTGTCGCTGGGCATCGAGACCCTGGGCGGCGTGTTGACGGTCCTGATCGGCAAGAACACGACGATCCCGAAGAAGACGAGTCAGGTCTTCACGACGGCCGCCGACTCGCAGCCGTCGGTCGAGGTGCAAGTCTTCCAGGGCGAGCGGCCGATGGCCAACGACAACAAGAAGATCGGCCAGTTCCACCTCGACGGCATCCCCGCAGCCCCGCGCGGCGTGCCGCAAGTCGAGGTGACCTTCGACCTCGACGCCAACGGCATCTTGAACGTGACCGCCAAGGACCTGGGGTCGAACAAGGAAGTGTCGCGGCGGATCGAGCAGTCGAGCGCGATGACGAAGGAAGAGATCGACCGCATGAAGCGGGACGCCGAGGTCCACGCCGACGAGGACAAGATCAAGCGCGAACTGGCCGACGCCCGCGTCGAGGCCGACAACAAGCTGTTCTCGCTGGAGAAGCTGCTCAAGGAGAACGGCGACAAGCTCGGCGAGGCGGAGAAGTCGGCCGTCACCCGCGCGATGGACAAGGTCAAGAGCGTCAAGGACGGGAGCGACTTGGCGGCGATCAAGACGGCCGTGAGCGAACTCGAGACGGTGAGCCAGGCGATGGCGTCGCACATGAGCGCCAAGCCGGGTGCCGACGCGGGGGCTACCCCCAGCGGCGGTAAGAAGGGCGGCGACGACGTGATCGACGCCGAGTACGAAGTCAAGAAGTAACCCC
>JAYTSV010000094.1:0-6465 GCA_043745465.1 Fimbriiglobus sp.
GGGCCAAGGCGGACTGGCAGTTCACGACCGCCGACGCCCGCACCAAGCTCCGCCGCCTGTACCCCATCCTGGCCACAGACTAGCTGCAACGGACCACTAGTACGCCACCGGCAACAACGTCCAGGTGCAGGCCGACACGTCCCGGCGGACCTGCCCAATCCGCATGGAGTCGGCCGAGGAGCGGCCCGAGCTGCGCACCGGCTTCCGCCACCCCGACCTGCGCGCCCACGTCCGGGCGTCGCGCGGCCCGCTGCTGAGTGCGGCGCTGACGCTGCTGCGCGGCTACTTCGCGGCCGGCCGGCCTGGGGGTCGTTCGAGGGCTGGTCGGGCGTCGTCCGCGAGGCGGTCGTCTTCGCCGGGCTGCCCGACCCCGGCGACGCCCGCGAGGCCCTGCTGACCGCCGCCGACCGGGACGCGGCCGCCGTCGTCGCGGTCATCAGCGTGATGGAGGCCCTCGACCCCGGGGGCCGGGGGCTGACGGCCAGGGAACTGGTCGAGCGCGCGAGGGCGCCGCACGCCGACGACCTCGGCCGGGACCTGCGGGAGGCGATCGAGGCGCTGTGCGGAAAGCTCGACAGCCGGTCGCTCGCCGGGCGGTTCCAGCACTTCGCCCGCCGCAACTTCGGGGGGCGGATGCTCGACAAGGGCGGGGCGGACCGCACGAAGACGAGCCGGTGGGTGGTGCTGCGGGCCGGCGCGAGGCCGGACGCCGGAGATGCCGGAGATGCCGGAGATGCCGGAGGAGTTCCGACCCCGGCCACGCCGGCGGACGCCACCGCGAATGCCGGAGATGCCGGAGGGGTCCCGACCCCACGCCCGCGCGGGAGACGCACGTACCGCAACGACGACCGCCCGATGGACGTGCGGCACCCGGAGGACGCATGACTGCCACCGCGACCCGCACGGCGACCCGCACGGCCGCCGACCTGCTCGACGACCTGCGGGCCTACGGCCCGCGCGTCGAGGGGCACGGCCTCGCCTTCGACGCCGACCCGCCCGCCGACCTGGAGGACGCCATCGGCCTGCTGCAGAGTGGAATCCGGGCCGTCCTGGCCGGCCGCCGCTGGTTCGGCATTGACGCCGGCGGCCGACCCCGCGGGACCGGGACGGACGGTTGTCTGGACCCGGCCCGGCCGGTCCCGGCGGCGGTCACGCTGCTGTGCGCGGAGGGCGACCCGGGGTGGGACCGCGTCCGCCCCTCGGCCCGCGACGCGTGCCGGGCGTATTTCTCGGCGAAGTAACCCCGACGGACGGTCCGTCACCGGCCCGCTCCGAGTATAATCCCACGACCTTTTAAGAAGTCAGGACCGCGACCATGCCCAAGCTCTTCCGGCCGCACTACCGCGACAAGGCGACCGGCGAACGCCGGCAACTCAAGAAGTACTACGCCAAGGTGCGGGACGCCGACGGCGTCGTCCGCAAGGTGCCGCTGTCGGCGAACAAGGCGGCCGCGGAGGCGATGGCGCGCCGGCTGCTCGACGCCGTCGAGCGGAAGTAAGGCGGGGCTGGGCGACCCGTTCGAGGGCCACAAGCTCCGCCCCCTGGGCGAACACCTCGCGGACTGGGAGGCCGCCCTCGGAGCGACCGGGGTGAGCGACAAGCACCTCCGGGAGACGGTTCGCCTCGCGCGTCGCGTGGTCGTCGAAGGCCGCCTGTTCCGCCTCGAAGATTTGACGGCGGGTCCGGTCCAAGCGTACCTGCAGGGGCTGCAAGCCGACGGCCCGCCGCGCGACCTCGACCCCGCCAAACAGGAGTACACCCGCGGGGAACTCGCCTCGCTCTTGGGCGTCAAGCCGAGCGCGGTGCCGCCGCTCATGAGGAGTCACCGCCTGGAGGCGAGTGGGAACGGCCGCGCCCGCCGCTACCCGAAAGCGACGGCGGCGGCACTCCTCGGCGGGCGGGGGCAGGGGATGAGCGTCCGGTCGGTGAACATGCACCTCGCCGCGACCAAGCAGTTCGCCGGCTGGCTGGTCGAGGGGCACCGGCTCGCCGAGAACCCCTTCGCGGGCGTCCCCTTCGGCGACCCGGAGCGCGACCGCCGCCTCGAGTTCGCGGTCCTGGACCTCGACGAGATTCGCTCGCTCATCGCCACGGCCCACGCCAGCCCCGACGCCGTCCGCGGGCTGACCGGGCGGGACCGGGCCATGCTCTACCTCGCGGCCGTCACAACCGCCCTCCGGCCGGTCGAACTCTCCCGCCTGCGGCGCGGCGACTTCCGGCTCGCGGGGGCCGCCCCGCGGGTGAGCCTCGACGGGGGCCGGACCAAGAACGGGAAGGACTGCGAGCAAGCCCTGCCCGCCGCGGTGGCCGCGGAACTCGAAGCCTACTTGGGCGACCGGCAGCCCGGCGACACGGTCTGGCCGGGCAGTTGGTTCGAGCGGGCCGGCGAGGTCATCCGCCGCGACATCAAGCGGGCGGGGCTGCCCTTCACCAAGCCCGGCCCCTCGGGCCGCGAGACGACCGTGAGCTTCTACAGCCTCCGCCACTCCGCGGGACTTCTGGCGGAGAAGGGCGGGGCGTCGCTGCGGGAGGTGATGACGCTGATGCGGCACGGCGACCCGCGGCTCACGATGCGGACTTACGGCAGGCTGAACCTCCAGCAAATCACAGAGGCCGCCGCCAAGTTCCCGAAGCTCCTCCCGGACGCCGCGAACGGTATGTCCTCCCGTGTGCCCCCGCATGGCCAAAAGTGTGCCCCCGCCGGCGATGACTCCCGAGAGCCGTTGAGGACGAATGAGGAACACCGCGGTCAGGCGGAAGTCGAAGAAGTGCTAGGAAACGTGGCGATCGATGGCGATCGAGGGCAGACGAAGGCGATGGACACAAGCTCCCCGGGTTGGATTCGAACCAACGACCAGTCGATTAACAGTCGACTGCTCTACCGCTGAGCTACCAGGGAATGGCTGCGGGGTGGCCCGCATTTCGAGATTTATACGCGCCAACTGGACCGACCGCAAGGGGAGTCATTCAATACGCCCACACGACCGCAAACCCCGAGAGTCCTTCCCATGCGTCTGGCGACCATCCTGACCCCCCACGGCCCCCACGCCGCCCTCCACGTCCCCGCACCCCAGGGCGACACCAGCGGCGGGCACTTCGTCGATCTGCACGCCACCGACCCCGGACTGCCGACGTCCGTCAAGCACCTGCTTGGTGCGTCCCCGCTCATCAAGAGAGCGGCCGCGGAGTGCGCGGGTTCGCCGAATGCGGTGACATACGCGGCGAACGCGGTCAAAATCCTGCCGCCGGTGCCCGACCCCGGTAAGCTCATTTGCGTCGGACTCAACTACCGCGACCACGCCATCGAGGGCGGCAAGGCGATCCCCACGGAGCCGGTGCTGTTCAGCAAGTTCATCAACACGCTGATCGGCCAGGGGGACGCGATCAAGATCCCGAAGGTGTCGAAGCAGGTCGATTACGAGGCCGAACTCGTGATCGTGATCGGCAAGACGGGCAAGCACATCCCCAACGACGCCTCGGCGTTCGACTACGTGGCCGGGTACACCTGCGGGCACGACGTGTCCGGGCGGGACTGGCAGTTCCGCGGGGCCGAGAAGCAGTGGATGATCGGCAAGACCTTCGACACGTTCGCCCCCGTCGGCCCGGTGATCGTCACGACCGACGAACTGACCGACCCGCACTCGCTGCAAGTCCAACTGCGGCTCAACGGGGTGACGATGCAGAACTCGAACACCAAGGAGTTCATCTTCAAGGTGCCGGAAATGCTGGCGTTCATCTCGCAGGTCATTACGCTCGAACCGGGCGACCTGATCTTCACCGGCACCCCGCCGGGCGTCGGCATCTCGCGCACCCCGCAAGTGCTGCTCAAGGCCGGCGACGTGTGCGAGGTCGAGATCGCGCAAATCGGCGTCCTGCGCAACGTCTGCGTGGCGGAGTAGCCGATCGGGTATCGGGTTTGGGGTGTCGCAGCCGCAACCCAGGCGGTTCTGCGACACCCCAAACCCGACACCCCGAACCCGGTCTTCGTACCTTAACCCCGCGTTCCATCCCCTCCCATGAGTCTCCAGACATGGCCTTCTTCCCCGACGTGCCGACGATCGCTTACGAGGGGCCGGGTTCCACCAACCCGCTCGCCTTCCGCCACTACAACGCCAAAGAGGTCGTCGAGGGCAAGCCGATGGCGGAGCACTTGCGCTTCGCCGTGGCGTACTGGCACACCTTCCGCGGCACCGGCGCGGACCCGTTCGGGCCGGGGTGCGCCGTGCGGCCGTGGGAGGACGGGTCGCACTCGCTGGCGATGGACCTCAAGCGCGTCGAGGTCGCCTTCGAGTTCATGACCAAGTTGGGCGTGCCGTACTACTGCTGGCACGACCGCGACATCTCCGACGAGGGGGCCAACCTCGCCGAGACGAACAAGCGGCTCGACACCGTTGTGGCGAAGTTGAAGGAGAAGCAGGCCGAGACGGGCATCAAGCTGCTCTGGGGCACCGCGAACCTGTTCAGCCACCCGCGCTTCGTCCACGGAGCCTCGACGAGTTGCAACGCCGACGTGTTCGCCTTCGCCGCGGCACAGGTCAAGAAGGCGATCGAGGCGACCAAGGAACTGGGCGGCGTGAACTACGTCTTCTGGGGCGGCCGCGAGGGCTACCACACCCTGTCGAACACCGACCTGCGCCGCGAGTTCGACCACCTGGCCAAGTTCCTGCACCTGGCCGTCGATTACAAAAAGAAGATCGGCTTCACCGGGCAGTTCCTCATCGAGCCGAAGCCCAAGGAGCCGACGACGCACCAGTACGACAGCGACTGTGCGGCGTGCATGGCGTTCCTCAAGACCTACAGCCTCGACAAGGACTTCAAGTTCAACGTCGAGACCAACCACGCCACGCTCGCCGGGCACACGATGGCCCACGAGTTGACCTACGCGTCCAGCTACGGGATGCTCGGCAGCATCGACGCTAACCGGGGCGACGAACTCATCGGCTGGGACACCGACCAGTTCCCGACCAACCTGTACCAGACCGCGCAGGTCATGCTCGCGGTGCTCAACCAGGGCGGCCTCGGCTCGGGCGGGCTGAACTTCGACGCCAAGGTCCGCCGCGAGAGCTTCGAGCCGATCGACCTCTTCTACGCCCACATCGGCGGCATGGACGCCTTCGCCCACGGCTTGAAGATCGCCGCGGCGATGCGGGCCGACGGGGTCGTCAAGGAGATGTTGACGAAGCGATACGCCTCGTGGGACGCCGGCATCGGCGCGACCATTGAGGCCGGCAAGGCCGACTTCGGGACGCTCGAAACGTACATGCTCGCCAAGGGCGACGTGACGCCGAACGCGTCCGGCCGGCAGGAACTGCTGGAAAACATCGTGAACCGGTACTTGAAGTAAGCGGCGTGATCTCGGCCCGCCGCAGGCGGCTACCGGCACTCGCAGGAGTTGCCGTGCCGCCGGGCGTAGAGCCGGGGGAACATCGGGCGACCCGTGAACCGGCCGGCGAGCGGCGAGTTGAAGAGGTGGCCGGTCTGCTGGTAGTTCCGCCGCATGTGGACCAGGGCCGGCCAGACGACCCACAGCGCCGTTTCGCCGCGGGTCGCGGGGAACGGCATCCCGTACAGGGAGATTCGCAGCACGCGGATGCCGATCGGCACCAGGAAACTGGCGACGCCGAGCGGCGTCGAGTTGACGCCCGACAGGCCCAGGAAGACGAGATTGGCGACGTTCGGGGCGGCGTCCAGGAACGGGTGAGTCGTGGGGACGTACCCCGGGTACGGCGACGGGTTGAAGATCACCGACGGCTCGGAGATCACTTCGAGCAACCGGTACAAACGCGGGTGGTGGGGCGTGGCGCTCGGAGCCTGGCATTCGGCGCACGGGGCCGTGGTTTGGGCGGACGCCGTACCGGAGGCGAGCGCGAAGAACGCGGCAAGGAGTACGGCCAGGCGGGTCGTCGTCATGGGGAGTCTCTCGGGTGAACTGAAGTTTGCTACCCGCCCGGGAATGAACAAGAAACATTGACGGGATGCGGCGGCGAAACTCGGGCACTCCGCAACGGTCGTAACGGACGGACGAGTGGGGGCTGCCGGAACAACCCGGCCGCCCGGACCAAGCCTTTTTTCGGGGAGATTCGTCGATGGCCAAGCAACACAGCCCGGGCTTCCTCAAGATCGCCCACGAGGCGAAAGCCCGCGTGACGGAATGCACCGTCGAAGACGTGGTCCGACGGCAGCAAGCCGGCGAGGCGGTCGTCGTCGTGGACGTGCGCGAAGAGAGCGAGTTCGCGGCCGGCCACGCCCCGGGCGCACTGCACATCGGCAAGGGCGTGTTAGAGCGCGACATCGAAGTGAAAATCCCCGACCCCGCGACCCCGGTCGTGCTGTACTGCGGCGGCGGCTTCCGGTCCGCGCTCGCGGCCGAAACGATGCAAAAGATGGGCTACACGAACGTCATCAGCATGGACGGCGGCTTCACGGCGTGGGCGGCCAAAGGGCACCCGGTCGAGACGGGGTGAG
>JAYTSV010000095.1:0-6402 GCA_043745465.1 Fimbriiglobus sp.
TGGCCAGCCTCCTCGTGGACGAGCCGAGCCTGAACGCCGACAGCCTGAAGCGGCTGCTAACCGCGCGGGGCAAAGCACTGCCGGGTTAACCCGACGCGCCAGCGAGGGACGCACAGGTCGTTACTGGTGTGGACAATCCTCGACCGGACCATCATCGACAGTCACCTTGCACTCGACCGTTCGACCCTCGCCCGCGCGTCGGGTTAACCCGAGTCGCCTGCGGCGGAGCCTGCGGGCACGCCCGTCACTTCGCGTCCGCGGGGGGTTTGCCGCGGGCCAGGAAGTCGCCGGCGATGAAGACGGCCGAATCGCTCAGGATCAGGTTGTAGACCGGCGCGGTCCGGCCGGTCGCGGTCACCTCCCGCACCGTCGCCGCGCGGCGTTCGCCGTCGCGCCACCGCCAGACGCGGTCGCCGGGCTTCAAGTCGCCGGCCTTGAGCAGTCCGCCCGTCACCAGGCTCAGCGGCTGTTCGTGGGTCGTCAGCGCGGTGCCGTCGTCGGTCTTGACCCCGATCAGTTCGTTCGTCGTCGCGTAGAGGTGTTCGACCCGGCCGGTCGCGGCTTTGCCGTCCGCCCCGACGGTCGTGACCGCGTCGCCGACCTTCAGCGTCTCGATCTTCGCCGCGCCGCCGGGGACGCGGACCAGCGTCCCGGCCGGGAAGCAGCCGGGGTGGCACGGGACGGCTTTCTCGTTCGGGTCGCGCGGCGGCACGAGGGTCATTTCGACGACGTAGTCCGGGCGACCGTCCGGCCCCGGCACGAGCAGCCGGCCGGAGGCCAGCCCCGGCCCTGTCGTGACGAAGGTCAGCGCCGTCGTGATCTTCGGCCCCTTCAGACGGTAGACCGACCGGCGCGTCGATGGCGTGTTCACTCTGTCGACCGACCCGACCTTGTCGAACTCGACGGTGCAGTCCAGAGCCACGGCCGGTTTGCCGTTCTTCCGCGACCGATCGACGGCGTCGGTCTCCCGGCCGGTCACGAGGTCGCCGTACTCGTCGTAGTTGGGCGGCGTGGTCGTGAGGGTGAGCCTGCCCTTGCCTTCGCCCTTGGCATCGACCTCGGCGTCCAACCGCACGCCGTAGACCGGGTGGACGCTCTCCGGGAGCGGGATGCCCGGCGCGAACGCCCCCGAGACGATCACGACTTTCCCCGGCTCCGGCCGGACCGGCGGGGCGCACGACGCCGATCCGGCGACCAGCAACAGGGCCGCGAATAGACGGGAGTAACGCATGACGAACCTCCGGGTGCGAACGCGGCCACCGGCGAGAGTTTAACCGATGACGAAGCGAGGGCGGCGCGGATTCTCCCGGTCGGCCGCTTCACTTCGCCGGGTGGTCCTGGAAGAACTTCACGATCAACTTCGCGGCCTCGGGTGCGAAAGTGTGGCCACCGGGGGCGATCAGGGACACGAACGGCGTGCCGGTCCCGCTCGGGTACTCGGTGCCGACGAGGTCGCCGGCCTTGGCCCACGGCTTGCCCTCCTCGTCGCAGCCGTTCAGCTTGCGGACGGCGGACATTGCCTTGTCCTGCCAGGCCCACTTGACCAGCGGGTCGGTCTTGCCGGCGACGTGCAGCGCCGGCTTCGGCTTGAGGTTCTTGACCTCGGCCGGCGGGGGGATTGCCGCGGACGGGGCGACGGCCGCGAACGCCTCCCCGCGCTTCGCCCAGAGGAGATAGGTGAACGCGCCGCCGTTGGAGTGGCCGGTCGCGTAGACGCGCTTCGGGTCCACCTTCGCCTCGTCCGTCAGCGACTTGAGCACCGCGTCGAAGAACTTCAAGTCGCGGTCGTGCTGGTCCCCGGCGGTCGATTGCCAGCCGGACTTTTTGCCCTCGGGGTCGGTCAGCTTGCCCGGCGTGTTCAGCCCCTGCGGGTAGACGACGACCGCCTCCGGCCAGTGCGCCTGGAAGGCGTAAGTTCGTGCGGCGTGGGCCGCCGTGCCGCCGTGCCCGTGGAAGAAAAATACCAGCGGCGCGGGGCCTTTTCCGGCCGTCGGCGCGACCACGACGGCCTGCCGCGCGACCCCATCGACCACCCACTCGCGCGGCGGCTCCGCGGCCCGGGAACTGCCAAGCACGGCCAGGAAGCCGAGAATCGTGGCGACGGAACGCATGGCAAGACTCCGCGACGGGGAAACGGATCGAACGCCGATTCAACCCCGCCAGGGCCGGCAGGGTTTCGCCGGGGCAATTCGTCTTGACCGGCCGCGCGGGTCTGTGCGACGATTCACCGGCACGGCAGGAGGCCGGCCGGACTCGGCGTTTTCCCCGGATGGAATCGGTATGACGGACACCTTCACTTCGCTCCACGACCGCATTCAAGCCCGCACCGCCCGCGTCGGGGTCATCGGCCTCGGGTACGTCGGCCTGCCGCTCGCGCGGGCCTTCGCCGCCGCCGGGTTCACCGTCACCGGGTTCGACATCGACCCGCACAAGGTCGAGAAGCTCAACGCTGGGTACTCGTACATCAAGCAAATCCCGGACGCCGTCATCGAGACGATGCGCGCCGCCGGGTTCACGGCCACCGACCGGTTCGACCGCCTGGGCGATGTGGATTGCATCCTCATCTGCGTGCCGACGCCGCTGACCGACGCCCGCGAACCGGACCTGACCTACGTGCTGAACTCGACCTACGCCATCGCCGGGCAACTGCGGCCGGGGCACCTCGTCGTGCTGGAGAGCACCACCTACCCGACGACCACCCGCGGCGACGTGCTGCCGGTGCTGGCCAAGACGGGGCTGGCCGTCAGCGCCGACTACTTCCTGGCGTTCAGCCCCGAGCGCGAATACCCCGGCAACGCCAACCACTCCGTCCACAACACGCCCAAGGTCGTCGGCGGATTGTGCGCGCGCAGCACAGAACTGGCGTGCGCGCTGTACACCGCGATCGTGCCGAGCGTGGTGCCGGTGTCGTCGCCGGAGGTCGCCGAGGCGTGCAAGATTTTGGAGAACACCTACCGGGCCGTCAACATCGCGCTGGTGAACGAGTTGAAGGTTCTTTACGACCGCATGGGCATCGACGTTTGGGAGGTCATCGACGCGGCGAAGACGAAGCCGTTCGGCTTCCAGGCGTTCTACCCCGGCCCCGGCCTCGGCGGCCACTGCATCCCCATCGATCCGTTCTACCTGTCGTGGGTCGCCCGCAAGTACGGCCTGACGACGCGGTTCATCGAACTCGCCGGCGAGGTCAACACGGCGATGCCGAGTTACGTCGTCACGCGGATCATGGAGGCGCTGAACGACCGCGAGCGGGCGATGAAGGGCAGCAAAATCGCCATCCTCGGCATGGCCTACAAGAAGGACGTCGATGACCCCCGCGAGTCCCCCGGCTTCGAGCTGATGGACCTACTCCTCAAGAAAGGCGCGGCGGTGACGTACAACGACCCGCACATCCCGACGCTGCCCAAAATGCGCCACTGGCCGCACCTGAGCATGGCCAGCACCCCGCTGACGGCCGAGTACCTGGCCGCCCAGGACTGCGTGCTGATCGCCACCGACCACACCGCCTACGACTACGAGTTCATCGCCAAACACGCCCGGCTGGTCGTCGATACCCGCAACGCGGCGAAGCACGTCGTCGAGCGCGGCAACGTGTTGCGGGCGTAATACCCGGCGCTTCCAGGCGAGCGGCGTCGGCGTAAGCCCGCCGGTCCACCCCACGTCCGGGGTGACTGCCACGGGCGAGCGCCGAAAACTCCCGGCGAGGTTAACACTCCCATTCCCGGCTGGACCGGCGGGCTTACGCCGACGCCGCTCGCCTGAACTACCCGTACACTTTCCGGATGCACGACGCGTTCTTGCGGGCGATCCGCGCCGACCCCGAGGCCGACCTGCCGCGGCTCGTTTACGCCGACTGGCTGGACGAGCACGACGACCCGGCGCGGGCCGAGTTCGTCCGCGTCCAGTGCGCGTTGGCCAAGCTCCCCGACCACGACGACGCCTACGCCGCGCTCGAAGACCGCGAGCACGAACTGCTCGCCGAACACGAGGCGGAGTGGCTCGGCGACGGCCCGACCCCCGACGAGTGGACCTTCCGCCGCGGCTTCGTCGATGAAGTCCGCCTCGACCCCGCCGACCCGCCACCGAGCGAGTGGCTGACGCGGCAGGCGGTCACGAGCGTGACGCTGACAAGTCGCGTGGACTCCCCGGGTGTCGTTGCCGTTTCCGCGGCCCCACTGGCCGACGCGGTGGGGTTGGAAGGTTTGCGGCAGATTGACGCCACGCTTTTGCGTGACGAGGCTGGCTACAGGCGGTTGCGAGACATCATCCCACGGTGGGATGCGCCTGGTAGGCAATCCCTAATGCTCGCGGGCTTTAGTGGGCAGGTCGGCTTAGGCTTCTTACTCCGCGACGCGCCGATCAGGCGCGTAATGGGCAAGCTGCTCGTGACCGGCGCGTCAGGCGAGCCTGAGTTAGCGCACTGGCGAGTCGATGCCTTTTTAATCGCCGATTTGCTACGCGACGCCCCTCTAGAATCGGTCTCGGTTTACAACGCCAACCTCGCCGAACTCGGCGCGCTGCTGAACGCCGGCTTCGCCGGGTCACTCACGTCGCTCGACGTGTCGTACAACCCGCTCGCCGCGGACGCCTACCGCGAGTTCGTCGCCGCGTCGCCAGAACTCAAGCTCAAGCACCTCGACGTTTCGGGCACGTCGCTGTGCGGGCCGACGCTCAGCAACCTCCTTGTGTCGCGCTGCTGTGAGACACTGACGGGGCTGGCGGTCAACAACGCTGAGCCGTACTGGAGCGACCTCGTCGGCACGCCGTATTGGGAGCAGGCCGTGGACCTCAGCATCCACCGCTGTGCCTTCAGAGTCGCGGCGTTCGAGCGGTTGGCCAAGAGCGTCGGCCCCCCCGCACTCCGGTCGCTCGACATCGGGGGCAACTCGCTCCGCACACAGGGGGCACGCTGGCTCTGCGAGGCGGCGTGGGCGCGGCCGATCACCTGGCTCAACCTCGCCGCCAACTGGCTCGGTGCGCCCGCGGTGCGCTGGCTGTCGCAGCCCGACGTGTTGCCCCACTTGCGGACGCTGCACCTCGGCTACAACAACCATGAGAAGTTCGGTGACGACGCCCACGAGGTCGGCGACGACGCCCTCGAACACCTGATCGCCTCGCCCACGCTGACCCGCCTTCGCGTGCTGACGCTGACGGCGAACCCCGTCACCGACTTCGGCGTCGAGTTGCTGATGAACGCGCCTCACTTCACCCTCTCAGGGTTAGGGCTTAGCCACACGAGCATCACCGCGGAAGGTGTGCGGACGCTGGCGAAGTCGCCGCGGTTGGCGCGGCTCAACTGGCTCGACCTGAGCGGCAACGTGGGGCTGCACTCCGACGCGCTGCTGCCGCTGGCGGAGTCGCCGTACCTGTCGCCGCTGTGCGACCTCGACATCAGCCGCACGGGGGCCAGCACGGGCGTGCGCGACCTGCTGCGGCAACGGCTCGGCCGCCGGCTCCTCGATTGACCGGCACCTTCGGACGGGAGCGTTCTCATTTATCACTCGCCTCTCATGGCGGACGTGGTAAAAGTGATGTGGAGAACAGGGGTGCGCGATGCGGGTACTACTCGTCGAAGATCAGCCGGCGTTGTTGAAGGCGCTCCGCCAGGGGTTGGAGGAGGAGGGCTTCGCCGTCGATGTCGCACCGGACGGCGAGGAGGCCGATCAGAAGGCCCGCACGTCGCCCTACGACGTGATCGTCCTCGACATCATGCTGCCCAAGATCGACGGCCTGACGCTCTTGAAGCGCTGGCGCGAGTCCGGCATGACCAGCCACGTGCTCATGCTGACCGCCAAGGGCACGCTCGACGACCGCGTCCACGGCCTCGACCTCGGGGCCGACGACTACCTCACGAAGCCGTTTGAACTCGACGAACTGCTGGCCCGCATCCGGGCGCTCGTCCGCCGCGGGCACATGGTCAAGAACCCGCTCATCCACGTCAAGGACTTGACCCTCGACACGGCGTCCCGGCAGGTGACGCGGGCCGGGGTGAAGATTCACCTGACGCCGCGCGAGTACGCCCTGCTAGAGTTCCTGGCCTTCCACTGCGGCCGGGTGGTGACGCGGACGATGATTTGGGAGCACCTGTACGACGAGTACGACGAGAACACGTCGAACGTGGTGGACGTGTACATCCGGTACCTGCGGAACAAGGTGGACAAGGGGTTCGACCCGGCGCTGATCCTCACCCGCTGGGGCGAGGGGTACATGCTCCGCGGCGACGACGACCCGCCCCAGCAGAAAGGATGAAGGATGAAAGATGAACGATGAATTGAAAGCCGGAACAGACGGCTGGCGGACTTCGCCTCTTCGATTTATCATTCAGCATTGATAACGCATCATTTCCGAGGCTCCCATGCGCTCGATCCGGCGTTCGCTGCTGGGTTACTTGCTGGTGCTTGTGGC
>JAYTSV010000096.1:0-6385 GCA_043745465.1 Fimbriiglobus sp.
GCCAAGAGCGTCAGCGACTGGAGATCGAAGTACCTCCAGTCGCAGACGCTCTTGGCGCGCCGGTCGGCGATTGACGGATTGACGGATTGACGGAATCGCTCCGAACCCCCCACCCCCGGACTGCCGCCGTCAATGTTGGTCAGTCGTCGAGGGCGTCGCCGAGGACGTCTTCGTTCACGTAGATGGGGACTTTCAGCGTCACGGCCAGGGGGATGGCGTCCGACGGGCGGCAGTCGATCTCGATCAGCTCGCCCTCGTGCCGGACCCGCAGTTGCGCGTAGTACGTGTGCTCCCGCAGGTCGTTGATGACCACGTCCTGGACCTCCGCCCCGAGCAAGTCGATGACCGTGGCTAGCAGGTCGTGGGTCAGCGGCCGGGGGGTCGAGATGCCGCGGACCCGGCGGTCGATGCTCGTCGCCTCGAACAGGCCGATGACGATGGGGAAGCTGCGGTCCCCGTCGATCTCCTTGAGCACGATGTGCTGCTGGTCGTCGATCTCGCTGATGATGATGCGGCGTAACGCCATCGGGATCGGCACGGCGGCACTCCACGGGTCGCGGCGGGGGACAGTCCTCGACTATCTTGGCGGCCGGCCGACGCCGGTCAAGGCCGGGCGACGGCCTCGCCGGGGCCGAGCGTGCCGAGGTCGTACCAGGACGGCACGTCCACGTCCCCGATCGACCGGTCGATGCGGTGGACGAGGTACCGGCCGGACCGGAAGACGATCGGCTGGTCCCAGGGGAACCGGCCGCGCTGCGACAGCGGGAACCACCGCGGCAGGCCGGCCTGACCGCCGGCCGCGTCCGGGTCGCGCTCCACGCCGCGGACCCAGGTGCTCCGCATCGTGTCGCTGACGACGTACCGCGGGGCGGCGGCCCGGACTTCTGCGGCCACCCGCGGCTGCTGCGACCGGATCGACATGACCGGGCTGAAGTGCAGGTATCGCGTCGCCGGGCGCAAGTGCATCGACAAGTAGAGCGGGTGCGGGCTGTCGTGGAAGGCGAGCAACTCGCCGTCCCGGAGCGGCGGCTCGACGGCCCGCAGGTAGGCCTCGACGGCGGCCAGGTCGGTCCACGTCGGCACGCAGTGGACGGGGGACTCGCGCAGCCGGTCGCGCAGGTCCGGCGTGTTCGGGCCGAAGCAGTCCGGCCAGGCGGCGAGAATCGCGGGGTTGGCGATGCGCGGGATTTCCAGGGGGAAGTACGCGGACGGCGCGGTCACGCTGCCCAGGCCGGCGGCGAACAGCACGCCCTGCGCGGCCAGGGCCAGCCCACCGACCAGGCCGACGGGGACGCGGTACGCGCCGAGGACGGCGAGGGCCAGCAAGGTCTCGGGCACGTGGACGTATTCGAGGGCGCGCTGGAGGACGAACGCCTGCCCGAGCCAGCCGAGGTACAGCGCCGCCAGGAAGGCCCGCGGCCGGGCCACCGGGTTCGCCCGCCGGGCCTGCGCGAGGTGAACGACTGCCACCGGGATCGTCACCGCGTGGACCAGGCTCCAAGGCGGGAAGTAATTGAACGTGATTGTCACCCGTTGGGGCAATTCCTCGAAGGTGAAGGCGGTGTACTCGGGGTTCCAGACCGTGAACACCTCGACGAACCCGGGCCACGCCCCGGACGCGACCAGCGCGGCGACGCCGACCAGCCCGAGCAGACTGCCGCCGGCCAGGAGGGGCAGCGTGCCGACCGGTCGGCCGGGCCGGCGGGCGACCGCCGAGACGAGCCAGACGGCGAAGGCCGGGACGACGACGTGCGGCTTGACCCAGACCGCGCACCCCCACAGTAATCCCTCGGCGAACGGTGCCCGGCCGGCCAGGCGGAGGCGGAAGGCGGCGAGCGCGGGCAGGAGCATCCAGACGTCCCGCTGGGCGTGGCTGAACTCGGACGTGAACGGGTAGAAGAGGGCGACGCCGGCGGCGAACCAGGCCCGCGTCGCCGGGGTGCCGCCCGCGTCCCCGACGTGCCGGGCGAGGACGGCCGCGATCCCCCCGACGACGGCCAGGTCGATGGCCCGGACCGCCCCCACGCTCTCGCCGAAGACGGCCTGGACGGCGGTCAGTGCCCAGACGAAGCCCGGCAAGTTGGTGTCGAAAATGTCCCGGTACAGGACGCCCCCGGTCAGCAGGTTGCGGGCGGCCAACTGGTAAAGCGTCAGGTCGCACCACGGCGGCGTCTGCAAGAACACCGGCACGCCGATCAGCAGCGCGACGGCGGCGGTGGCGTACCCGGCGACCTGGAACGGGGTCGCGGCGGGCGGCGCGGGCGCAGGGGCAGGCGGGTCGGTGGGCATCCCCGTAATGTACGCCGGTCCCCCGAGAGTCCAGGCGGCGGAACCCTCCTCAACGCCCGGGTTCGTGCGGCCGGCGGCAACTGGATTTGCTTTTTCCGGCGGGCGAGTTAATACTGAAGTTCCTCTGCCGTGCCCGTGTAGCACCCAGCTTTTTTGGCGGACCTACAATCACCTGCTGTGGAGACCTAACCAAAATCAACCGGCGGCTCGCAAGCCCATCCGTCCCGGCAACGGGGCGACTGTAGTGGGATCCGAAAAACCGGTTTGAGGTTTCCATTTCAACAAGCGGGTTCCCAAAAAGGGTTCTCACGGCACAGGTGGAGGGCTTTGTTTTTCGGGATTTCGTTAGCCCCGTTTGGAATGCCCCGGCGGCCGACAGAAGGCGCACCCTCGCCCAGCACTTACGTCAATTCTCAGAACTCCGGCCGGGCCGGAAAATCCCCCGTGGTTTCTCTTGACACCCCGCCCCGTCCGCCGGCACGTCCCGCGAAAACACCAGGATTTGCAGGACTTTGACGGGGTTCCCCGGTGACGCCCGGGTGTCACCGGCCGCCGGCAAAGTTCGATTGACCGGCACAACCGGCTCAAGTAGATTGACCCTCAGCTAAGTGACGCCACCCCAACCGCTCCTGAGGTTACGGATGCTTTTGCCGCACGCGACACCACTGACCCAACTCGGTTCGGCCCGGCTTCGTCAGGCGCAACTGCTCCGGGGGCACGACCCGGTCTTGAAGAAATCTCGGCCCGACCTGGCCCTCCAACGCGGGACCGCCCGCACCCAGTGACCGACGCGCTCCGGGCCGATTCGCGGCCGACTTTTCAATCCGACCGAACACGGTGACGACGCGCCCGCCCGGCGACTGCCCGGGATGCGTCGCACCCCCGCACACGAAAGCCCACGACCGGAGCCGTGCAGCCGGACTCAGGACGAGTCCGGTGGACACGGGATGTCCGCTAGCACACACGTACACTCGGTGGGGTCGAGTCGCTTCCCCCCATTGGCTGTGCGACTGCCAAGACCGGTTCCGGACCCTCGCGGCCTTTCGTGGGCGGCGGGCACAAGGACGTGCCTTCCGCCGAACTCAGCAAGCCGCCCCACGGATGGGGCGGCTTGTTGGCATTTCCGGGGAACGCCGCACCGGGGGATGGCGGACCCGCGGCCGGTCTGTTACAACGGGGTATCGCTGACGCCCCACGACCGGGCGTCGCGCGACCCGCCCGGCCTCGTTTTTCGGAGCGACCCCATGCCCCTCCCCTCCCGCCGGTCGGCGTTGCGCGTCGGCGGCGGTGCCCTGCTCGGCGGGCTGTCGCTGCCGCGCCTGCTCGCCGCCCCGGACAAGTCCCGCAAGGCGACCGCCAAGGCGGTCATCTTCCTGCACCAGTGGGGCGGGCCGGGGCAGCACGAAACCTTCGACATGAAGCCGGACGCGCCGGAGAACGTCCGCGGCTGGTTCAAGCCCAAGCCGACCGTCGTCCCCGGCCTGCAAATCTGCGAGAAACTGCCCAAGATCGCCGCCATGACCGACCGCCTCACGGTGGTCCGGTGCATGGCCCACACCACCCGCATGGCCAACCACGCCTCGGCCGGGTACTACTCGCTGACCGGCGTCGTCCCGCCGACCGACGACCAGCGGCTGCGGGACACGATCGAACTCTTCCCCGCCTACGGCAGCATCGTCAGCAAGCTCGCCCCGGCCCGGCCCGGCACGGCCACGTTCGTCTCGTTCCCGCACGTGATCGCCGACGGCAGCGTCACCCCGGGCCAGCAGGCGAGCTTCCTGGGCAAGGCGCACAACCCGCTCTTCTTCGCCGACGACCCCAGCCGCCCGGACTTCCGCCTGCCCGAACTCAGCCTGCCCGACGGGGTGACGCCCGAGCGGCTGCAGAACCGCACGGCGATCATGAAGTTGATCGACGCGCAGAGCGACCTGCTGGAGAAGTCGACCACGGCCCGCGGCATGGACGAGTCGTTCCAGAAGGCCGTGTCGATGCTCACGTCGCCGAAGTTCCGCGGCGCGTTCGACCTGTCCCGGGAGCCGGAGGCCAACCGCGACCGGTACGGCCGCACGACCTACGGCCAGAGTTGTTTGCTCGCCCGCCGGCTGGTCGAGGCCGGGGCCAAGTTCATCAACGTCTACCTGGCCCAGCAGATCGGCGGCGCGAAGAACGGCTGGGACTACCACGGGTTCAACAAGGAAGACCCCGTCGCCCGGCTCGACGAACTCCTGCCGCTGACCGACCAGACCCTTTCGACTTTGGTCCTCGACCTGGAGGAGCGCGGGCTGCTCGACACGACGCTGGTCGTCTGGGTCGGTGAGTTCGGCCGGACGCCGCGGATCAGCGCGAACGGGGGCCGCGACCACTGGCCGCAGTGCTACAACGCGGTCCTGGCCGGCGGCGGCGTGAAGCGCGGCCACGTCTACGGGGCGAGCGACAAGCTGGGCGCGTTCCCGACGACCGGCCAGGCCAGCCCGGAAGACCTCGCGGCGACGATGTTCTCGGCGCTGGGCATCGACCCCGAGACGGAAATCCGCGACGCCCTGAACCGCCCCCACCCCATCAGCCGCGGCAAAGTCATCGCCGACGTGATGGCGTGAAAAGCGAGCAAAGCCGATTCACCACAGAGCAAACAGAGGGCACGGAGAAAGGCAAAATCCAGTGCTTTGACGAGACCTCACGGGCGGCGGCCGAAAGCGGGGAGAACCCCACTCGGGCTTCGGTCTTCTCCGTGCCCTCTGTTTGCTCTGTGGTGAAGTGGTTTTGATTGGGAAGAGTCGGCTACTCGGGCACGGCGAGTTCGTTGAACACCTTGTCCACGCCGAGGGTTTCGGACGCGATGATCGCGGCCCGGAGTTGCAGCGCGGGCGTGGCCACGAGGCCGCGGAGGCGGACTTCGCCGGTCGCGCCGCCGCGCAGGACTTCGACCTCGGCCCCGGCCATCGACTTGTCGGTGTGGATGCGCAACCGCACCTGCTCCTCGACGGGCAGGCGGTCGCCGACTTTGAACGTCGTCACCGGGCCGGCGAGTTGCGACCGCTCGGGCAGGGCCGCGGTCACCTTGCCGGCGACGGTCGCGCCCAGGCGGGCGAGGATGTCCGGGTCGGCCGGATTGCTGCCCGCGACCGCGCCGCCGACGATGGCCAGCACGAGCAGTCCGCCGAGTATTTTCTTGCCCACGGGAGGCCTCCGGTGCGTGCGGCGGCAAACGTCTCACCCTAGCACACACTATCCCGCGCCGCGCGGGGAGTGGCCCGGAGTTTGCAGAACTTCTAACATTACGGGCGCGACCGCACCTCCCAGAAGGAACCGACCATGCGCGTGGACGAGAGCCAGTCGAGCGACAACGTCGAAGACCGCCGGGGCATGTCGGGCGGGACGATGGCCGCGGGCGGCGGCATCCTGAGTGTCGTCGTCGCCCTCGTCGGCGTCTTCGTGTTCGGGCTGGACCCGAACCAGGCCAAGCAGCTCGGCAACGTCGTCGGCGGCGGGGCCGGGGCCTTGCGGGACAAGGTGGCCGGGGGCGGCGAGGCCGGCAAGCAGCGCCCGCCGGACGAGATCAGCAAGTTCACCTCGGCCGTCACCCGCCTGACCGAGGACGTGTGGACCGAGCAGTTCCGCACGCTGGGCAAGACCTACCAGAAGCCCAAGGTCGTCATCTTCGACGTGCAGGTGAGTACCGGGTGCGGCACCGCCCCGTCGGCCGTCGGCCCGTTCTACTGCCCGGCCGACAAGAAGGTCTACCTCGACCCGACCTTCTTCGAGGAACTCGAACAGAAGCTCGGCGGGTCGAAGGCGTCGTTTTCGCAGGCCTACGTGATCGCCCACGAGATCGGCCACCACGTCCAGAACCTCCTCGGGTACAGCGCCCGCGTGGACGCCAAGCGCGGCACCAAGCAGGAGAACGACTACAGCGTCCGGCTCGAACTCCAGGCCGACTACCTGGCCGGGTGCTGGGCGTACCACGCCGACCGCAAGTACAAGATTCTCGAACCCGGCGACCTCGAAAGCGCTCTGAAAAGTGCCAACGCCATCGGCGACGACCGCTTGCAGAAGCGCTCGAAGGGCTGGACCTCGCCCGAGTCGTACACCCACGGCA
>JAYTSV010000097.1:0-24043 GCA_043745465.1 Fimbriiglobus sp.
CACCGACTCGTCGTGCTGAATGTCGCTCGCCTTGACCTCGCCGGCACCGTGCTTGTCGATGCGGATCGTCTTCGGCTGGTCCGACGTGTTCTTGACGACGAGGCTCTTGATGTTCAGCACGATGTCGGTCGCGTCTTCGACGACGCCGGGGATCGTGCTGATTTCGTGCTGGATGCCCTGAATGATGATGCGGGTGACCGCACTGCCTTCGAGACTCGACAGCAGGATGCGCCGCAGGCTGTTGCCGACGGTCATGCCGAAGCCGCGCTCGAACGGCTCCGCGTAGAACTTGCCGTAGGTGTCGCTCAGGGTCGAGCGGTCGGACGCGACACGGTTGGGCAATTCCAGCCCACGCCAACGAATACGCATGAGAAACCCTCCGGGCACGCGAACGGACAGCTTACCGCGACCAGTCCCCCGCGTGCGAAGTGCGGGGGAGGTTGGGCGCACAGCAAGTCGCCGCGGCCGAAACTTCGAGAAGCAAAAAGCCGCCGGGCTTCGCGGGCACGGCGGCAAGAGTCACGACCCGCTGGCGGTTACCGCGTGGCGATTTCGATGATGAGTTGCTCGCGGATCTCGCTGATGCGTGGGTCCACGTCGGAGCGCGACGGCATCCGGATGAGCACGCCTTCCGGCTCCTCGGCGCTGATGATCGACAAGAAGTCCGGCACTTGCGGCGGCATTTCTTGCAGCGACATCTTGGCGAGTTGCGTCGAGCGGGCGCGGGTCTTGACGCGCACCTTGTCGCCCGGCTTGAGCAACATGCTCGGGATGTCGCACTTCTTGCCGTTCACTTCGACGTGGCCGTGGCAGACCATCTGGCGGGCCATGTTCCGCGACTTGGCGAATCCGAGGCGCGTGATGACGTTGTCGAGGCGGCGTTCGAGGATCGACAGCAGCGTCTCGCCGGTGTTCGACGGGGACCGCGTGGCGAGGTCGAAGTAGCGGCGGAACTGGGCTTCGAGCACGCCGTAGAACCACTTCAGGCGTTGCTTCTCCCGGAGGCGCAGGCCGTACTCGGACTGCTTCGAGCGGCGCAGGCCGTGCATACCGGGGGGCGGGGCTTCGCGGTCGATCGGGCACTTCGGCGAGAAGCACCGCGAACCCTTGAGGAACAATTTCATCTGCTCGCGGCGGCACCGCTTGCAGACCGAGTCGAGGAACCTGGCCATGGTCGAGAACCTGTGCGGAAGCGTCAGTGCTTGAATCAGGGGTCATAGTAGTTGCAGAAGTGACAAGTTAAAGAGTTAGTAGCAACTCCGCACTTGAAACTAACGACTACTTATTCAAGGCAAGCCGAACCCCTGGGTCGGGCGATGCCACTACCAGAAACGAAATCGTACCGGTCGCCACACTGACACGGACGCCGGTACGCGATTCGCCTGGACGAACGGACTAGACGCGGCGCTTTTTGGGCGGGCGGCAGCCGTTGTGCGGGAGGGGCGTCACGTCTTCGATCGACTTGACGTTCATGCCCGAGGCTTGCAGGGCGGTGATGGCCGACTCGCGGCCGGCCCCGGGGCCTTTGACGCGGACTTCGACCTCGCGGAGGCCGAACTTCGCGGCCTTGCCGGCGCACTCTTCGGCGGCGCGTTGGGCGGCGAAGGGGGTCGATTTGCGACTGCCCTTGAAGCCGACGGCCCCGCCGGACACCGAACACAGCGTGTCGCCGTTGGTGTCCGTGATGGTCACGATGGTGTTGTTGAACGTCGATTGCACGTGGGCCACGCCCCGGCTCACGTTGCGACGTTGCTTCTTCTTCTTCGACTTTGCCATGGTCTTGCGGTTCTCAGCAATGAGCTGGTGCTAACAGGAAAAGAGTGAATCGCCCGTCGTCCGTTACTTGTCCTTGACGCCCTTCTTACCGGCGACCGTCTTGCGCGGACCCTTGCGGGTGCGGGCGTTCGTCTTCGAGCGTTGGCCGCGGCAGGGCAAGTTCTTGCGGTGGCGGTCGCCGCGGTAGGACTTGATTTCCTTGAGGCGGGCGATGTTGGCCCCGTCGAAGCGGCGCAGGGCACCCTCGACGAGGTAGTCGCGGTCGATGATGACGGCGAGCTTGGCCACGTCGTCGTCCGTCAACTCGCTGGCGCGGCGTTGCGGGTCGAGACCGACCTTCTCGCAGAGTTCGAGCGACGTGGTCGGCCCGATCCCCTTGAGGTATCGCAGGGAAATGTGGGTCGGCTTGTTCGGCGGGATGTCAACGCCTTGGATCCGGGGCATCGGGGAGCTTCCTTAACCTTGGCGTTGCTTGTGGCGGGGATCGACGCAGATGACCCGGACGACGCCGTGCCGTTTGATCATTTTGCACTTGTCGCACATGACTTTAACGCTGCTGCGGACCTTCATGACACCGACCTCACGTTCGCTTCGCCCAATTCAGCCCATAAACCATCAAATTATCACGCCCCCGAAGCCCCACAAGGCGAACCCGTGCGGAAAATCTCGCGGCCCCGGTCGGACTGACTGCCGTTATTACGGAGCTTTATGAGGAATACTCATTCTACCAGTGTCTCGCACGATCGGTCTGGTGGACTTAATTCTCAAGACTTGCCGCAGCGTCCCGCCCTTTTCCTAAACTGTGCGTTCTTCGTAATTAAGGACGACGAGCCGCCCTGATTTCATGCGGCATTTTATTATGACCGTCCACGAAACAAGTCGGCGAAAGCGTACTGAATTAGCCAATTACGCCGGATTTTCCGGGTTTATGGTTGAGTACCGGTCGGATCGGTCTAGAAAGGGTGCTTCTCGGCCGGTCGTCCTGGTCGGGAAGCACAGCTTGATTCGCATCTAGGAGATGACTGATGGGTTCGATTTCGATGGCCTTGTGCGCCGCGGCCGGTTTCTTGGCCGCCGCCCCCGTGCCGACCGTGGTGCCGACGTTCGCCCCGACCTACAGTAAGGCTCTTTCGCTCGCTCAAGAGCAGAAGAAGCCGGTCGCGGTGTTCATCGGCCAGGGGACCGAGGGGTTCACGAAGCTCGTGACCGACGGCGGCCTGACCGCCGACGCGGCGAAGGCGCTCAAGACCGAGTTCGTCTGCCTGTACGTGGACGCGACGACCGAAGCGGGTAAGGACCTGGCCGGCTCGTTCCAGATGACCGAAGGGGTCATCCTCAGCGACCGCAGTGGCGGCCTGCAGGCCCTCCGGCACGAGGGCGCGATCTCGCCCGTCGTGTTGAACAGCTACGCCGTGACGTACTCGCAGCCGGCGCTGGCCGTGACGCAGACGAACTACTCGGGCCGCACGTCGCTCGTCGGCGCGACGGCCGGCCGGCCGGTGATGAACGCCGTGGTCAACGTCCGGGACACCATGTTCCCGAACGCCCCCGGGTACATCTTCCCGGCCCGCAGCAGTTGCCCGAACGGCCGCTGCCCGAACGCCCGGTAACCCCGGCCTTCGCCAACCCGTCCCGACGGCCGGTTTCGGGCTGTGCCCCGGCCGGCCCTCGGAGTAGAACGGCACTGTACGGCTCCCACCGTTAGTGCCATTCTCTCCCTGGTGCGTCGAGGTTTTCATGTCTGCGATTCAAGAACTCGAGTCGGTCACGATTCGCTTCGCCGGCGACTCCGGCGACGGGATGCAACTCGCCGGGACGCAATTCACGAACACGTCCGCGATCCTCGGCAACGACATCGCCACCTTCCCGGACTTCCCCGCCGAGATTCGCGCCCCCGCCGGCACCCTGCCCGGCGTCTCGGGCTTCCAGGTCCACTTCTCCTCGATGGACATCCACACGCCCGGGGACATCGTCAACTGCCTCGTCGTCATGAACGCGGCGGCACTCAAGACCAACCTCCGCGACCTCGAAGCCGGCGGGTTCTTGATCGTCAACTCCGAGTCGTTCGGCGTGTCGGACCTCGACAAGGCGAAGTACAAAATCTCCCCCCTCGAAGACGGCTCCTTGGCCGGCTACCGCGTCGTCCGGGTGCCGATCACCAAGCTCACCCGCGAGTCGGTCGCCGAGTGCAAGCTCAGCCCGCGTGAGGCCGACCGGTGCAAGAACTTCTTCGCGCTCGGCCTGGTCTACTGGATGTACGAGCGGCCGCTGGAAGTCACGATCAAGTGGGTCCGCGAGAAGTTCGCCAAGAACCCGCAGTTCGTGGACGCGAACATCCGCGCCCTGAAGGCCGGGTACAACTACGGCGAGACGGTCGAACTCCTGCCGGTGCAGTACCGCGTCGCCAAGGCCAAGACCGCCCCGGGCACGTACCGCAAGATCACCGGCAACGACGCCCTCGCCATCGGCCTGGCCGCGGCGGCGAAACTGGCGAACAAGACCCTCGTCTTCTCCGGGTACCCGATCACGCCGGCCAGTTCGGTGATGGAAGCGCTGGCCACCCCGGACATGCGGCGGTACGGCATCAAGGTCCTGCAAGCCGAGGACGAGATCGCCGCGTGCGGCATCGCCATCGGCGCGAGCTTCGCCGGGGCCATCGGCGTCACGGCCACGAGCGGGCCGGGCATCTGCCTCAAGGCCGAGGCGGTCAACCTGGCCGTCATGACCGAGTTGCCGCTGGTCATCTTGAACATCCAGCGCGGCGGCCCGAGTACCGGTTTGCCCACGAAAACCGAGCAATCGGACTTGCTGCAAGTGCTGTTCGGCCGCAACGGCGAAAGCCCGGTCGCGGTCATCGCCCCGTGTACCCCCGGCGACTGCTACGAGATGGCCGTCGAGGCGGTCCGCATCGCCACGCAGTTCATGACCCCGGTCTACCTGCTGTCCGACGGCTATCTGGCCAACGGGTCCGAGCCGTGGAAGTTGCCCGACCTGGCCACGCAGAAACCGATCGTCATCAACCACCCGACGGCGCACAACAGCGAAGGCTGGACCGGCGCGGGCCACGAGGTCGGCGAGGGGTCGGCGTCGCAGTACCTGCCGTACAAGCGGAACGAGCACCTCGTCCGCCCGTGGGCCATCCCGGGCACGCCGGGGTTGGAGCACCGGATCGGCGGCATCGAGAAGCAGGACATCACGGGTAACATCAACTACGAGCCGGCCAACCACGAGCACATGGTCCACACGCGGGCGAAGAAGGTCGAGGCGATCGCCCACGTCATCCCCGACCTGGCGGTGACCGGCGACCTCGACGCCGACCTGCTGGTCGTCGGCTGGGGCGGCACCTTCGGCAGCATCACGACGGCCGTCGAGCGCGCCCGCAAGCAGGGCAAGAAGGTCGCCCAGGCCCACTTCCGCTACCTGAACCCGATGCCGAAGAACACCGCCGAGGTGCTGAAGAAGTATCCCAAAATCCTCGTCCCCGAGCTAAACTCCGGCCAGTTGTGCTGGCTCCTGCGGGCGAAGTACCTCGTGCCGGCCGAGGGGTTGAACAAAATCCAGGGCAAGCCGTTCCTCGTCAGCGAGATTCTGTCGGCGATCGAGAAGCAGTAAGAATCGGGTGTCGGGTGTCGGGTTTGGGGTGTCGCAGAACTGTCGCATCCTTCTTCCCTCCGCACTCGACTTTTACGGGCGGGCTTGTTGCGGTCGTGATCGGGGTGCCGACGTGCCACTACAAACTTACCGTGACCTCGATGTGTGGCAGGCGGGGATTGAGCTGGTCGAAAAAGTGTACTTCTTGGCGAAGTCACTCCCGGACGACGAGAGGTACGGCATGACGAGTCAGCTCCGGCGGGCGGTAATCTCGATCCCGCTCGACATCGCCGAAGGCTACGGCCGCTGTCACCGCGGTGACTACCTCCGCTTCTTGTCATTCTCCCAAGGGTCGCTGAAGGAAGTCGAAACCCTCCTGATCATCATCGGTCGCCTGAAGTACGCCGACCGATCCGCGCTGCAACCGGCTTGGGAACTCTGTCAACGAATCGGCCGGATGCTCACCCGCCTTATGCAATCGTTGTCCGGCACAACACGCCCACCGACCCCGAATCCGAAACCCAACGAACGAAACCACTGACACGCCTTGGCGACACCCGCCCTTCATCGCTGAGGGGACATCCCGATCATTCTGCGACACCCCATACCCGACACCCGAAACCCGATTCCACTAAGGAAACAATGTCCACCACACTGAGCCTCCCCACATTAACGACCAAAGACCTCACCACCGATCAGGACGTGAGGTGGTGCCCCGGGTGCGGGGACTACTCCATCCTCGCGCAGATGAAAAAAGCCCTGCTCGGCGTCGGGGTGCCGCGGGAGAAGATGGTGTTCGTCTCGGGCATCGGCTGCTCGTCGCGCTTCCCGTACTACATGAACACTTACGGCTTCCACACCATCCACGGCCGCGCGCCGACGTTCGCCACCGGGGTCAAGCTCGCCAACCCGGACTTGCAGGTCTGGATGGTCACCGGCGACGGCGACGGCTTCTCCATCGGCGGCAACCACACGATGCACCTGCTGCGTCGCAACGTCGATATCAAGGTGCTGCTCTTCAACAACGAGATCTACGGCCTGACCAAAGGCCAGTACTCGCCGACGAGCCGGACCGGGACCAAGTCGAAGACCAGCGTCACCGGCTCGATCGAGTCGCCGATCCGCCCGCTGACGTTGGCCCTGGCCGCCGAGGCGACCTTCGTCGCGCGGACCATCGACATCGACATCCACAACCTCGTCGCCATCCTGCAACGGGCCGCCGCGCACAAGGGGACCGCGTTCGTCGAGATTTACCAGAACTGCAAAATCTTCAACGACGACGTGTGGGCCTACGCCACCGACCGCACCATGAAGTCCGAGAACCTGCTCTACCTGGAACACGGCAAGCCGATGGTGTTCGGCAAGAACCGCGACAAGGGCATCCGGCTGATCGGCCTGAAGCCCGAAATCGTGGTCATCGGCAAGGACTGCGCCCTCGACGACCTGCTCGTCCACGACGAGACGGACGCCGTCGCCGCGTCGCTCCTGAGCCGCATGACCTACCCGGAGTTCCCCGAGCCGATCGGCGTGGTCTACGCGGTCCGCAAGCCGACCTACGAGGAGTTGGTGCAGCAGCAGATCGACGCCTCGCTGGCCAAGAAAGGCCCCGGCAAACTGGCCGACCTGTTCGAGTCCGACGACTTATGGACGGTCGAGTAAACCGGACCCGGGCCGCGCGCGATATAACGGCTCGATGATTTGCCCCGCGTGCTACGTCCCGAACACCCCCGGCGTGGACCTGTGCCGGCGGTGCGGGTCCGACCTGACGGCGGACGACCGGCCGACGCCGCACGACCGCGTCGAGCGCAGCCTGATGGCCGACGCCGTTAACGTCCTCGACCCGCGGCCGGCCGTGACGGTGACCGCCGACCTGCCGTTACGCGACGTGATGCGGCGCATGATCGCGGCCGAAGTGGGGGCGGTGCTGGTCGTGGACGCGGCCGGCCTGCTCGTCGGCATCCTGACCGAGCGCGACTTCCTGACCCGCGTCGCCGGCTCCCCCGGGTTCGCCGACGGCCCGGTCCGCGACGTCATGACCCGCGACCCCGAGACGGTCGCGGCGACCGACCCGCTGATGTTCGCCCTGGGCAAAATGGCGACCGGCAACTACCGCCACATTCCCGTCGTGACCGCCGGCCGCCCCGTCGGCGTCCTGTCCGTCCACGACGTCCTCCGGCACATCGTGTCACAAGCGGGCGCGTGAGGCCGGCCGGTTGGCGCGTTAAATGGTCGGCGCGGCGGCGGCCCGGCAGCGAGTTCGCGGCCCAGGGGCGACGAGGCGAATTCCAGCGACCGTGCGACCAGCGATTTTCGCCCTGCTCGGTCTCACACCCCAGGCGGTGCATGAACGCGCCGAGCCGCGGCAGATTCGATGCGAATTCGTCGGGCCGGATGAAGGAGTACACGACATTGCCGTCGCGCCCCCGTTCATCTCCGACGGTTGGCCTCGATCATTTTCATGGCAAGGTATCCGAGTGGCCCACCGGCTGAGGCCCCGACCAGCATTCCGAGGGGCACGAATAAGAAGAGGCCGTACCCGTGGGGGCCACCACCGTCAGTCGCCGCCAGACCGCCGCCAAGGGCACCAGCGAAAGCACCTGCGAGGAAGGGTAGGCACCCCGACTACCGGTAGCCGGCGAGTAGGCCCGACCAGGAGTTCGGGCAAACCACTGAGCTTCTGGAGGGCTGAGCAAGCGACAGACTGGACAAGTATTAATCATGTTCGGCTCTGATTTGACTGCACCTCAATCATTTCCGGGGTTAGTAGTGCGATAGCGCCATCAGCGCGTAGCCGGTCGATCAACTGCTGATAGTTCTGAGTCAGTTGCCACCAAAGTGTGTCGCGTAGAAGTCTTGGACCATCTGGGCACACTTCCCGACTTTGCTTGCAACGCCAGACGCAGCGGCTTTGGAAGCGGCGGTTACGAGTTGTGACTTGATACCGTCCAAACACTCGCGGACGAAACCCGGTTTAGCTTTCCCCGCCGCTAGCTTCTTGTCTAGGTACTCGGCATCCTGCTTGAGTTCGGCTTTCACCTCGGGTTCGATCTCCAACCCGTCCACGTCTTGTAACAGTTGGCCTAGCACCTTCCGCAAGTCCGCCGTCTGGCCGCCGGTGAACGTGATGGATTGCGAGGCACCTGGGCTATCTAGCATGATTGGTGAACCTACCGCACTACCGATATTGAATGTGTGACCTGAGTGGTGCGTAACGTGTTTTATTGCGTAACTTGCATCAATCGATGACATCTTGCCTGCGAAACTCCTCCGGCCGATTTCAGTCACAATATGCCGGTTATTTGTGATCATATTTTCTAGCTCGTCACCCACTTGCACGTCCGTTCCAGGCAAGAAAACAACATGCCGCTTCGCGTCGTCTGACAACCCCCTGGCTGTGCGTGTTGGCTGTCCCACCCGCCGGATTTCGTAGTCCTCGCCGTGATACCTCATCACACCCACGACCGGATTCATCATCGCTTCCTCCAAACTGCGTCGGCATCTCTCGTTAGTGTGGATTGTCCGCACGGGCTGGTTGTTGTCAATCTTGTTATCGGCCAACTTCAGCCGACTATTTCGACAGGTTCGGAATCCGTTGGCGTTGGCAGTGGCTCAGCGCCATCAGGGCGTAGCCGGTGACGAGATTGGGGTCGCCTTCGAGCCAGCGGTCGGTCGGGTTGGACCAACTGCCGTCGGGCTTTTGGCGCTTGGCCAACGCAGCGAGGAGGTCGGCGCGCCAGTCGTGCTTGGTGCCCTTGTCGTCGGTGAAGGTGTCGTCGCCGAGGAGGTCGAGGGTCTTGGCCATCGTGTGGTAGTAGTAGTACAGGCCGCGCTCGCTCAGTTGCGGCGGCATCCCGGGGTTGGCGTCCGTCGTGTAGTTCTTGCGCAGCCAGGCGAGGGCCGCCTTCACGCGGGGGTCGTCCTTGGCCACGCCGGCGTAGATCATGCTCTTCACGCCGGCGTAGGTCATGCTGCCGTAGCCGGTCAGGGGGGCGTCGGGGGCGTCGCTGGTCTTGGTCGAGCCGCCGCCGGCCGCGCTGTAGATGAAACTGCCGTCGTCGATCTTGCCGGCCCACGGCCGGTCGTTGAACTCGCTCTTCAGGTTCTGGCAGCGGCTGACGAACACGGTCGCCTTCTTGAACGCGGGGTCGTCCTGCGACACCCCGGCGTCCCGCAGGGCATCGAGGAAGAACTGCGTGTTCGACAGGTCGGGCCGGGACATGCTGTCGTACCCCGCGCCGCCGTAGTAGTCGTCGGAGGTCGCCTTGCCCTCGCCGTCGTCCCATTGGAGCTTCTTCAAGAAGTCCGCCGCGTTCTTAACGGCGGGCTGGTACTTGGCGTCCCGTTTGGCCGCGACGAGCGCCATCAGGTTGACGCTGGTGACGTAGTTCTGCAGACCGACCTTGGGGTCACTGCCGGCGATGTGCCCGGCCTTCGGGTTGACGAGCGCCTCGATGGCCGCCAGGGCCTTGGCCGCCGGCGCGTCGTCGGGGGAGACGCCGCACTGCAACAGGCCCGTCGTGACGACGCCGGTGACGCCGATGTTCTTGGCCGTGCTCCAGCCGCCGGTCTCGTCCTGCGTCGTCTTCAAGTAGCCGACCGCCTTGCCGACGACCGCCTGCCAGTCGGCCGGTTTTTCCTGCGGCGACGGCGTCGCCGCGACAGTCGCCGCCAGGCCCACGAGGGCCGCCAACACGCCGAACTTCTTCACGGGGATTCTCCGGGGGTGGTCGCACGCCGGCATCTTACGCCGAAGGGTCGGCTATTCGAGGGCGTCGCGGGCGGGTAAACTGGCCACGGTGTCGCGGGCCGGTGTGGAAGGGTGACGAATGAACCTCGCGTTTCTCACGGCCTTGGCCGCACTCGCCGCGACGCCGACGGACGACGCCCGCCGGGAAGCCCAGTCGCGCTTCGGGTACGCGGTGCTGCTCGCCGGGCGGAACCTGCCGGCGCAGGCGTTGAAGCAACTCGAAGTGGCCGCGAAGCTCGACCCCGAGTCGCTAGAAGTGGCGCGCGACCGCCTGCGGTTGTACGCCGTCTTCGGCCGTCACGCCGACGCGACCCGCACCGCCCGGGCGATTCTCGACCGCGACCCGGACGACGCGACGACGGCGCAGACCCTCGCCCGCATCGCCCACGAGGGCAAGACCGACGCGGAAGCGGTGCGGGTGCTGCGGGCGCTCCTCGGCCGGCCGGGGCTGGCGAAGCCGTCGCTGCGGCGGTACGGCGTGTTGCGCGACCTGGCCGTCGTCGCCGCGGCCGACCCGGCGGCGCGGGAGATCGCGCTCCGCGGGCTGGTCGCGCTGATGACCGACGACGCGGCCTTGCTCGTCGGCTCGCCGTTCTTCGAGACGACCGCCGAACTCGCCGCCGCCCTGGCCGCGCGCCGCGAACAACTGGCGGACGCGCTGGTGGCCTCGAAGAAGTTCCCCGAGGCCGAGGCGATTTACCGCGACTTGAAGAGTGCCTTCGGGCCGAGCCGGTTGGCCTGGAACCTGTCCGGGGTTGCTCTCGCGCAGGAGCGATACCCTGACGCGCTCAAACTCTTGACGGCGACCGCGGCGGTGGACGGCCGCGACGGCGAGTTCTACGACCGGCTCGCCGAACTGACCCGGCGGACGGGGTCGGACGCCGAGGCGGTGCGCTCGCTCAAGGCCGCAGCCGCCGGCCGGCCGAAGTCGGCCCGCGTCTGGTGGGTGTACGCCAGCGAACTCGGCCGGCAGGACGCGGCGGCCGGGGCGCGGCTGTTCCGCGAGCTGGCCGAGACGACGGCGGACGCGGGCTTCTTCGACCGGTACGTCCGCTTCCACCGCACCGCCGGTCGGGTGCGCGAACTGCTCGACGCCGCCGACCTGCTGGCCAATAAGGTCGCCCCGATCGGCAAGGACGACGCGCCGCTGCCGGTGGCCGACGACGACGACCACGCCGCCGGCGTCGCCCGCTACCGCGCCCTCGTGCTGGCGATCAAGGCCGACGCCGAACTGCCGGTGCCGATCGTCCGCGAGGCCGCCGCCGGGTTCGCCGGGCGGCACCCGCTGACGCGCGACCTGATCGTCTGGCTGGCCGCCCGGGTCGGCCGGCCCGACCTGCTCGACCCGGTCCTGTCCGCGGCCGCCCGGTCCGGCGACCGTCGGGCCGCGATCCTGTACCTCGCGTCGCTGGAGCGGCAGCGGAAGTGGCAGGACTGCCTCGAACTGTGCGACGAGTTGGAAGGCCGCGCCGGCCGCGACGACCGCCTCATCTGGAAGTTACAGCGGGTGACGCCGCTCGTCGAGTTGGGCCGCGGGCCGGAAGCCCTCCGCGTCCTGGGCGAAGCCGAACGGGCGGCGGCGCTCCCGTTGAGCGTGCGGTTGAGCAAGGCCTACGTGCTGACGCAAATCGACCGCCCGCAGGACGCGCTCAAACTCCTCGCCGGAATCTTGACCGAGTCGGCCGACCCGGACACCGTTCGCCGGGCGAAGTTGCGCCAGGCCGAAGCCCACCTCGCGCTGCGCGACTCCGCCGCGGCCGACGCCCTGTACGAGGAGTTGCTCGACGGCGAAGAAACGGTCAACGCGCCCGAGGTGCTGGTCCTGAACAACTACGCATACAACCTCGCCGACCAGGGCCGCAAACTGCCGCAGGCCGAGGCGATGCTGCGGCGGGCGATCGAACTCGACGGCGACGAGGCCCGCCGCGCCGGCAAGCCGGAGGTCGCCCGCGGCACCTACCTCGACAGCCTCGGCTGGGTGCTGTTCCGCCGCGGCAAGCTGACCGAAGCCCGCGCCGCCTTCGAGCAAGCGATGGCCAGCTACGACGGGGCCAGGGACCCCATCGTCTGGGACCACGCCGGGGACGTGTACGCCCGCCTCGGCGAGACCGCGTTGGCGCGCGCCGCCTGGACGACGGCGGTGAAGCTGAGCGAAAACACGCACCAGGGCCGCCAGCACGGCCGCCGGGACGAGTTGAAGGCGAAGCTCGGCCAATTGCCGTAAATCGCGCGAGTTCTTAAATGCGGGAAGGGACGATTCGGAATAGACTGTCGTCCGAACCCCCGCATCCCGACGCGACGCCCATGAGCGACCTTCCCCCGCCCCCCGCCGCCCCGCCCGCCAAGCTCACGCCGGCCGGTCGCAAGTTCCCGTGCGGCCAGTGCGGGGCCAGGCTCGACTACGACCCCCGCGCGAGTCGGTTGAAGTGCCCGTACTGTGGCCACGACCAGGCGATCGCGACGGACGAAGCCGCCGAAATCGTCGAGCGGGACTACCTCGACGCCCTCGGCCAAGCCGACGCCAAGGCGAAGGCCATCCCCGGCCACGGCACCGAGACGAAGTGCCCCGGGTGCGGCGCGGTCGTCATCCTCGACGACAAGGTCGCCGCTGACGCCTGCCCGTTCTGCACGACGCACCTCGAAACCACGCCGGTCGCCGTCGAAGGGTTGTTGCCGCCCGAGTCCTTGATCGCCTTCGCCGTCGATTTGCGCGGCGCGCGGGAGGCGTTCACCGCCTGGATCGAGTCGCGGTGGTTCGCCCCGACCGAGTTGAAGACGGTCCTCGCCCTCGGCCGGCTCGTCGGCGTTTACCTGCCGTACTGGACCTACGACAGCGACACGTCCAGCAGTTACGAGGGCGAGCGCGGCGACGACTACCAGGAACTCGTGCGGTACACCGAGCGGCTGGCCGACGGCCGCAGCGAAGTCCGCACCCGCACCGTCACGCGGACCCGGTGGAGTTCCGCGAGCGGCACCGTCGAGTGCGCCTTCGACGACCTGCTCGTCCCCGCCACGACGAGCTTGACGGCCGACCGCCTGGCCGAGATCGGGGACTACCAGTTGAAGAAGTTGAAGCCGTTCGACGCGGCCTACCTGAGCGGCTTCCAGGCCGAGCGGTACTCCGTCGGGTTGAAGGAGGGCTTCCAGGTGGCCAAGGAAATGATGCAGCCGGAGATCGTGCGGGCCATCGAGGCCGACATCGGCGGCGACCACCAGCGAATCCACGGCAAGCGGACCCGGTACAGCGCGATCACCTTCAAACACGTCCTGCTGCCGGCGTGGGTCGCCGCCTACCGGTACAACGCCAAGGTGTACCAGGTGACGGTCAACGGCCAGACCGGCCGGGTGTCCGGGGAGCGGCCGTGGAGCACGTCGAAGCTCGCCGCCGTCGCCCTCGCCGTCGTGGTGGTGGTCGCCCTCGTCGCCACCGCAGTCATGGTCTTTAACCGCTGACGGCTCAGCCTTCGAGTTCGAACAGGCACTCGACTTCGACGGCGATGTTCTTCGGCAACACGTTCGTGCCGATCGCGCTCCGCACGCCGACGCCGGCGTCCTCGCCGAAGACTTCCCGCATCAACTCGGACCAGCCGTTCATCACCTCGGGCTGGTCGAGGAAGTCGTTCGCACTCGCCACCCAGCCGAGCGTTTTCACGAGCCGCTTGACCGTGTTGAGCGTGCCCAGGTGCGTCTTCACGGTCGAGAGCACGGCCAGCGCGACTTGCCGCGCCGCCGCCTTGCCCTCGTCGAGGGTCAAGTCCTTGCCGAGAACGCCGGCGATGAGCGTGCCGTCCGGCTTGAGCGGCCCGTGCCCGGAGACGTACAGGAAGTTGCCGACCCGAAGACACGGCCGGTAGATGGCCATCGGCTTCGGGGCCGTCGGCAGGGTCAGGTGCAGTTCGTCGAGGCGGGCGTCCGGTTGGCTACTCATCGTCGCGCTCCGTGGTGCGTTCGGGGACGCGGACAGCTTAGCGACTCACTTCGTCGCCGGCTTCTCGCTCACCGGGTCCACGACCTTGGGCCGGATTTTGACCAGGGTCTCGGCGCGGCGGGCGGGGTCGTCGATCAGGCCGGCGACCGCCTCGGCGTCCGGCAGGCTCTTGCCGACGAGGCGTTGGGCGCACTTCGCGGCCAGGTCGTCGTGCCGGGGGTCGCCGCGGAAGTCCTTGAGGAAGCGCTTCACTGCCGCCGCGTCGCCGTCGTAGGCCGCCGATTCGGTCACCTGGGACAGCACGTTGAGCCGGGTGCCGGGGTCGGGGAGTTGGGCCAGGCCGTTGTACTGGTCGAGCCAAATCTTCTTCGGCAGTGGCGCGAAGAAGGCGCACCCGGAAATCGACGCGGCGATCAGGGCCAGTAGGACGGTGCGCATGAAAAATCCCCCGGGGTGTGCGCTGCCGCATAGCCGGGGGGACGGATGGCGTCAACGCCGGCGGCGGCTCACGTGTCGCCGTACTGTCCGCCTTTCACTTCGATGCCTCAAGTGGGGCGGCCCGGCTGGCATCGAGGAAGCACTGGAACTGCTTCCGGCCGAGCCAGTACGCGGCGGCGAATTCGTTCTGCCGCTCCCACCGGGGATCGGTCGCGGGCTTCATGGTCAGGCGGAAATCGGCGTCCCGGTCGAGAGGGGGGAGTTCGTCGCGCGGAATCGGTCGCCCGGCCTCCGTGACCAGCCCGACCCGCACGTCCCCGCGGCCGCGGTGGGACAAGTGCCAGGAGAAGTGAATCCCCTCTTCGGCGTTCAGCGCGCCGCCCGCCGTTTCCCCACTGACCCACGCGATTCGGGCACCGCCGGGGGCGTTCGTTTCGAGGTACTCCAGCGCGTCCCACAGGACGCGGGACCGGGCGGCGAACTTCTGTTGGCGGCCGACGTTGGCGACGACCATGACGATCAACCCGACGAGAATGGCCACGACCGCGACGGATTTGGAAGGCGTTCGCGGGAGGGCGAACAGGGCCGTCAGGACCACGGCGAGTGCGAGATCGCACCCCCAGACCGCGGGCATCGTGTACCGGGCGGCCATGATCGCCACCGGCGAGTAGACCGCCACCCCGGCAACGAAGAGGCAGCCCCCGGCGACGACCGAGGCCCGGTACTGGCGGACGATGCCCCGGATCGGTGAGACTTCTTTTCGGTTCGAGACCAGCGCGCCGCCGGCCGCGAGAAGCCCGACGCCGAGGAAGTCCAGGCCGGCGGCCCCTTTCAGCCAGAACGCGATCCGTTTGAGTTGCGCCAGACTCGGCCCCGGGGTTTCGTACTGCCCGGCCTGCCAGTTCAACTTGTAGTAGACGAAGTGGACGGCGGGCAGGGCGAGCGGGAGCAGGTAAATGCCGACGCGGGCGCGGTTCGCCGACCACCCGCCGCGCCAGGTGAGGCCGTCCGTTAAAATGCGAAGAGAGAGCAGGGCCGGGAGTAGGGCCGCGAAGGTGTTCTTGCACCCGAGTGCGGCGAGGAAGCTGAAAACGGCCAGGGCGTCCCAGCGTGCCGGGGCAGTGCTGTGGGCCGCTTTCCGGGCACCGACCAACGCCAACAGTGCGTAGGGCATCGCCACGCCTTCGGCGAGGGTCAGGCTGGTCCAAATTTCGTTGCGGTAGGGGTTCCACGTCGCGGCCGCGGCGGTGATTAACGCGGCGGCCGGGGGGATTTTGAGTTCGCGCATCAACCAGAGCAGCACCGTTGCCGCGAACCCGCACCAGATCAACCGCGAGACTCGCCAGGCGACCGCGTCGCCGCCGAAGGCATTGGCGAAGACTTCCCAGTGGCCCCACAGCACTGGTCGGAACGGCCCCAGGTGGGCGACGTTGGACCGGACTTTGTCCCACCAGAGTCGCGCGTAATCGCCCGCCGCCGACCCCTCCGGGGCCGGGTAAACCAGACTGCCGTCGTCGATGAAATCGAACGGGGTCGTGACGGACGGCAGGTATCCCAAGGCGAGAATCGCCCCGCCGACGAGTACCCAGTACGGGAAACGGTTCGGCCCACCCGTTACTGGGGTCGTCATCGGTCGCGTCCTTGCAACACGGTGAAAGTCATCAACCAACCGGGAGACTATCATAGCGATGAGGGAACCGGAGCGCCGAAATCTGTGGCGTCAACGCCGGCGGCGGCTCACGTGTCGCCGTACAGGTCGTGGATCATCGGGTCGAGCCGCTTGGTGTTCCGCTCGACGGCGAGGACGATGGTCTGCTCCTCCATGCCGTCGCCGGACGTGGCCACGGCCGGGATGATTTGCCGGCTGTCGGGCAGGCTGAAGCGCATCGTCGCGGTGCCGTCGGCCCCGATCGGCACCGGTTCGTTCTGCAGGGTGACCGTCGCGGCCGGGTCGGTTTTGACGTACACGATGAGTTCGGCGTCGAGGTCGAAGAAGAACTTCTTGAGCTTGCCGGGCAGGACCGCGCCGGTGCCGAAGGTGTTCTCCTTGAGCGGCCGGCGGAAGGCTTCCTCGGCGTGGTGGCGGGCGTCGGCGGCCTCCTCGGCCTTGGTCCGGTGGCCGCCCGACTCCGGGGGCAGGTCGCCGTTCAGGGCTTCGCTCGTGCCGGCCGTCGGCGAGGTCAGCACGTTCGACCGGGCCAGCGCGAAGAAGCGGTTCTGCCGCGTCAGGTAGCCGATGTCCGCCCGGTAGGTCCGCGGCGGCTGCGGCACGTCGATGTACCAGTGGCTGCACCCGCCGTGGACGACGATGTCCTTGACGATGGCTTCCGAGGTGCTCGTCGTGTCGGTGCTGCTCACGTCGCACAGGCGGATGATCGGCTTCGCGCCGTGCCAGTCCTGGTTGAGCGCGGCTTCGGCCCGCTGCACGGACTGGAGCGACAATTCCCAGTAAACGTGGAGCCAGTAGGCGTCTGGGGCGGTGAGGTGGATGCGGTCCTTGACGATACCGGCCTGGCGGGTGCGGGCCGACAGGTCCTTGTCCGTGGGGATGGCGGCTTCGACGCGGAGGGTCGAGTGGGCCTTGGCCCCGCCCTTGCCAGGCTCGACCTTGCCCGTGGACTTCGGCGGCCGCGACGACGTCTTTGCGGCCGGCGGCTTAACGGCGGGCTTGGCCGGCTCGACACTCGCGGCCGGGCGGGCCGGCTTCAACGGCTTCGGCGTCGGCTTCGGCGCGACGCGGGACGCCGGCTTGCTGTGCTTGGCCTTCGGCTTCGGCACGACCTTGGTGGCCGCGGGGACCGGTTTCCCCTTTGCGGCCGGGTTCGGGTTCGGGCGGAGAGCGGGCTTCAACGGTTTGGCGGAGGACGGCAGAACTTTCACAGGGTCACCTTGGGGTCGCCGAGTGCGGACCGACTGGCCAGTGCGGTCGGACATCCCGGGTCGGTTAGGGATTGTATCTCGCGGACATCCTGCACGCGGTCGGAATACTCGGACGCACCGAGCCGGAGTCGAAACGAAACGCCACCCCACCGAAGGGAGGGCATCAAATCACAGGGGCGGGCTGAGGCGACTGCGGTTCGGGCGGGCACCCGATCGACGCAAGCGTCGGTACTGCAATCACCTTGGGCAATTCTAAGAAAACCGGTAGGGTATTGTCAATCGAACTTCCAGGTTCCGCGACGGCTTTGTCAATTTTTCCTCCAGCGTAATCCGCGAGAATGTTCAATTTCGGCAACTGACCGGCACGAATACACGGAAAACGGAAAGTGCGTCCGATAGATTCGGCCGATTTTAACGATTAGCTCCGCGTCTCGGGTAATCCTCGTCACTCCGAAAGTTGTTGTCCGGGACCGACTTGGATCCACCCGATGACTGCGGACGGAGCTTTGTGAAAATAATCACGAAGTCGGCGTTGACGGGTTTGCCCACTTCCCCACAATGTCGTTATCGCTGCGGGACAAGACTCGGAGTTGGCTGCACCAATGACGCCAATCCCGGGAAATGATCCGTCGGGTCCGACCGCGAAACCGGTGGGCCTCGGCCTCGCGGTCATTGGGTCGGAACTGGTAGCGTTCACTCTCGCAGGCGTCGCCATCGACTACTTCGCCGGGACTCGCGGCGGATTTACCGTCGGCCTGATGATGCTCGGCCTGATTGCGGCCGTTCTGCTCACGGTGCGATTGCTGAAAGGCGAATCGCGGGACGCGCGGCGATGACTCGCCGGAGTGTTGGCCGAGTCGGACTCGCCCTGGCGTCGGTTGCGGTTTTGGGTTGGATCGCCGACCGCTTCGGCGACCGGCCGCACGGTTCGATGGCGGGGTCGGCGGCCGGGGTGATGTTCGTCGCCGCCGTGCTGGCCGGGGTCGTTGAGGCTCGGGTGGCGCGTCAGGGCGGCGAGTCGCTGGTCTTGGGATACTGGGTCGGCGTCGGGGTCCGCGGGACGGTCGGGTTGGTCGGGGCGATGATGGTCGCCCGGTTCGGCTTCGGGCCGACGGATCGACAGGCCTTTTGCCTCTGGATGTTGACTGCGTATTTGACGGTATTGTGCGTCGAGACGGTTCGCATGGTCCGGGATTCGGACCGGGCGAGAGCGGCGAAAACGAGAACGGACGGGGGGACCGAATGAGCGACGCACCAGTCGTAGCGCCGGGCGAAAAGCCGTTCGTGGATTACACGGCCGAGGCCCAGGACCACCCGTACTTCGAGTTCTTCGAGTCCCTGCACCTCAAGCTCGACCTGCCGAACATCGGCGGCTGGCAGGTCACGAAGTTCCACGTCCTGCTCGGTGCGGCCGCGCTGGTCACGGCCACCGTTCTCCTCTGGCTCGGCCGGCGAATGCGGTCCGGGGCACCGCCCCGCGGCGTCGCCCAGGGCATTGCCGAATCGCTCGTCTACTTCGTCCGCGACCAGATCGCCCGCCCGGCCATCGACCACAAGGACCACCACGGCCACGTCCACCACGACGGCGACAAGTACGTGCCGTTTCTGGGCACGACCTTCCTGTTCGTGCTGACCGCGAACATGTTCGGCATGATCCCGTTCCTCGGGTCGCCGACGGCCAGCATCGCGGTGACTTCGGCGCTCGCCCTCGTCGTCTTCCTGTACACGCACTTCTCCGGCGTCCAACAGAACGGGTTCGCCGGGTACGCGAAGTCGTTCGTGCCGAACATCAAGCTCGAAGGCCCGGCGAAAATCCCCGGGTACTTCTTGATTCTGTTGATGCTGGCCCTCGAACTCCTGACGCCGCTGATTCGGCCGTTCGTGCTGGCCGTGCGTCTGTTCGCTAACATGCTGGCCGGGCACGTGGCCATTTTCGTGATGCTGTTCTTCATCACAATGGTGGCGAAGTCGGACTGGCTGGCCTTCCACAAGGGGTCGGAGAGCCTGTACTTCCTCGTCGCCCCGTTGAGCGTGGCCATTGTGACCGCCCTCAGTATGCTCGAATTGCTCGTCGCGGCGCTGCAGGCGTTCATCTTCACGCTGCTGTCGGCGATCTTCATCGGCCTGGCCCGGCACCCGGCCCATTAACTCGACGACCTTACGAAACGACTGACTTCGGACTCGCGATACACTGACCGGGACACTGGTTCCCCTACTTTTTTTGAGGATGGTTTCTCGATGCGTAAAGTTCTCGCTCTCCTGGCCGCCGTGGCGTTCGTGGCCTTCTCCGGCAACGCGATGGCCGTGGACCCGCCCGTCGTCGTCACCCCGGCCGGCACCGCCGCGGTCGCCGTCAAGGCGATGAACCTCGCCCCGATCGGCATGGGCCTGTCGGTCATCGGCATCGGCGTCGGCCTGGGGCTGATCGGCTTCGGGGCGATGAGCGGCATCGCCCGCCAGCCGGAGCAGGCCGACTACATCCGCACCGCGATGCTCATCATCGGCGGTCTCGTCGAAGGGGCCGGGATCATTTCGCTCGCGCTGTGCTTCGTCGTCTAAGGCGACCCGCCCCGGACCGTTCCCCGACTCCACGAGGCCTCCCCATGACCGCCGCCCGGTTCGCCCCCGCGCTGCTCGCACTCCTGGCCCTGGCCGCCCCCGCGTTCGGGGCGGAGCCGGGGCAGCGCGGCATCTTCGACCTGCCCGCCCGCTGGGACCTGAGCATCTACACGCTCGTCGTGTTCCTCATCCTGCTCGCGCTAATGGCCAAGTTCGCCTGGCCGGCGATCACCAAGGGCATCCAGGCCCGCGAAGACCTGATCGTGCAGGTCCGCGACGAGGCGATGCTCGCCCGCAAGGAGGCCGAGGCGATCCGCGCCGACCTGGCCGTCAAGATGGGGCAGGCCCAGAGCGAGATTAAGGCGCTCATGGACGAGGCCCGCAAGGATGCCGAAAAGCTCCGGGCGACCGAGCGCGAGATCGGCCTCAAGGAAGCCGCCGCCGAGCGCGAACGGGCCGTCCGCGAGATCGAGACTGCCAAGGGCCAGGCCATCGCCGAACTGTACCAGAAGTCGGTGCAACTCGCGTCGCTCATGGCCGGCAAGGCGATCCGCCGCGAAGTCACCCCCGGCGACCACAGCCGGCTGATCGAAGAGTCGTTGGCCGAGTTGAAGGCCAGCGTCAACTAACCCCCGCGTCGGTCCCGGAAGGTGTGCGATGAGCGACCCCAAACAACACGAGACGGTCCTCGAAGCGACCGGAGCTAAAGCCCGGGTCGCCCGCGTCTACGCCGAAGCTTTAATGGGCGTCGCCGCCAAGTCGGACCAACTCGACGCGGTCGGGGACGAACTCGAAGAGGTCGTCGCCGGCGTCGTCAAGTCGCACCCCCGCATCCAGGCCTTCCTCGCGGGGAACAGCGTGTCCATGGCCGGCAAGTTGCCGGTCCTGGCCGCCGCCTTTGAACACCGGACGAGCGAGACCTTCCGCAAGTTCGTCGGCGTCCTGAACGCCAACGGCCGGCTCGACCTGCTGCCCGCGATTAGTGCCGAGTTGCGCACCCTGCGCGACGCCGCCGCCGGCCGCGTGCGGGTCAAGGTGACGGCCCCGGTGCCGCTGCTCGACGCGCAAGTGGACGCCCTGACGAAGACTCTGCACACTCAACTGAACGCCCACCCGGTCCTGGACATCCGCATCGACCCCGACATCCTCGGCGGCCTGATCGTCCAGGTCGGGGACAAGGTGTACGACACCAGCGTCCGCACCCGGCTCGACAACCTCCGCACCCACCTGACGACGAGTGGCACTCATGGCTGACAAGATCAACGCCGGCGAAATCGCGTCCATCCTCGAGCGGCAAATCGCCGACTTCGGCAAGCAGATCGACGTCCGCGAGACCGGCAAGGTGCTCGAGGTCGGCGACGGCATCGCCCGCGTCTACGGCCTCTCGGAGGTCATGGCCGGCGAACTCGTGGACTTCCCCGAGTCCGGGGCCAAGGGGCTGGCGTTCAACCTCGAAGAGAAGTCCGTCTCGATCATCATTTTGGGGGACTACCTCAAGGTGCGTGAGGGGGCCGAGGTCCGCACGACCGGCACGCTCCTGTCGATCCCCGTCGGCCCCGAGATGATCGGCCGCGTCGTCGATCCGCTCGGCAACCCGATGGACGGCAAAGGCCCGATCCTGACGACCCGCACCCGCCTCGTCGAGTCGCCGGCCCCCGGCATCGTGGACCGGCAACCGGTGAAGGTGCCGCTGCAAACGGGCATCAAGGCCATCGACGCCATGACCCCGGTCGGCCGCGGCCAGCGCGAACTCATCATCGGCGACCGCAAGACCGGCAAGACCCAGATCGCCCTCGACACGATCATCAACCAGAAGTCCGAAAACGTCATCTGCGTGTACGTGGCGTGCGGACAGATGGAGTCGAAGATCGCGTCGGTGGTCGAGAAGCTGCGCGAACTCGGCGCGATGGAGTACACCGTTGTCGTGGTCGCGTCGTCGAGCGACTCGGCCCCGTTGCAGTACATCGCGCCCTACGCCGGGACGACCATTGCCGAGTACTTCATGTACGAAGAGGGCCGCGACACTCTCGTCGTTTACGACGATCTGTCGAAGCAGGCCGCGGCGTACCGCCAACTGTCGCTGCTGGTCCGCCGGCCCCCCGGCCGCGAGGCTTACCCCGGCGACGTGTTCTACTGCCACAGCCGGTTGTTGGAGCGCTCCGCCAAGCTGGCCGACAAGTGGGTCATCGTGCCGAACGACGCCGACGACAAGGTGGTCAGTGCCGACTGGGGCATCAACGCCAAGGCCGAGACCGGCCGCAAACGGGCCACCGGCGAGGCCGGCATGGTCTACTTCGGGCCGGGCGCGGCCGGCGGCAAGGAGCAGGCCGAGCACGACCACAAGAAGTTCCCCGGCACCAAGATCAGTCGCGTCATCGGCTCCGGCGGGTCGCTGACGGCGCTGCCGATCATCGAGACCCTCGAAGGCGAAGTGTCGGCGTACATCCCGACCAACGTCATCTCCATTACCGACGGCCAGATTTACTTGCAGCCCGAGTTGAAGAACGCCGGCGTGCTGCCGGCCGTGGACGTGGGCATTTCGGTAAGCCGCGTCGGCGGCAACGCCCAGATCAAGGCGATGAAGAACAAGTTCGTCGCCGGCGGCTTGAAGCTCGCCCTCGCCCAGTTCCGCGAACTCGAAGCCTTCGCCCAACTCGGCACCGACCTCGACGCGGCCACGCAACGGCAACTCGACCGCGGTTACCGCATGGTCGAAATCTTGAAGCAGGGCCAGTACGAGCCGCTGAACGTGATCGACCAGGTCATGGTGATCTTCGCCGGCAACAAGGGCGGCCTCGACAAGGTCGCCCGCAAGGACGTGAAGACCTGGGAGAAGCAGTTCGTCGCCTTCATGAAGGAGCAAATGCCGGAAGTCCGGGCGCTGCTCGCCGAGAAGAAGGACATCACGCCCGAAGTCGAAACCAGCATCCTCGGCGGCATCGAAGCCTTCAACAAGCAGTACAAGGCTTAACCCGATCGCTTGATCCTTAAGACTCGCGGTAAGGAGCCTTTAATGTCTGGATGCGAAGTTGTGGTCGTGGCGTTGGAATCGACGCTGGCGACGTTGGAGATGTTCGTCGCGGACTTCTCCGACGCCGACCTGCTCGTCCGTCCGGTCCCCGGAGCGAACCACGCCGCCTGGCAACTCGGCAACGTCATCGGTGGCGACCCGTTCTTGGTGACGGCCGAACTGTCGGGCGTCGCCTACCCGGAGTTGCCCGCCGGCTTCGCCGACCTCCACGGCGGCAAGGGGGCGAAGATCGACGCCGACGCAGGTTTCCTGACCAAGGACGGGTACCTGACGTTGCTCCGCGAAGTCCGGGCCGTGACCGTCGCGGCCGTGCGGGCGTTGAGCGACGCGGACTTGAGCAAGCCGTCCTCCGAGAAGATGCGGTGGGCCGGGCCGACTTTGGCCCACGTGCTGTTGTTCGCTGCTCAACACACCATGCTACACGCCGGTCAGTTCACCGTGATCCGCCGCAAGTTGGGCAAGCCGGTGCTGTTCTAAAACGCGACCATTCGGCCGGTGCCGTGGGGCTGACCGCCAAGGGGAATCATGCCTAACCTGAGATCGCTGGTCCGCCGCCGCAAGGCGATTCGGAACATCCGCAAGATCACGAAGACGATGGAACTCATCGCCACGGCCCGCTTCAAGAAGGCGTTCGACCGCGCGACCGAAGCGGACGCCTACACGCGCAAGATCGCCGAACTCGCCGCCGACCTCTCGAAGAACGCCGGCGAGGTCTCGCACCCGCTGCTCGCCGCGCGGCCGGTCGTCAAGAAGGTACTCGTGCTCGTCATCACGGCCAACCGCGGCCTGTGCGGCGGCTACAACGGCAGCATCTTGCGCGAGGCGATGCCGAAGATTCGCGCGCTTCGCGACGCCGGCACCGACTTCGACCTCGACGTGTCCGGCAAGCGCGGCATCGCCTACTTCAAGTTCCAACAAATCCAGGTTGCCAACTCGTACACCAATTTTGAAGACAAGCCCAAGTTCGAGGATGTCGATGCCCTGGCGTCGCGCTACATTGATCTTTTCGTCTCCGGCCAAGTCGATCAGGTGATTGTCGTCTACCAAAAGTTCATCACGGCCGCGAAGCAATACCCCATCGCCGAGACGCTGT